>JAVHOP010000094.1:0-34813 GCA_036170135.1 Flavobacteriaceae bacterium | reverse complement strand
ATATTTCCGGCAGTTGTGACAAATGAATTAATATCTTGGTTACCTACTGGCGCGCCAAATAAATGCCATTTGGTAGTGCCATTACTAGAGAGGTAACGGTTATAAGTAACATTTCCAGATGCAGTTCCAGTAACGACTAAAGAACCATTAGTTGTGGCATCTGAGTTAATGTTAAAAGTGCCGTTATTGGTGAGATTACTGGCAATAGATAAGCTTCCCCCTCCATTTATGGTTAAGATGTCACCTACAGTAATATTGTTAACTAAGGCATTTGTAACCGAACTTATAATTGGTTTATTTGTTACATTAGGAATACTCACTGTACTCGAGCCGTTTGGAATGCCATCACTCCAATTACCGGCATTATTCCAATCGGTATTGGTGGTTCCTGACCAAGTATTGACAGTAGCACAGTAAAATGAGCAACCTGATGCTTTATAATTAACAGCAGTATTAGTACCTGAAAAGTTTCCAGGAGTAGCTAATGCTGTTTTTAAAGAGGCGACTGGTCCTAGTGTATTTGAACAATTGTACTGAAAATTATCTAAGGTTCCAGCATAAACAGCATTTGTACCATCTATTAAACTAGTAGGAATTCCGGTTGTAGCAGTTGCTGCAGCATCTGAAACAAAGCCAACCGTTCCCGTGTTAAAAACCCATAAAAAAGTAGTTACTTCAGTTCCATTAAGAGGTTTTCCTGTTCCTTGATAAACGATGATGGCATCACCTGAAATTTTAAAACCCCAATTACCATATTTTACAACGCTTCCTGTACTAACATCGAGTGTTGAATTGACCGATGGTAAAATAATTTGAACTTCCGCTCCACAACTCATAGCTGTATTACTAGTCCACTTAAGGGTTGCTTCATCAATGTTTCCCCAAGTTGGCGCGATACCACCACCATTGGCATCATCGTCCCAACCATTTGCAGTAAAATAGATTATTGTACCACTTGTGATGTCTTTTAATAAAACAAAACTAAACTCATCAAGATCGTCCGAATTAAAAGATGTTATAGCAACATCTCCAGCGGAGAGAGTTGTTTGGGCAAAAGAACTGTAAAAAATTAAGCCAAAAAAGGCACTTGTAAAAAATAATTTTCGTCTCATGATATAATATTTATTAGGGTATTTACATCAATAGATATTGACATAAACACAATGATGTGCTTATAAAATGAGGGGTATGCCGTTTAGTTTGTTCAAAGATAAATATGGATTATAAATATCTTTAGACAGGAATTAAAGTATAAAAATATAATTTTTTTTTATTAGAACATTGAAAATGAATAATTTTTTAAATAGGTAGCAAAAAAAATGACAGCCACTACGAGCTGTCATTTTAAAAATTAACCAAAAGGTTATAATTTTTTCTGAATCTTTAGAATTATTTAGCTACTGCTGTAGTATCAACTGCTACTGCTGTAGTATCAACTGCTGCTGCTGCTAATTCTGCATCAATTACTGCTTTAAAAGCATCATATTTAGCTTTACCTGCATCAATTTTAGCTTGAGCTGCTTCTTTTTCTTTTAAGTTTTCTAAAGCGCCTTCAGCTTCGCCAACTTTTGTTTGATAAGCGGCGTCAATTGTAGACCAATTAGTTCTAACTTCAACTGAATCAATTGCAACAACTGAGTCAACAAAAGCAACATAAGAATCTACTGATTTTTCAGCTTGGGCAACGTTAGCATCTTTACATGATGCAAATACTAAAGAGATTAATGCTAATCCTAAAAACAAATTTCTTTTTTTCATTTTATTCAATTTTTAATTGTTAATTTAACTTTTTTTTAACGCCAC
The DNA here is from genome assembly GCA_036170135.1 of Flavobacteriaceae bacterium. Taxonomy (GTDB): domain Bacteria; phylum Bacteroidota; class Bacteroidia; order Flavobacteriales; family Flavobacteriaceae; genus CG1-02-35-72. The sequence goes on along the minus strand of JAVHOP010000094.1, from coordinate 33,010 downwards.
AAATGTATAAAATTATTTATTAGAAATAAATAATTATTTTAAATAAATATTTAAAAAAGTTTAAATGTTTTATTTGGGAGTGCTAAAAGATTAAAATAAGTTCAAATTGCACTTCCTAATTAAGGTAATTTGATAATAAATACACTTATTGTCAGATACTTAAGTAGTTTTTAAATTTTTTTATAACTCTTTTCATTGAACGTATCATTTTTGAGTCTGTTAATAATTTCTAATTAGTACTTTTGTTTTTTTAAATTATTTAAAAGAGAATTATGTTAGATATTGCTAAAATTAGAGCAAATTTCCCTATTTTGAGTCAACAGGTTAATAAAAAGGCTTTGGTTTACTTCGATAATGCCGCCACCAGTCAGAAACCACAAATAGTTATTGATAGTATTTCAAATTATTATAAGACCATAAATGCAAATATTCACAGGGGCGTTCACACCTTGAGCCAGTTGGCTACAAATGCCTATGAGGAAGCGCGTCAGAAAATTCAGTTCCACTTTAATGCACAATATGCTCATGAAATTATCTTTACACGCGGTACTACCGAAAGTATTAATTTGATAGCCAGCGGATTTTCGCAACTACTCAATAAAGGTGATGAAGTAATTATCTCTCATCTAGAGCATCATTCTAATATTGTACCCTGGCAATTGGCGTGCGAAAAAAGTGGAGCCATCCTCAAGGTCATTCCAATTAATGAACATGGTGAATTATTAATGGATGCTTTTGCCAACTTATTATCCGATAAAACAAAATTGGTCGCCGTTAATCATATTTCAAACACTTTGGGGACCATCAATCCTGTAAAAGATATTATTACCAAAGCCCATCAAGTTGGCGCTGCTGTTTTAATTGATGGCGCACAAGCCGCACCACATTTAAAAATTGATGTGCAAGATTTAGATTGCGACTTTTATTGTGTATCGGCTCATAAAATGTATGGCCCAACCGGAGTTGGTTTCCTTTACGGAAAAGAAACTTGGCTAAATAAATTACCACCCTATCACGGTGGTGGCGAAATGATTAAAACTGTTACATTCGAAAAGACTACTTATGCCGATTTACCTCATAAATTTGAAGCAGGCACACCAAACATTGCTGATGGCATCGCTTTTGGAACGGCTATTGACTACATTAATGAAATTGGTATAGAAAATATAGCGCAACAAGAAAATGATTTATTAGTTTATGGCACTGAAAAATTGTTAGAAATTGAGGGTCTAAGAATATTTGGTACTTCGACAAAAAAAGCCAGCGTTATCTCCTTTAATATAGATGGTATTCATCCTTATGATATTGGTAGTATTATTGATAAACTCGGAATTGCCGTAAGAACAGGACATCATTGCACGCAGCCAATTATGGATTTTTATAAAATTCCGGGAACGGTAAGGGCTTCGTTTGCTTTTTATAATACGAGAGCCGAAATTGACGTGATGGTTACAGCAATTAAGAAAGCAAAAATGATGTTGTCTTAAAGAAGTTCCGGATTTTTACCTTCAAATTGGACATCGGTTAATAGTTTTTTTTGCTGACTGGCTGTCACCGCCAAAACATCACAGCGCTCATTTTGTGGATGGTTATTATGTCCCTTAACCCAAACAAATTTCGGATTAACTTTACGGTAAATTTTTAAAAACCGAATCCATAAATCACTATTTTTTTTCCCCGTAAAATATTTTTTCTCCCAACCAAAAACCCATTTCTTTTCTACTGCATCAACTACATACTTTGAATCCGAAAAAATGGTAACCTCTAAATTGTCAGTTTTTAAGTTTTCTAGAGCGACAATTACCGCCAAAAGTTCCATCCTATTATTAGTGGTTAAATTATATCCAGCCGAAAATTCTTTTTTATACGGTTTTCCTACCCATTCCATCACAATGCCATAACCACCTTTTCCAGGATTTCCGCTACAAGCACCATCAGTATAGATATGAACACTATTTTCTCCCATCTAGTAACAAGTTGTCAATAACGAGTGGAAAATACTGATATTCTAGTTTATGAATCTTTTGAGCTAGGGTTTCTGCGGTTTCATTTGCGTCAAGTGGAAAAGATTTTTGAAAAATCAAAGCCCCTTCGTCATAGTTTTCATTGACATAATGAATGCTGATACCCGATTCTATTTCGTTATTTGCTATCACAGATTGATGGACATGGTCTCCAAACATCCCTTTTCCACCATATTTTGGCAGTAAAGCAGGGTGAATATTGATTATTTTTTTTGGAAATGCTAAAATAAAATTAATTGGGATTTTTAATAAAAATCCGGCTAAGATTATTAAATCGGCATTTTTAACAGCATCAAGTTTTAAAATTTCATCTGATTGTAAATCGGATTTTTTAAAAATAAGACAAGAAATATTCAAAAGCTTTGCGCGCTCAATAACACCTGCAGAGCTATTGTTTGTAGCTATTAAATCAATTTTAACCTGAGAATTAGAAATAAAATAACGGACAATATTTTCGGCATTCGACCCCGATCCGGAAGCAAATATAACGAGATGTTTCAATCGATTTTTGGATTTAATTCTCCACAAAAAAAAGGATAATTATTAACATAGTCAACCAATTTTTAAACTTTGTTTGTATTTAATATGGTATATTTTAAATAAATCACACGTTTTAATCTAAAGTTTTTTATTTTTGCAGTCTAATTTAAATTAAAACTTAAAAATTATGTCTGACATTGCCTCTAGAGTAAAAGCAATAATCGTTGACAAACTAGGCGTTGACGAAAATGAAGTAACTGTTGAAGCTAGCTTTACTAATGACTTAGGAGCTGACTCACTTGACACTGTTGAATTAATTATGGAATTTGAAAAAGAATTTGACATTCAAATCCCTGATGATCAAGCTGAAAACATCAGCACAGTAGGTCAAGCTATTTCTTACATCGAAGCAGCTAAATAATTAATTTAGTATGAAATTAAAACGCGTAGTTGTAACCGGGCTTGGTGCTTTAACACCAATTGGTAATAATCTACAAGAGTATTGGAACGGCTTAGTTAACGGCGTTAGCGGAGCCGCCCCAATTACTTATTTTGATGCGTCTAAATTCAAAACACAATTTGCTTGCGAGTTAAAGAACTTTGTAGCAACAGATTTTATCGACCGTAAAGATGCGCGTAAAATGGATAAATTTACCCAATATGCTATGGTGGCTGCAGATGAAGCCATTTTAGATTCTGGATTAGATTTAGACAAAATAAACAAAGATCGTGTTGGTGTAATTTGGGGTGCCGGTATTGGCGGCTTAGAAACATTTCAAGAAGAAATGCTGAATTTTGCCAAAGGCGATGGTTCTCCCAGATTTAATCCATTTTTTATTCCTAAAATGATAGCCGATATTGCACCCGGCTACATTTCAATTAAATACGGATTTAGAGGTCCCAATTTTACAACTGTTGCTGCGTGTGCTTCTTCGGCAAATGCAATGATAGATGCCTTAAATTACATTCGCTTAGGTTATGCTGATGTGATGGTATCGGGTGGTTCTGAAGCGGCAATCACCATTGCTGGCATTGGTGGTTTTAATGCGATGTTTGCATTATCAACACGTAATGACGACCCTAAAACCGCATCAAGACCTTTTGATAGAGATCGTGACGGATTTGTTCTAGGCGAAGGCGCTGGCTCCATAATTTTGGAAGAATACGAACACGCCATGAAACGTGGCGCAACTATTTATGCCGAATTAGTAGGTGGCGGTTTATCTGCTGATGCACATCATATTACAGCACCACATCCCGAAGGTTTAGGCGCAATTAATGTAATGCATAGTTGTATTAAAAATGCTGGTTTAAAACCAGAAGATGTCGATGCTATAAATATGCACGGCACATCCACTTCCTTAGGTGATATTGCCGAATCAAAAGCGATAAAAGCCGTTTTTGGCTCGCACGCTTATAATATCAATATCAATTCTACTAAGTCAATGACGGGCCACCTTTTAGGTGCCGCAGGCGCTATTGAAGCTATTGCCTCAATTCTAGCTATAAAATACGGCATTGTTCCGCCTACCATCAATCATTTTAATGATGATGATCATATTGACAACAAATTAAATTTTACTTTTAACAAAGCTCAAAAACGTGATGTTAAGGTTGCATTAAGTAATACTTTTGGATTTGGAGGTCATAATGCCTGTTTGCTTTTTAAAAAATTAGCATAACTACACCGACTATTAATGAACTTTTTTCGCAAAAAACTAAAACTGAATTCTGATGATGATAGCCGATTTAGCAATGATTTAGCGAATATTCTAGGCTTTAAACCAAAAACGTTATCTGTTTATAAAAAAGCTTTTACACACAGCTCTACAAAACAAATTGATATAGAAGGAAAACCTATCAATTACGAACGCCTAGAGTTTTTAGGTGATGCCATAATAAGCGCTGTTATCGCAGCGTATTTATTTAACAAAGCACCTTTAGGCGATGAAGGTTATCTCACACAGATGCGCTCTAAATTAGTGAGTCGCAATAATTTAAATACTATTGGTAAAAACTTAAACCTTCTTGGATTTGTAAAAAGCACCGTTTCAGAAAGTCGCTTTAGCGATAACATTCACGGCAATGTATTTGAAGCTTTAATCGGCGCCATATACATCGATAAGGGATTTTCTTTTTGCAATGATTTTATCAATAATAAACTTCTGATTCCGTATGTAAATATCAATCAATTAGAGCAAAAAATTACTAGTTATAAAAGTTTATTGTTAGAATGGAGTCAAAAAGAAAAAAAAGAAATTAAATTTGATATTTATGAAGACTCTGGCAATGAACTCATCAAACAATATAGTGTGAAACTATTTATCGATGGCGTTCAAATTGCAAAAGCTAGAGATACTTCAAAAAAGAAAGCTGAAGAAAAAGCTGCAAAAAGAGGTTACTATGCAATTCAAAATAAAATTTAGTGCTATGTCAAAACAACACACTTTAACTTTAGATATTGAGCATGACTATAACTTAATTTGCATTCACACAAGCTTAGAAGATTATAGATTGGCATTTTTTATAAATCAGACTTTAAATTTAAAACTTTATAGAAGAGATGAGGATTTAGATTTTGAAAATAATAAAGGAAGCTTTTCATTATATGAATATGATGATCCTTCAAATTTTGTAACCTATAATCTCATTGCCAATAAGAATTTATTGGTTGAATATAAAACATCTACCAAAAATGCTTTATTTTACAATACTTTGCTCAGCGAAACTGTTGTTTCGTATCTTATAAATGACTCTAAAAAAGTAGATTTTTTTCTTAAAATTTCAGAAGGTTTAACAAAGCATCAAATAAATTCAATTGTAGAAAAAATAAACACTATCAGGCAAGTTATAACAGCTTACACAACAGATCCAGAACAGTTAAAACAAAAAGAATACCTAATTTTTTAAAGATGATACATAAAGGAAAAAAGACAAAAATAGTTGCAACATTAGGCCCTGCGTGTAGCGACAGAAAAATTATGAGTGATATGATGACCGCCGGTGTCAATGTTTTTAGAATTAATTTTTCGCACGCCGATTACGCCGTAGTTGAACAAAATGTTAAAACTATCAGATCTTTAAATAATGAACTCGATTATAATGTGGCTATTTTAGCCGATTTACAAGGTCCAAAATTACGTGTTGGCGTGATGGAAAATGGCATTGTTCTTAATTTAAATGATGTTTTTACGTTTACCACTAATAATTGTGAAGGCACTAAAAACAAGGCTTTTATGACTTACCAACATTTTCCACAAGACGTAAAAGTTGGAGAACATATTTTAGTAGATGACGGCAAATTACTTTTCGAGGTCATCAGCACAAATGGTAAAGATGAAGTAGTTACTAAGGTTTTAAGAGGCGGTGAATTAAAATCTAAGAAAGGTGTGAACCTTCCTAATACAAATATTTCGCAACCCGCACTTACAAATAAAGATATCAAAGATGCTTTATTTGCGATAAGTCTTGAAGTTGATTGGATTGCCTTATCTTTTGTAAGAACTTCTAATGATTTAGATTTACTCAATAAGCTTATCGCTGATAATTCATCTTATAAAATTCCAGTAATAGCTAAAATAGAAAAACCCGAAGCGCTATTAAATATTGCTCAAATATGTAGTCATTGCGACGGTTTGATGGTGGCTCGCGGTGATTTAGGTGTTGAAGTTCCAATGGAAGAAGTTCCGCTGATTCAAAAAAGGTTGGTAGCGAGAGCCAAAGCCGCTAGAATTCCCGTAATTATCGCTACGCAAATGATGGAAACGATGATTGAAAACCAAGTTCCCACACGCGCCGAAGTTAATGATGTGGCTAACTCAATTATGGATGGCGCCGATGCTGTGATGCTTTCTGGCGAAACATCCGTAGGAAAATATCCACTCGAAGTCATCAAAAAAATGCGAAGTATTATTGAAAATGTTGAAAATTCGTCCTTAATTAAAATGGATACATCGGCTTTTACAACTGTTAACGAGCGGTTAATTACTAAAACTATTTGCCATCAAGCAAGTGTTATGGCCGAAAATATTGATGTAGCTGCCATAAATACACTTACAAATAGTGGCTATACCGCTTTTCAAATTTCTGCTAGAAGACCTCATGCTCATATTTTGGCCTTTACTTCAAACCGACGTATTATGGCAATGCTTAACTTACTTTGGGGTGTAAAAGCTTTTTATTATGAAAGAATGATGAGTACTGACGCAACGATAGTCGATATTAATAATATCGCCAAAGAAAAAGGCTATATTGACTCTGGCGATTATACCATTTCATTAACAGCTATGCCAATTAAAGAAAGAGGAAAGGTAAATACTTTAAGACTTACCCAAATAGATTAGACAATTACAGCTTGTGTTTCAAACACAAAATTACCAAATGGTTTTTATGCTTTTAGAATATCTAGAAGTATAAAAACCATTTGTTTTAAGGGTGATTTTTTTAAAGTTTAAAGAGCCAACAATGTTTGATTCAGGTAATCATTGCAATAATATTTTAACTAACTCCTCTCATTTTTAATTAGATTAAACTTCCTTAAATTTTGCTGGTTTTTTAAAAATTGGTTTAGGGTATTTACAAAATAAGTTGTTTTAACTAAATAAAGTCCTAAACTAAATTTTTTTTAAAATTAGACGAAATGAGAAAAACAATCATTTTAATATTTGTGTTTAATTCTTTGATGAGTTTTAGCCAAATCCCCAAAATAAATTTAACCTCAAAAGGAATCGCTATCGTCAATGTTTCCTTTGCTGATTTAACTCTGGAAAACACTTTTAAAAGAACGGTAGAATGGCTTGCACTCAATCACGATGATATTGATGAGATTATGCAGGTAAACAACCAAAGTAAAGCAATCATCATAAGAACAATTGAACCCAATGTTTGGACACCTTTTCGCGGTGGTAAAATTGATAAATACAACATTGAATATACCTTAATCATTGAGTTTAATCAACAAGGTTTTAGCTTGTGTTATCAGCTTGGTAATTTTGAAAAAGAAGGAAAAAAGCTCTCTACAAGTACAAAGGATTTATTTAACCGATTAAAAGGGGTTGTACGAGAGAATTATAAAGAAGCTGTTACGGGTATTGAAAATAAACTCAATGCCAACAACGAATCGCTTTATCAATTTATATCAACCTATGATAACAGGAATTTTACTACTTCAATAAAGTAATCTTAAATTATTGCTCTTGGTTTTGATAATTTTTTAGGAAATCCTCTAAATTCAACAGTTTTTTAGTTTCTGATATAAAGGTGTTTTTGCCCTCTATATTTTGATAGATTAAATAAGAACCATCCTCTTGTTTTTCAATTTTTGAAACACCACCATAAATGCCATTTTCATTTTCAGGAGCGGTTATTTTTGTGCCGTTTTGATTAATCCAAAAGGTCTCATTATTTGTTGATGCTTGAATTTTTTCATTATAAGATGTGCCTATATAATTGTAATCTTTAAATGGAAGCATTTTGCCATCAATAGCGCATAAATAGCCAAAAATGGTGTAATCGGTATTGTAAAGCGGGCTTATTCCGCCACCTACTTGTCCGCCATAGCGATACCAAGTTTTGCCAATTTTAACATCGCCTTCTTTATTTGAATTATCAATAAATTTCTTTTTTTCTAAAATTTTAAACAGGTCTTTATCATCGTTGTATGGGGTAAATTTTCTTTCTGATAAATCATACACTAATACTTTTAAAGAATTATTAGGATAGCAAATAAGCTTATTATTTTCTCTGGGAAACATCACTTTGCCATAATGTGTGGCGAGTGGATTAAATTCTGAAATATCCGGGAGTTTAAAGCCTTGCTTAAATTTGGCGTTATAACAATAAATTTTTGTAGGATTGGTTTCGGTATTCATTAAAATAAAATAGCTGTCAAAACTATAAGCTGCTTTATATTCATCGGCTTTAACCAGTATCGCCCCATCATCATTTAATACCCCAAAATTACCGGAATTTATATATAATGCCGTGTTGTATTTATTAAAAGTATAGATGCTGTCGGCTTTTATTGACATGGATAAGGCTTGTTGTTTCCAAACCAATTTTAAGGAATCTAATTTTCTTAACTCTTTTTCTTTTAGAAGGCGTTCTGTTTCTTGAAGTACAGCAAGTGCTTTTATTTTATCGAGTTCATCTTTAATAGTGACATATAGTTCAAGCTGTTGTTGATAATCTTCAGTACGTTTGTTTTTTTCTAATATAAAATAACGCTTAGCATAATTAAAAGCTTTCTCATATTCCTGTAATTCATAATAAATTAAAACGCCTAATCGAGCGGTAGTTGAATCATTAATGGTGTCTTTAAGTGCAATAGCTTTATTAAAATTTATTAGGGCTTGGTCTATTTCTAAATTTTTGTAATTTTTTTCAGCTTTATTTAAATAGACAGTTGAAATTTCTGCATTAGATTGAGAAAATATTAAGGCGTTAGTAAATAATATAAAAACAAGGACTGCTTTTTTCATAATAAAGGGTATTAAAACTTTAAACTAAGTCACGAAGGTAATAAAAAAGAATCTGATTTTTAAACAATAACTAGCTTAATGCTAAATATTTATTTATAAAAGTGGCTTTTGAAATGCTTTATAGCATCTTGTAATAATTGTTTTATTATGGGTTTTAATATTTTATCAATTTTTTTGAATAAACTTTAGCAGCTACAGTTTCTATTTTAAGCAAATACACCGATGGCGCTAGTGTATTGATATCAAAAAGTTGGTTTTTAGCGAAATTGCCTTTAAATTGTTTAACCAATCTGCCAGATAAATCATAGATTTTAATCATTTGCACAGCTTGATTCAAACTAAAATTATCGTTTACCGGATTTGGATAAATTTGTAATAAATTGTTTAAAGCACTTCCTACTTTTTCTATCGCCAATGGGTTGTTTAATTGAACCGTTGAATACATACGATACTCACCAGGTTGCATATTTAGTGAACTGTTAACATTGGTAACGTTAAGCGTGCTACCTGAATAATACTCATACCAAGTGCCGGTTTTGGTAAAATTGGGCGCTATATTTTGGGCTGTAAGGTTGAAATTCCCCAATAACACCACGTCCATTGAAGCATCGCGCAATACAATATTTTTATTTAATGTCGATACATTTAAAGTAAAATTAGTAGAGTTAAAAACGGGTTGCTGTTGCTTAAAAGCAGCTAAGGTGCGCCAAACATCGTAGACGTTTTTGCGGTTTGCATCGTTCAAATATTCCCAATGAATTGGCTTTCTTGACAATCTACAATTATTATTAACGCTTCCATCTTGACACGTATTGATGCTAAAATTGTAGCCTAATTCGCCAAATTGCCAAATCATTTTTGGACCGGGAATTGTAAAAAAGAAATTAGCCACCAATTCTTCGCGTTTCAAGGCAGTGGCTAATGTTTTAACATTATAGGCGCCACTACTGCTACCAAAAGTTAAGTTCTTATACATGAGGCGCTCTTCATCATGACTCTCCATATATCCTACCACATTTGGATTATTCCATCCTCTGTTTACATAAGACAACCATGAAACATCGGCACTTGAAGAAAAGCCCATGGTGTTTTGCGCATAATTATTATTCATATTCCCCCAAAGCATCATACCGTAATTGGCGAGAATTTTTTCTTCGGCATTATCGGCAAAATGTTCTAAAATAACATAAGCACTACTGTTAACGCCCCAAATAAAAGTAGCGTAATCTTCTAATATAGCGATACGGCTATTATCTTGGTTGGCCATCATCCCCGAATTTCCCAGAGTATTATTTTGGGTAAAGCCTTTAGATAAATCGAATCTAAATCCGTCAACGTGATACTCTTGCAACCAATATTGCAAGGTTTCTTTAACATAGGTTTTTGTATAAGCACTCTCGTGATTCATATCGTTACCAACATTAAAATCGTGTTTGGCAATTGGGTTTAAATACGGGCTTGTAGCACTCGGACGATTATTTGTGCCGTCCCAATAAAGTTGAGCTAACGGGCTTGAGCCCATTGTATGATTATAAACCACGTCCATAATTACAGAGATACCGCGTTTGTGGCATTCGTTAATAAACGTTTTATAATTGGTTGGGGTGCCATAAGCTTTGTCTAGTGCACCGTGAAAAGACGGATTATAACCCCAACTATCATTTCCTTCAAATTCTGATACCGGCATCAATTCGATGGCGTTAACACCTAAATTTTGCAGGTAATCTAAATGCGTTAAGGCTTTGTTGTAATCGCCAATATCGGTTGTGCCAACCACCTCAAAATCTCGTAATAATAGTTCGTAAATAATTAAATTATTTTTATTGGGAGCGGTGTAAGAACTTGTCCAGTTAAAAGTGGGTTCGGCAATGGTAAAAGTTGAAACAATACCTGTTGTTAAACCGGTTGGATAGGCTTTTATATTTGGGAAAGTACTCGTCGGAATATACTGATCATTACTTGGATCTAATATTTTATGACCAAAAGGATCGGCTATCGTTAAGTTGTAATCAACATGATATTGATAAGCATATTCGGTATTTGGATCTAAGCCCGATATGGTTATCCAAAATTGATTGGTGGCTGCGTCCTTTTTCATGTGGTATGTTTCATTGAGCAACCAGTTATTAAAATCGCCCATAACAAAGGCGTCAGTTTTATTAGGCGCTGTCAGCACAAAGGTGACGCTGCCATCATTATTTTTATTAATACCGTTTTTCATTCCGGACGGAATACTGGCAATTTGGGTTGTAGATTTTACAAACACACTCACCGAATCGGTCTTGGTTATTGAATTTAAAGTTGCCGTAGCTTTTAATAAATGACTCCCAGTAGTAGAAAATGTATAACTTTTACTAGCTGTTGTAGCCGATGTGGCTGTGGTTTGAAGCACATTATCAACATATATTTTAATGGTTGATGCTAAAGAGGCATCGGCAGAAATGGTTTGTGTTGTATTTTGTACTATGGCATCGTTGTTAGCATGACTGGTTATGGTCACATTTAAACCTGCGGCATAAATGGGAATAAAAATGTCTGAACCTCTTGGGTATTGCTTAGGGCCATCGGCAGAACGGAATACAAAATCTAGTTCGGATACTGTTCCGGTGGTAATTCCGTAATAAGAAGTCACATTTGGCGTGATACTTAATTGATAAATATTAGTGCTTATTTTTGTAAGCGCTGGTTGTGTGGCATTATTACCCCAAGTACCTTTAACTTTTTGCCATTTTAAACCACTTAAAGTAACACCTGTATGTGCATAAACAGTACCTGAATAGTTGGCTAATTCGGTACCTGTAGCGTCAAACGTTATGGTTATGGCATCAGAAACCGTAGGTAAAGTTGGAGTGGTTGTTACTTGAGCTTTAATAAAAAAGCTAGAAAGTATTAAAACAAGGGCTAAAAAGTACTTTTTTAACATGGGTAGAGTTTTTAAAAATTGAAAAAACGGGCTTTAATTAAAGCCCGTCTTTATAAAATAAATTCAAATAATTATTATTAAAAATTTTACCAGCGGTATAATTTAATGGTGCCGGCAACCGAATCAAATACTACATTATAGGTGCCTGCAGTTACTGGGATGTTTGCACCACCTGCTTCTAAAGTGCCATCGTTGCCATCATCTCCAAAGTTCACTCCCCAAGCATCATTTTGACGGATTTTAATTTCTCCATCAATTAAGGTAATGCCATTGATATAAAATACACCTTCATGAATTCCAAAATCGGGTATAAATTTGGTGTCAGGTCCGTTGCCCCAACCGTTAGGTGTTGCACTACCAACAAGGCCCCAAACATCAATCTTTTCAAGTGAATATTCATTGGTATTTAAATTCAAAATAACAAGATAATGACCTGCAGTTACAGCTATATTATCACCACCTGGTTCTAAAGTACCATTGGCGCCATTATCACCTAAATTTACACCCCAATCATTATTGAATCTAAATTTAGCTTCCCCATCTACAAGGGTAACAACAGTTCTCCAGTCATCAGAATAGGAATTGTATTGTAATTTAAAATCGGGACCATTACCCCAACCATTAGGGGTGGCACTACCAACAAGACCCCAAGTAAAGTCTTCTTTAGTCCAGGTTAAATTATTGGTATTTACAGTAATTTTATAGGTGCCAGCAGTTACAGCAATATTGGCACCACTAGATTCTAGAGTACCATCTGCGTCAGTGTCACCAAAATTTTCAGCCCACAAGTTATCTTTTCTAAATTTAATTTCGCCATCTCTTAAGGTTACATAGGCAACATATACGCCCGTTACCGATGTGGTATAAAAAGGTAAATCTTTAATAAATTCATTACCCCATCCACCTGGAGTGGCGCTACCTACAATACCTAAGTTAGTAGATAAATTTAGAAGCGAAGAATATGGCGTTATTGTTAGAGTTACGGTATTAGACAGCATTTCTTTAGCAGCGCTTAAGGTAGTCTGTATTTTAATATCTACATCAGATGCTACATTTGGTTTTAAACCCAATGCCAACATTTTACCATTTAATTCTTGAGCGGTAAAAATCTTACTTCGGTTTGCTCCTACAGCAATTATTTGAGGATTAGTAAAGTTTCCACCTTTTAAATCGATTAGGATTCTATAGGAAGCTGCTGCACTAAAGCCAAAATCTGGGTCTGTCCAACTAACTGTTAATACTTCAGTTGCTGCAATATCTTCTGTTAAAACTACTGCACTAGAAGATAAGCCAACCGTAGTATTCGAATTGGGTAACAATGCAATAATAGGTTTATTATCACATGAACTCATAACGAGAACGACGCTGAATAAAAAGAGACAATTTTTAATTATTTTTTTCATTTTAGTCCAAATTAGTAACCTGTATTTTGAGTAAGGTTAGGATTAGTAGATAATACATTAATAGGCAAAGGGAAAATATTTCTAAAAGATGGTACAGAAATACCAGTTGCCTCATTACCTTTAAAAGGCCATAAATAGCTATCGGTAGTGAAGTAATTGTAACGTACTAAATCTGTACGTCTTTGACCTTCCCAATACAATTCTCTAGATCTTTCGTCTAATACAAAACCTAAGTTTAAGTCAGAACTTTTGATATTTCCTAAGTTATTGCCATAAGCTCTTTGACGTAATTCATTAATTTTGGTTGTAGCAATACCTAAATCACCACCACCACCTCTTAAGGTTGCTTCGGCGTAATTTAAATAGATTTCGGCTAAACGAATTAAAGGTAAATCAGTATCAACAAAGTTACCACTTGAATCTCCACCAGGGTTTCCATTAGAATCGACATTTTTAAATTTGCTTACAGCGTAACCATCTTTAAAAGGAGGGATACTTTCAATTTCTAAAGTTTGACCATCTGAATGGAACATGCCTCTTTTATCTCCTGTAAATGGTGTAATGGTGTAAGTATTAGTATTTAAATTTAAGGTGACAAAATAGGTACCGGCTCCAGCAATTACAATATTTGAACCACCAGATTCTATTGAACCATTTGCGCCATCATCACCATAATTATTTCCCCAATCTTCGTTAAATCTAAATTTCATTTCACCAGCAGTTAAAGTAGCGTACATAGAGAATACACCTGCAGAAGTTTGGTGCATTTCCATATCGGGACCGTTCCAGCCATTTGTAGTAGCACTGCCCACAAGACCCCAATCAGAAACTAATCCTAAGGCGCTGTTTAAGTCGTTTGTATTAGCTGTAAATTTATTAACGAGGTTTTTTGTGGTTCGTAAACCGCCCCAACCGCCGTTAACACCAAAATTAGCCGGATTCATAGAACCCCCAATAGCGGCGTGCACTAAAAATGTTGTACCACCATAAGTTTGCGATTGATTTCCATCGAAGTTTAAGGCAAAAATAAATTCGCTTTGTGCGCCGTTGGTATTGTTATCAGCCAAGAATAATTCATCATAAGCAGTTCCGTTTCCATTGGCATCGGTAGTGTTTATTGTATAAGACGAATTCATAACAAGGTTTGAATAAGTTACAGACTCTGTATATTTCGCACTACCTGTCCAAACTTCGGCATTTAAATACAATCTTGACAATAAAGCCCAAGCGGCAACTCTATCCACTCGACCATATTCGTTTGCCCCACTTGGCAATAATTGATCTTTAATTGCTAACAATTCTGATTCAACAAAAGCAAAAATTTCTGCTCTATTGCTTTGAGTTGGCAAATCGGTTGAAATAGTTGTTGTTAAAGGAACATTGGCATAAAGGTCCATCAAATTATAATAGGCAAAAGCTCTTAAAAATCGGGCTTCTGCGATATAAGTTTGAACATCGGCACCTGTTAAAGCTTCGGCATTTTTAATAAATGAATTACAAAAAGAAACTTCTTGAGCTAAACGAGAATACATGGCTTCGGTAAAGTCATTACTACTTGACCAAGACATTCCGTGTAAATCTGGTAAACCTGGGTCACCCCAACCAACTACGGCTTCGTCTGTTGTTAATTCATTAAGATTAAATAGCATTCTCGAAAACTGCGAGAAGCCTTCGTCTATACCTGAAATATCAGGTTGACCGGCAGGTCCTTGTTGACCTGTAAGTGCCAAACTAGCGTATAATTTTGCCAAAGCACCCTTTGCTACGGTAGCATTAGCAAATACGTCTTGTTGTGTAAAACTATCTGGATCAATTGGAAATTGATTCAAATCATTTTTGCACGCAACTATTAAAGAGCCAATAGCTACAACAAAAATGAATTTTTTAATTATATTTTTCATATTTCTATTTTTTAAAAATCAATATTAACACCTAGTACAAATGTTCTTGGTCTTGGATAAAAGTTGTTGTCAATACCACCAGAAATTTCTGGATCTAAGCCTGTATAATTAGTAATGGTTGCAACATTTTGCACAGCACCATAAAATCTGAAAGACGTTTTTTCAATGACATTATTTAAGCGATATCCCAAAGTGATGTTATCTATTTTAAAGAATGACGCTTCGGTTACAAAATAATCGCTAAGTAAATTAGTTTCTGTTGTATTAACAAAGCCTGTGTTAATATAACCCGAATGTAGGTTTGTTAAGATGTTGTTATCAGTTGCACGTCTTAAATAACCGGTACTTGAAGCCACATTATTATAGGCGTAATTACCAAAATTAGCTCTTGTAACAATATCTAAATCCCAATTTTTATAATCTAAATGCGTATTTAAACCCATAATAATATCGGCATAAGGATCTTTGTAAAGATATCTATCATTATCATTAATGATATGATCGCCGTTTCTATCAACATAAACACCTTCAATTGGTTTGCCAGCGCTGTTATAAACTTGTTGGTAAACTAAAAAACTATAAGGCGATACCCCTTTAGTGTGGGTTTGAATATTGTTGCCAACGCCACCGCTAATTCCGCCTACGGCTTGAATAAAGGGAAGTTTTGTAACGGTATTTTTATTAAAGGCAACATTATAGCTTATGTTCCATTTAAAATCATCAGTTTTAACCGGAACAACATTTAAAGTAAACTCGACACCTTTATTTTCCATATCACCGATATTCTTATCTATTTTGTTTCCAAAATTTGTAAAAGGATCAACAAAAGCTTGTGCAATGAGGTCTTTTGTTTGTTTGATGTAGGCATTTACCGAACCCGAGATTTTATTGTCGTATAAGGCGTAATCTAAACCAATATTATAAGTTTTACCAACTTCCCAAGAGAGGTTTTCGTTGATGGGCTCAGGTCTAAATGTTTGTAAAAAGCTTGTGCCAAATTGATAGTTAGCCGTAGATTGACTTCCGGTATATCGGGTTAAGAAGTTATAATCGCCCAATCCATTAACATTACCAACTTCACCATAACCAGCACGCAATTTTAATTCGTTTATAGTTTTTGATTTTATAAAGTCTTCTTTATTGATATTCCAAGCTAAAGCTACAGATGGAAAATAACCCCAGCGATCATTTGGATTTAATTTTGAAGAGGCATCAGCTCTTACCGTTGCGGTAATTAAATATTTGCCTTTAAAATCATAATTTAATCTGCCAAAATAAGATAGCAGAACATTTTTAGATTTATCTATAAATTCAAAAGTATTACCATGTTTTTGCTTTTCGCTATCAAAGCTATAGTTATTAAATTCAAAAGATTGATAAGAATGACCTACAACGACATTTAAATTATGAGCTTCGTTAAACGATTTTTTGTAAGTTAAATAGGCATCGAATAATTTGTTTGTTGCTTCTTGAGTATAACGGTTTCTAGAACCATTAAATGAGGTATCAGATGTGGGGATAAATGGAGAAGTTATGGTTCTACCATGACTATTTGATTTATCATAACCAACGTTAACAGTAGCTGTTATATCAGGAAAAAATTGCAAATTATAATCAAATTTAGCATTGCTTACTAAACGTCTCACTTCGGCAGTATCATCTACTAAATTTATTAAAGCTACCGGATTGGTGCCCGCTAAGTTTAATTGATAGCCATTAGAACCGGTCCAAGCAAAATATTTGTCAAATCTTGAACTTGGGTCAAAAACAGATTGTGTTGGGTCAAATCCAGCAGCAGAACCAATAGCACCTCTGTTACCAAAGAAGTTTTCGTTGTACATGCCACGCGCATTTAATTCTATTTTTAAATGGTTATTTAGTAAGCTAGGTGTTAAATTTAAAGATGCAGTTGTACGTTTAAAGTTATCACGTCTTAAAATACCATCTTGATTAGAATATCCTAGTGATAATCGCATAGGAATTTTATAAGCACTGCCTAAAGCACTGAAAGAACTTTCAGACCCAATGGCATCAGTATAAATTTGATCTTGCCAATTAGTATTTGAATGTCCTAAACGCGCAATAGCTGCCGCATCGCCTGTATTCTTTACTAAAGTAATAAATTGAGAAGTAGAGAGTACATTTACTTGATCAACAACTGTAGAAACCGATGTAGCGGTATTAAAGTTGAATTTAAACGCCGTGTCTTTTCCTTTTTTAGTAGTAATTAAAATCACACCATTTGCAGCTCTTGAACCGTAAATAGCTGTTGCAGAAGCGTCTTTTAAAACCACCATGCTTTCAATATCATTCGGATTGATAATGTTTAAAGGGTTTCTAGAACCGCCAACACCACCATCATTTAAAGGAATACCATCAACTACAATTAAAGGTGAGCTTGTCAATGATAAAGAACCAAGTCCCCTAATTACAATACTTTGCCCTTCACCAGGAGCACCACTACCAGATGTTACAGAAACACCAGCAATTTTGCCACTGATAAGTTGTTGTGCAGAAATTACATGACCTTGGTTAAAATCTTTTGAAGTAATTAAATCAACAGATCCTGTTAAATCTTCTTTTTTAACGCTGCCATATCCAATAACTACAACTTCATTTAAAGCTTGGGCATCATCTTCTAAACTAACAGTCATTAAACTGCCCGAAGCAGCAACTTCTTGGGTTTTATAGCCCAAGTACGAAAAGACTAAAATTGCATTTTTGTCTTTAATGTTTAAGTTAAAAGCCCCATCAAAATCGGATGTTGTTCCAATCGATGTTCCTTTAACTACAATATTAACTCCAGGCAATGGTTGCCCAGAAGATTTTTCTAACACTACACCTTTAACGGTTTGCTGTGCAAACATTGCAAAGGGAATAAGCATTAGCATACTCAATAAAATTGGCTTAAAATTTCTCATGAATTTAAGGTTAATTAAAATTAATTTTTCAACTTAACTTACTAGGTTTTACATTTCACGAGGGTGAATGTATTAATTTAACCTTATCTTAACATATAGAATATAAACTTTAGCATTTACGAAACCGTTTTCGTGTTGAAAACTTTTCGCCAATCACATATTTTGTTATATTTTTACATAAAAAATAATCAATTTGTCGTCTTAAAATGTCTGATTATCTAAAATCTTTATGAAACCAAAAATTACCATCAAAGATATCGCTAAGGAACTCGGTGTTTCTACATCAACCGTCTCAAAAGCTCTGAAAGATAGTCACGAAATTAGCGAGTCTACGAAGCTTAAAATTAAGGCTTTCGCCGATTTTTACCACTATAAACCAAATAGTATGGCGCTCAAATTAAGAAGCCAAAAAACCATGGTTATTGGCGTTGTTATTCCTGAGATTGTTCATCATTTCTTTTCGAGGGTTATCAGCGGTATTGAAAAAGTGGCAAACCAGCGCGGTTATAATGTGATGATTTGCGTCTCGAACGAATCGTATGAAAAGGAACTTTTAAATATTGAAATGCTTGCCAATGGCAGTGTTGATGGGATTTTGATTTCAATTTCTAAAGAAACTCAAAAAATAAAGGACTTTAAGCATTTTAACGAGTTGTCCGAAAATAATATTCCTTTTGTATTGTTTGACAGGGTTGAAAACGAAATTGAATGCGATAAAATTATTATCGATGACGAAGGTGGCGCTTTTAAAGCAACTTCCTATTTAATAGAAAAAGGCGCTAAAAAAATAGCACTGATTACAACCCCCAATTATGTAACGGTTGGCGAAAGTAGAAAAGAAGGCTATTTAAGAGCACTTCAAAAATTTAATTTTGAATACAATCCTTCAATAGTAATCGCAATTGATAAAAACGATGATGACCACGAAGGTATTTACAACCAAATAAAAAAACTGATTTTTGTTAAAAATCCACCCGATGCTATTTTTGCCGTAAACGAATTATACGCTGCCTTAGCTCTAAAAATAGCAAAAGAACGTGGACTAAACGTGCCTAAAGACCTTGAAATTATAGGTTTTACTGATGGCATTATTTCTGAATTTTCGTCCCCTTCTTTAACAACTGTAGCACAACACGATGCTACTATGGGCAAACACGCTGCCGAAATGCTGATAAATAGAATTGAAAAAAAAACTACTGGGGCATTTGAAACCGAAGTCATTTCTACCAATATTATGTTTAGAGAATCTACTAAATAAAAATATGTACTTGTTTTTAAATTATTTTTATATATTTGGCAACTAGTAATAATAACTTATTGCGTTTCACACTTCACAATTGTTATTTCCAATAGCTTTTGGGCTTTTGGGCTTTTATCTTGTTGATAATTTAATTCTAATTTAAAGTCTCTTATAGCGTTAGCGTTAAGGTAAACTTTATTAAAAATGATTGTTGTGGAAAAAAGACGTCTTACTTTTTGGGAAATTTGGAACTTGAGTTTTGGATTTTTAGGAATACAAATGGGCTTCGCCTTGCAAAATGCAAACGCCAGTCGAATATTGCAAATCTTTGGAGCCGATGTTCATGAACTTTCTTGGTTTTGGATTGTAGCCCCTTTAACCGGACTTATTGTTCAGCCCATCATTGGTCATTACAGCGATAAAACTTGGACAAAACTCGGCAGAAGACGTCCCTACTTTTTATTTGGGGCAATAATGGCTTCGTTGGGACTTATTTTTATGCCCAACGCTCAAATGTTTACAGCCTTTTTGCCCACGCTTTGGGTTGGCGCCGGGATGCTGATGATTATGGATGCCTCCTTTAATATTGCAATGGAGCCATTTAGAGCATTAGTTGCTGATTTGTTGCCTTCAGACCAAAGAACCCTAGGCTTTAGCGTGCAAACCATTTTAATTGGAATTGGTGCCGTTGTAGGTTCTTGGATGCCCTATGCGCTAACCAATTGGTTTGGCATTGCCAATCAATCCGAGCCTGGACAAGTTCCGCTTAATTTACTATTGTCATTTTTTATCGGAGCTTGTGTTTTAGTTGGAAGTATTTTGGTAACCGTTTTTACAACTAAAGAGTACTCACCCGAAGAAATGGCTTTAATTTATCAAACACAAGCTAAGTTGACTGGTCTAGAAGAAATTCATGAAACAGAAACCTCAAGAGGATTGATGTGTATTTTTACCGATTTTAAAAATATGCCTACTACGATGAAACAATTGAGTTACGTTCAATTCTTTTCTTGGTTTGGTTTGTTTGGAATGTGGGTATTTGCAACTCCTGCAATTGCACATCATATCTACGGCCTTAGCTTAACCGATAACAACAGTGAAACATACCAAAATGCTGGCGATTGGGTTGGTGTTTTATTTGGTATTTATAATGGTATATCTGCAATATATGCCTTTTTCTTACCAGCTATTGCTCTAAAATTAGGTCGTAAAAAAACCCACGCCTTTTCTTTGATTATTGGTGGTTTGGGATTGATTTCTATCTATTTCGCTCCAAATCAATATTGGTTAATTCTATCAATGGTTGGGGTTGGTATTGCTTGGGCGAGCATTCTTGCCATGCCTTATGCCATATTAGCAGGATCTATTCCTCTAAAAAAAATGGGAGTCTATATGGGCATATTCAATTTTTTTATCGTGATTCCACAAATTATCAACGCCTTGTTTGGAGGTCCTTTAGTTGAATACCTTTACGGAGGAAACCCCATTTTTGCAATCCTAACAAGCGGGTTCTCCTTTATAATTGCCGCTTTATTTGTAGTTAAAGTCAAGGATGTTGACGAAGTAAAGGCAGCATAGAAAATGGTTAAAGCATTCATATTCGATTTAGATGGTGTTATTGTAGATACTGCAAAATACCACTTTATTGCTTGGAATACAATTGCAAAGCAATTAGGTTTTGAAATAAGCTCCCACCAAAACGAACAATTAAAAGGTGTGAGCCGCGTAAAATCGTTAGACCTTATTTTAGAATGGGGTGATATTGAATTAACCCAAGAACAAAAAGATGATTTGCTAAATCAAAAAAACAAAACCTATTTAGATTATATTAATTTGCTAAGTAAAACCAATATTCTACCGGGAATAATTGACGCATTAACTTATTTAAAATCTAAAAATATTGGCATTGCTTTAGGTTCTGCCAGCAAAAATGCACTGCCAATTTTAAAAAAATTAGAAGTCAGCACCTTGTTCGATGTGATTATAGATGGAAACATTGTGCACAAAGCAAAACCAGACCCCGAAGTCTTTCTTCAAGCCGCAAGTAAATTGCAAATTTTGCCAAAATATTGTGTGGTTATTGAAGATGCCAAAGCAGGTATTGAAGCTGCTAACAGGGCTAAAATGACAAGTGTAGGTATTGGCTGTAAAGAAATTTTGACAAACGCCAGCTATATTTTAGAAGACACCTCAAAGCTTTCTAAAAATTTTATAGACGAGCTATTAAAAAATTAAAAATGAATAAAAATTTTATAGTCCCTAACGCCTGGTCAATTATTGTTGATCATTTTGATAAAGCTGTAGCTCCTGCCTGCGAAAGCCTATTTAGCTTAGGCAATGGCGCAATGGGACAACGCGCCAATTTTGAAGAAAAATATTCTGGCAATTCTTTGCAGGGAAGCTATATAGGCGGTATTTATTATCCCGATAAAACAAGAGTTGGCTGGTGGAAAAATGGCTATCCCGAATACTTTGCCAAAGTATTAAATGCCCCAAACTGGATTGGAATTAATATTAAAATTAACAACCAAATCTTAGATTTAAATACCGGTGATATCAAATCTTTTTACCAAGAACTCAATATGAAAGAAGGTTGGTTATTGCGGACTTTCAAAGTTGCACTACCCAATAAAAATGAAGTTGAAGTTGAATCTAAACGTTTTTTAAGTCTAAAATTTAATGAAATCGGGGCTATTAAATACAGCGTAACACCTTTAAATTTTGATGGTGATATACAAATTGCTCCTTATATTGATGCTGGTATTGTTAACAAAGATTCTAATTACGACGAACATTTTTGGAAAGTTTTAGATATTAAATCCGAAAATAATTTGGCTTTTATCATCTCAAAAACACTAAAAACAAACTTTCTTGTTTGTACGGCAATGGCTGTCGATTTCACTTTAGACAATCTACCTTTAAATTTGACTCAAAAAATTATATCTAAAAACAAAAAAATTAAATTCAAATACAAAGCATTTGTTAAGCAAAATCAGAAACTAACAGTTTACAAATACGCTACTTATGTTCAAAGTATGAATCACAAGAACAGTGAGTTACTAAGTGTTGCCACCGCTAATTTAAGTTTGGCTAGTGAAATTGGTTTTGAAAATCTATTGGCTTACCAAAAACTTGATTGGGCTGCGATCTGGAAAACAGCCGACATTAAAATAGCGGGTGATATTAAGGCTCAACAAGCCATCCGATTCAATATTTTTCAACTAAATCAGACTTATTTAGGTGAAGATGTGCGCTTAAATATCGGGCCAAAAGGTTTTACTGGCGAAAAATATGGCGGCAGCACCTATTGGGATACCGAAGCCTATTGCATCCCTTTTTATATGGCTACAAAAGACAAACATGTGGCAAAAAATCTATTGCTATATCGCTACAATCATCTTGAAAAAGCAATAGAAAACGCCACAAAATTAGGTTTTACTAATGGCGCCGCCTTGTATCCAATGGTAACGATGAATGGCGAAGAGTGCCATAACGAATGGGAAATAACCTTTGAAGAGATTCATCGTAATGGTGCCATTGTTTACGGCATATACAACTATGTAAATTATACGGGCGACTTTGAATACATTCCTAAAAACGGCTTAGAGGTGATGATTGGCGTTGCGCGGTTTTGGTATCAACGCAGTAGTTTTTCGATAGATAAAAACCAATATGTTATTTTAGGCGTTACGGGACCAAATGAATATGAAAATAATGTGAATAATAATTTTTACACCAATTACCTTGCAAAATGGTGTATAAATTTTACACTCGAAACTATCGAAAATTTAAAATCAACTTATTCATCAGATTTAGAGCGGGTTTTAAGCAAAACATTACTCAGCGAAAATGAAATGAATCAGATGCGTGAGGTAGCACAAAATCTTTATTTGCCTTATAGCAAAGATTATGAGGTTTTTTTACAACAAGACGCCTTTTTAGATAAAGAAATTTTACCAACCAACTTTTTGCCAAAATCACAACGCCCCATCAACCAACATTGGTCATGGGATCGTATTTTGCGTTCTTGCTATATCAAACAAGCCGATGTGTTACAAGGTATATATATGTTCGAAAGCAACTTTAGCAAAGAACAAATTTGCAAACACTTCGATTTTTATGAGCCTTTAACCGTTCACGAATCGTCTTTATCGCCTTGTATTCATGCCATTTTAGCAGCCAAAATAAATCGCATCGATAAGGCTTACGAAATGTACTTGCGCACCGCTCGTTTAGATTTAGATGATTACAATCACGAAGTTGCCGAAGGTTGTCACATTACCAGTATGGCAGGTACTTGGATGGCAATTGTACAAGGATTTGGCGGTATGCGTACCAATAACAACACCTTGTCATTTAACCCTCAAATTCCCGAGCAATGGCAATCTTATTCGTTTACAATTAATTATAGAGAATGGGTTTTAACGATAGACAAAAGCCATTCCGATTGTGTATTTACAAACAAATCTAATACACCAATAGAAATTTATGTCAATAAACAATGTTTTAGCATTCAACCTAACTCGCTGGTAAAAATATAATCAAATGAAAAAATTACTTATTGCGTTACTTTTTATAACGGCAATTAGCCACGCGCAAATAAACCGTGTAGAACCACCTTTTTGGTGGGCTGGGATGAAAAATACTAACCTTCAGTTGATGGTTTACGGCGACAGCATCAATAAGTACCAAGTAAAAATAAACAGTACAAATATTGTGCTCGACAAAGTTATAAAAACCGAAAATCCGAATTATTTATTTTTAGATTTAGATTTGTCAAAAGCAAAACCCAGTACGATTAATTTGGTGTTTACTCACGCAAAATTGAAAAGTTTTAAATACACTTACGAGCTTAAAGCACGCGAAAATAATTCAGCCAAGCGCAAAAGTTACGATAATTCGGATGTTATTTATCTGCTGATGCCAGACCGTTTTGCAAACGGAAATCCCGATAACGATACTACATCGGCTACAACCGAAAAAGTAAATCGCCAATTTGATGGCGGTAGGCACGGTGGCGATATTCAAGGTATTATTAACCATTTAGATTATATTAAAGAATTGGGTGCAACTACAATTTGGAGCACGCCATTGCTCGAAGATAATTTGCCGACTTATTCGTATCACGGTTATGCCATAACCGATACCTATAAAATTGATCCGCGCTACGGAACCAACGAAGATTATAAAAATCTAGCAAGCCAAGCGCATCAAAAAGGTTTGAAATTGGTGATGGATTATGTTACCAACCATTGGGGAAGCGAACATTGGATGATTAAAGATTTACCAACAAAAGATTGGATTCACCACTTTCCCGAATTTCAACGCTCAAATTACCGAATGACCACACAATTTGATGATTATGCCTCAAAAATTGACGGACATTTGTGTATGGATGGCTGGTTTGATACTACCATGCCCGATTTAAATCAGAGCAACCCGCTGTTGTTAAAATACCTGACTCAAAACGCAATTTGGTGGATTGAATATGCCAATCTTGACGGATTTAGAGTAGATACCTATTCGTATAACGATAAAAGCGGAATCGCCGATTGGACCAAAGCCATAACCGATGAATATCCAAAATTTAACATCGCCGGCGAAGTATGGATGCACCAACAATCACAAATAGCCTATTGGCAAAAAGACAGCAAATTAGCGGCAATTCAGAATTACAATTCGCATTTACCCGCCGTGATGGATTTTACCTTACACGATGCTATCACACAAGTTTTTAATGAAGATTACAACTCTTGGAACGACGGTATGATTAAGGTTTACGATAATTTTACAAATGATTTTTTGTATCCAAATCCGTATAATATGTTTGTGTTTGCCGAGAATCACGACACGCAACGCATTAACGAAATTTATAAAAGTGATTTTAACAAATACCAATTAGTTATGACTTTAATCACTACCGTTAGAGGAATCCCTCAACTCTATTACGGTAGTGAGATTGGTATGTTGGGAAATAAAGACGCTAAAGGCGACGGCGATATACGGCGCGATTTTCCGGGTGGCTGGGCAGGCGATACTAACAATGCCTTCACGCAAGTTGGCCGTGATGCCAATCGACAAAAATGGTTTGATTTTACAAAAAAACTACTGAATTGGCGCAAAACCAATACGGTTGTTCAAACTGGAAAATTTGAACATTACATTCCGCAAAACAATGTTTACGTGTATTTTAGATTTGATAAAGCCAAAACCGTGATGGTTATTTTAAACAATAATCCAAAAGAACAAACCTTAAATCTGGCGCGTTTTGCCGAAAATCTTACAGGGCTTTCTAAGGGCATCGATATCCTTTCGAATACAAGCTATGATTTTACACAAGCAACTATCGTTGTAAAGGCAAAAACGCCTTTAATCATCGAACTGCAATAAGTAGTAAAAATGAAAACTGACAAATTAATTTTAAGCTTTTTTTTAGTTATTTCAAGCGCCATAAGTGCACAAAATAGCTATCGTATTTTAAAAACTCTAACCGTTAAAAATTCAGGTGTTGAAATCACCACAAACGATGGTTTTTATCTTATAAAACCCTATTCCGATAAAATTGTAGAAACGGCTTTTATACCAAATGGCGAAATCTTTAATCCGCAATCGCACGCCGTAGTTTTAAATCCAAATGGCATCAAATTCTCTGTAAAAGAAAAGGAGAATCTAATTGAATTAAACACTTCGGGAATAGCTGTTAGCATCACCAAAAATCCATTTCAAATTACCTATTATTATAAAAATAAGGAATTGATTTCTGAACGAAGCGGTTATCTTAAAACGGAAAAATCGGAGTTATTAGATTTTAATTTATCTGCTGATGAGGTTTTATACGGTGGTGGTGCTCGTGCTTTAGGAATGAACAGACGTGGCTATAAATTGCAATTGTACAACCGCGCTCATTATGGTTACGAAACCCGTTCGGAGTTAATGAATTTTACGATGCCTTTGGTATATTCTTCTAAAAAATACGCCATTCATTTTGACAATGCGCCTATCGGATTTTTAGATTTAGACAGCAAAAAAGATAATTCGTTGCAGTATGAAACCATCAGTGGACGCAAAGTCTATCAAGTTATTGCAGGCGATAATTGGGTTGATTTAATTGACCAATACACTGCGTTAACCGGAAAACAACCAATGATACCGCGTTGGGCTTTAGGCAATTTTTCCAGTCGTTTTGGCTACCATTCCGAGAAGGAAGTTCTCAATACCGTCAATAAATTTATCGCTGAAAAAATTCCCGTTGATGCCGTAATTATTGACTTATATTGGTTTGGAAAAACTATTAAAGGCACCATGGGAAATCTTGAATTTGACAAAGATTCTTTTCCTACGCCTAAAAAAATGATAACCGATTTAAAAACCAAAAATATCAAAACCATTTTGGTGACTGAACCTTTTATTTTAACCACTTCTAAGCGTTGGCAAGAAACTGTTGATGCTACTATTTTAGGAAAAACTAAAGAAGGAAAACCTTACACTTATGATTTCTATTTTGGAAATACCGGTCTTGTCGATATTTTTAATCCTGCCGGAAAAGCTTGGTTTTGGAATATATACAAAACACTTGCAAATGATGGTGTATCGGGTTGGTGGGGCGATTTGGGCGAACCCGAAGTCCACCCGTCTGATTTAATGCATGCTACCAGTACCGCCGATGAAGTTCATAATATTTATGGTCATAATTGGGCAAAGCTGATTTATGAAGGTTATCAAAAAGAGTTTCCAAACCAACGTCCCTTTATTTTAATGCGCGCCGGTTATTCTGGCTCACAACATTATGGGCTAATTCCTTGGTCTGGCGATGTCAATCGTTCATGGGGCGGACTGCAATCGCAACCAGAAATTGCTTTGCAAATGGGCATGCAAGGAATGGCATATATGCATTCTGATTTAGGCGGATTTGCAGGCGCTAATTTAGATGATGAATTGTACACACGCTGGTTGCAATACGGCGTTTTTCAACCTATTTACCGTCCGCACGCACAAGAAGAAGTGCCTAGCGAACCTGTTTTTAGAGAACAAAACACCAAAGGTTTAGCTAAAAAAGCGATTGAATTACGGTACCAGTTATTACCTTATAATTACACTTTGGCTTTCGAAAATAATCAGAAAGGCAGTCCTTTAATGCGCCCCTTATTTTTTGATGAAGATACAAACCAAGCATTATTAATCGATGATAAAACCTATTTTTGGGGAGCTGATTTTTTGGTGAGTCCGGTTGTAAAATCTGGGTTAAAAACACAAAGTATTTATTTTCCAAAAAGCAATAATTGGTTTGATTTTTATACCGATGAAAAAATTGTTGGCGGACAAACCAAAACAGTAGATTTACACCCTGATTACATTCCGACTTATATTCGTGGTGGGGCTTTTATTCCGATGATTAAATCCATTCAAAACACAAGCCAATACGACTTAAAAACTTTTGATTTACATTTTTATTACGACACTACCGTCAAACAAAGTGATGGTAAATTATATCAAGATGACGGTATGACACCTCAAGCTTTTGAAAAGGGTTTGTATGAAATTCTGCGCTTTAAAAGTGCTTTAAAAAACGGGCGTTTAAAATTGACAGTAGCAACCGAATTAGGTAAAAACGAATCGTTTTCTAAAAAGGAAATCCATTTAATCATTCATAACATACTAAAAAAACCTAGTAAGATTCGAGGGTATGATTACCAATTCAACCAAGCCAATAACACCTTAAATATTGTTGTACCTTTAAATACATCAGCTAAAAAAATAATAAAAATTAAATACACAAACTCATGAAAAACCTACTTATTATTTTAAGTCTTACAATGCTGGCTGCTTGCCAAACTAACACAAACTCCAACCAAACTGCCCAAACAACTTTGGGAACCATTGCGCCAATTTCTGATTCTATTATAGAATCAGCTACCATCTACGAAGTCAACATTCGCCAATATTCGCCAGAAGGCACCATTAACGCTTTTACAAAAGACATTCCGCAATTAAAAGATTTGGGAGTTGATATTCTTTGGATAATGCCCTTTTATCCTATTTCATTAAAAGATCGCAAAGGCTCTTTAGGGAGCTATTATGCCGTGCAAGATTACACCAAAGTGAATCCAAATTTTGGAACGCTAGAAGATTTTAAGAATCTGGTAAAAACTGCTCACGATAATGGACTTTATGTTATTATTGATTGGGTTCCTAACCATACGGGTAGAGATCACGTTTGGTTAACTGAACACCCCGACTTTTATGTGAGAGATAGTTCTGGAAATCCGTTAGCACCTTTTGATTGGACCGATGTGGCAAAATTAGATTATAAAAATGCCAATATGCGTCAGGCAATGATTGACGCGATGGAATATTGGTTAAAAAATGCCGATATTGATGGGTTTAGATGCGATGTTGCCAGTGAAGTTCCTACCGATTTTTGGGAAGATGCCACTGCACAATTCCGACAAATCAAGCCTATTTTTATGTTAGCTGAAGCCGAAAAAGCAGAACTATTACACAAATCTTTTGATATGCAATACGGTTGGGAAGCCCATCATATTTTTAACGAGATTGCTCAAGGAAAAACTTCGGTAAAAACTTGGGATAATTACATGGCTAAAACAGATACCCTATTAGAAAAAGACGATATCAGTATGATGTTTACCTCTAATCACGATGAAAATTCGTGGAATGGAACAGCATTCGAACGTATGGGAAATGCTGCAAAAACCATGACAGCCCTAACTTTTGCTATCAAAGGAATGCCCTTAATTTATGATGGTCAAGAGTTCGATATGAACAAACGTTTGCTGTTTTTTGAAAAAGACACCATTGCGCATACAAAAGGTTTTTTCTATGATTTTTACAAACAATTAAATGGACTTAAAGCAACTAATAAAGCGCTTAACGGTGGTAAAAAAGCAGGAAATTATTTGCGTTTGCAAACTTCTCATGACGATGCTATATTAGCATTTGAACGATCTAAAGACGGTGACTCAATAATCTTTATTGCCAATTTATCAGCAAAAAAAATGAATTTCAAAACCAATTTATTAGGAAATTATGACGATGCTCTCACAAAAGTAACATTGACTTTGCAAAAAGATAAAACACTCAATTTTGAACCTTGGGAGTTTCACTTTTTGGTTAAAACTAACCAATAGTTTTTGGTTTAGTTTAAAGCTCTTAAATTTATAGAGGTTTATCTTATTAATTTCTTGTAATAAATTGATTTAAAGCGGGTGCTATACATGTCATTTTGTTTTATGTTGTTTGTAACTGTTAATGGGTTTTAGCCAAAATATTTTCCTATTTTTGAAACAAACTAAAAAGCATGAAAGCAATAAGAATTCACGAAACTGGCGGACAAGACGTCCTCAAATTTGAAACCTTACCCGATTTAATTTGTAAACCTGATGAAATTCTCGTTCACATAAAAAGTGCTTCGGTAAATTATTCCGATGTCCTCATCCGCAAAGGCGATTATCCTTATATGCCACAATTCCCAGCAATTTTAGGAAATGAAGCTTCTGGTGTGATTGCTGAAGTAGGTTTTGACATCAAACATTTAAAAGTCGGACAGCACGTTATTGTTTTTGGAAAAGCAAGTTATGCTACCCAAGTATGTGTAAAAGCAAATGGCGTGATTCCTATTCCTGAATCGGTCGATTTTGATGATGCGGCAGCTTTGCCCATTATTTACCTCACCGCTTATCATATGTTACATACCGTTAGACGTATTAGAGCCGGCGAAACCGTTTTGGTTCATGCTGCGGCTGGTGGTGTGGGAACCGCGTTGGTTCAATTGGCAAAATTGGCCGATATTAGCCTTATCGGATTGACTAGTAATGCTAAAAAAGCAGCTGTCATAACTAAAATGGGCTACAGCCACGTGATAAATTATAAAACCGAGAATGTGGTTGAACGCGTTAACGAAATAACCAATAACAAAGGGGTTGACTTGATTATTGATTGTGTAGGTGGCCCCCGTTTTGATGATAATTTTAAGATGCTCGCCACCTTGGGTCATGTTATTTGGTACGGCATTGTAGATGGGCAGCCTACCATTGACTTTAGAAAAGCATTAGGTGGTAAACCACATAAATGTCATTCGGTTTCTATGTTTCATCTTTATGGAATTTTAAACAATCCCGACTTGATGATGGAATCTTTTAAAATCCTTATCGGATATTTAGTAAGCGGGAAAATTAAACCTGTAATTTATACACGTTTGCCTTTAGAAGATGCCGGCAAAGCGCATGCCATACTTGAAAATGGTGAAAATATCGGAAAAGTTATTTTAAAACCATAAGCTATGAAAACTATAAAAGATATCAAAAACATTCTCATTTTAGGAAGCGGTACTTTAGGATTGCGTATCGGATTGGCTTGTGCTTTAAATAATTATACGGTCATAATTTTTGATATTCACGCCAATGCATTCGAATCGGCTAAAAAAATTCAAGCCAATTTACTCAAAATCTTAGTAAAATCAGGTTCCTATACAAAACTTCAAGCCAAAAAGGCTTTAGAAAATATTCTATTTACAACCGATGCCAAAGCAGCAGCTAAAAACGCCGACTTGGTAAGTGAATCAGTTACCGAAAATTTAGATATCAAAAAGCAAGTTTGGCTTCAATTTGGAGCGCTGTGCCCAGAAAAGACCATTTTCACAACAAATACTTCGTCTTTATTGCCATCGCTTTACGCCGAAGAAACTGGCAGACCAGAACGGTTTTGTGCCTTGCATTTTCACGATGTTTTTTATGCAAATGTGGTAGATATTATGCCGAATATAAAAACTAAAGATTGGATTATTCCGTTACTTCAGGATTTCGGAAAAAGCATTCGGCAAACTCCTGTAATCGTTAAAAAAGAATCGCCTGCCTATATTTTTAACGCCATGTTGATTGCTTTAATTGGGGCAGCCGGCGCCTTGGTAACCTATGATATTGGTAGTATTCAAGATGTTGACCGTTCTTGGATGGGAAATTTTAAAATGCCTCGCGGTCCGTTTGGCATTATAGACGAAATTGGTTTAGATACCGCTTGGCACGTAACAAATCCGAATAAAGATGAAAAGAGCAAGCGTTTTGCAGCACTTTTAAAAAGCTATATCGATCAAGGAAAATTAGGAAGAAAAACAGGAGAAGGATTTTATAAATATCCAAATCCAAAGTTTATGGAAGCCGATTTTATTTAGTATCAGGTATCAAGTATCTAGTATCTAGTATTTAATTTAGAACATAAAACTTTCATTTTTTCCAACTTCTGAATTTGGTCCTCGATTTATGTCAATATTTATTTTTGGGTCTATACGATTTTAAATGTCTGGAGAACCACCCAGGATTTGTTAACGATTTTAAAATATTTTTGCGTTTGCTCTTATTGCTAAAAGATAAAATAAGTTGTCTGGGATAATTGTATAGGCGCCAAGTAAAATAGTATAGACGGTTTATACTTTCATTTGTATTTATTAGGTAGCGCAACATTAAAACACCGACTAATACATTGTTTTGAGGCTTAAAATGTTCTGGTTTAAATAGTCTGAATAGCCAACTTAGGTAAATATTTTTCAAGAAGTAATCGTATTTATATTGTTTTAGAGCATTAAAAACATCAGGCTTAAATGATAATAGTAAACCATCATACAATTGTCTCACTAATATGATACCGCGATAATAACTATGATCATTAACCTGTGCATTAAGCATATTATGTATTGCTTGATGAGCATACGATGGAGTAGCGAATTTTTCAAACTTTTGTCTAGCTTTAAAAAGCACATCGTAATCTAATGAATGTTTGTGATATTGTTCTAAAAGGTTCCAATGAATTTCGACTGAAGCGATATAATCTTTATGGACTAAACGCGAATAATGTCTTGGCTTTTCGAGTATTTCATTTTCTAAAAGTTTAGTATAACCAAATGATTTTAAAACACTAACAACTTTATCAACTCGCTGTTCTGGTACTAAAAAATCGATGTCGCCCACCATACGCTCGGCTAAATCTTGATATAGATTTTCTATTAAATGAGCGGTTCCTTTTAAAAAAAGCGGTTTGATTTTATGTTCATCAAGTAAAATAGCCAAATCAGTAACTTGATGTAATATAGCTTTGTTTCGCTCAAAGTTTAATTGGGTAATTTCTTCAAAATAAATAACTAAATCTTCGGGTAAATCGCCTAATAATTTTGCGCGCTTTAAATTGAGGTAAATCGCTGGAATTACCATTTGATTGGAGCCTTCGTAAACAACAGCTAACCAATCAACTTGACCCGATTGTATTTTTTTGACTAGTGCAACTTTCCGTTCAGGATACTTTGATAAAGCTAAGCAATCACCAATAAAATACAGCACTTCTTTATAAGTCATTTAGCTTTATCACTTAGTATAAACACACATTATTTATCGTGATAAAATGAGTTCACAACTCATTTTAAATTGGATAAAAACAAAAATGCAATTTCTTAAATTACAAAAAATTGTGTTTTTAATAGTTTATAATTGAAATCTAAAAAAAGTCATTAAAATCCAGGGTCACCTGGACCACCAGATTGCGCCTGTGCTTTTTTTGGGTTTAATATAATAAAGGTTGCTAAAGCGGTTACTGCCATAAACTTGGCGGTTTTTTGTAGCGCTTCTTTTCTTGTTAT
>JAVHOP010000093.1:0-2155 GCA_036170135.1 Flavobacteriaceae bacterium | reverse complement strand
ATTTGTTGTCCGGCTCTGGTTATTAATTGCATCCCCAAAGTGGCATCGGTAATATGTCCGATTACCGTAAAATTCGGATTGCCTTTTATCTTGTCAAAATCAGATTGGGCAATGGTAAACAACAACTCATAATCTTCGCCACCACTTAAAGCAATGGTGGTGCTATCCAAATTCAATTCCTCGCAAGTAGCAATAACTTGAGGATCGAGCGGAATTTTATCTTCATACAAATGACAACCCACTTTTGATTGTTGGCAAATATGAATAATTTCGGAAGCCAAACCATCCGAAATGTCAATCATCGCCGTTGGTTTTACCTTTAAATCCTTTAATAATTTAACAATGTCTTGTCGCGCTTCGGGTTTTAACTGGCGTTCGATTAAATACGAATATTGATCTAAATCGGGATTTGAATTTGGGTTGACTTCAAACACTTGTTTTTCGCGTTCTAAAATTTGCAAGCCCAAATAAGCCGCACCTAAATCGCCCGAAACCACTAATAAATCGTTTGCTTTGGCACCATTTCGATACACAATTTCGTCTGCTTTAGCTTCGCCAATAGCGGTAATGCTAATCAGTAAACCTTTTGTAGAAGACGTCGTATCGCCACCAACTAAATCTACTTGATAGGTTTTGCAAGCCAAATGAATGCCGTCGTACAATTCTTCGAGCGCTTCAAGCGGAAATCGGTTAGAAACTGCAATAGAAACGGTAATTTGAGTGGCGGTGCCATTCATCGCATACACATCTGATAAATTGACCATTACGGCTTTATAACCCAAATGTTTTAGTGGCATATAACTCAAGTCAAAATGGACGCCTTCAATCAGCAAATCGGTTGTAACAAGGGTTTGTTTGTTTTGATGATTCAGTACCGCCGCATCATCGCCAACCCCTTTAACAGATGATTTTTGAATTAATTTAACAGCTTTTGTTAGATAATTTATCAATCCGAATTCACCCAGCTCAGCAATACTGGTTCGTGTATTTTCTTTAGGTTCTAACATTTAGTCTCTCATTTAAAGTCGCGTTCCTTACGAATGGTTTCATAAGCTTCTTGAATTTGTAAAAATTTATCGTTGGCACCTTTTAATTGCGCTTCGTTTAGGTGTTGTAATTTATCGGGATGATGTTTTTTTACCAAAGTACGATAGGCTTTTTTAATATCTTCAACCGATGCTGATTCTTCAATTTCTAATATGCGATAAGCACTTTTCGAATCTTTATAAAACATCGCTTTAATCGATTCAAAATCAGCTTGACTGATATACAAATAATTAGCGATGGTTTTTAGGGTTTGCACTTCCGATTCGTTTACAACATTATCGGCTTTGGCAATGCCAAACAAAAAATGCAGCAACTGTAATCGTGTGGCATGAGTGGTGCTATTGCGGATTTGGTCGCAGACGGCTTTAGTAGAAATATTACCCTTTGCCATAATGCCTTTAAACAATCTGAAAGCGGCGTTAGCGCGTTCTTTTCCGAACATTTGCACAAACTGATTGCGGACAAAATCTAATTCGCGTTGATCAATTTTCTCGTCGGCTTTAATGACAATTGCCGATAAAACGAGTAAACTCATTTCAAAATCAACTGCTTGCGATTGTTGTTCGCTCTGATGCGACTTTTGAAAAGTTTGCAAATCGTCTTTTGATAAACCATCTACCAAACTCCCCAAGGCGAAACCTAACATTCCGCCAATGGGACCACCAAAAGTCCACCCTAATCCGGCTCCGAGCCACCTTGAAAAACTTGCCATTCTAAAAAATTAAATTGGCGACAAAGATACATTTTCTATATATTTGCCACTAATTAAATAAATCATTTATATGTATCCAGAAGAATTAGTAGCTCCCATGCGTCAACAATTAACCGACGTTGGATTTAAGGAATTAAAATCGGCAAACGACGTTAAAAATATAATAGCTCAAAAAGGCACAACACTTCTCGTTATTAATTCCGTTTGTGGCTGTGCCGCAGGAACTGCAAGACCAGGCGTTTTGTTATCATTACAACACGATAAAACACCGACCTATTTAAGCACTGCTTTTGCAGGCGTTGATGCCGAAGCGGTGCAAGCTGCGAGAGCAGAAATGATGCCTTTCCCACCATCTTCACCTTGCGTTGCCTTGTTTAAAGATGGCGAATTGGTTCA
>JAVHOP010000092.1:13073-35026 GCA_036170135.1 Flavobacteriaceae bacterium | reverse complement strand
ATTCTAAAAAAAAAGCCTATAAATTTTGAAGACATTCAAGGCCTTGTCAGTTCCATATTTTAGGAAGTAGGCTAAGAACGGAGGATTCTTTCAAATTTCACAAAACTATAATCGTATAAGTTTTTGTCGTCGGCTTTAAAATCTTGGTGCGACGTTTCCTTCCAAATAGCACTATCAATTTCCGGAAAAAAGACATCGCCTTCAAAATTGTAGTGGACAAAAGTAAGGTCTAAAATATCCGCGTGAGCGAGTGCTTGTTGGTAAATGTTAGCGCCTCCTAAAATAAACGGATTGTCATCCGCTTGAGCGTAAGTTAAAGCATCGGTTAACGAATGAGCAATGATGCAATCTTTTGCCGTAAATTTTTTATTATTGGTGATGATAATGTTGGTGCGGTTTGGCAAAGCTTTGCCTAAAGACTCAAAAGTTTTGCGCCCCATAATCACAAAATGCCCCGAGGTTGTTTGCTTAAATCGCTTTAAATCGGCTGGTAAATGCCAAATAAGTTGGTTGTTTTTTCCCAACACATTGTTGTTTGCAATGGCTGCAATTATGGTTATCATTTTATAAAGCTTTTAAATCGGTTTTGGCAATCCATCCAATTTTGCCATCGGCTAATTTAATTTTTAACCAGTCGTCAACCTGTTCTAATATGATAACTTTAGTGCCTTCGTGCAATTCAAAAACATCGGTACTATTAGTAGTCGGTGCATTTTTTACATTTACACTTTGAGAAAAAATAATGGCTGGTTGATGACTTTTTTCAAAATTGAAACCGGTATAAGCAAAAGCAAAACTAAGAATTATAGAAATAATGCTGGCAATAGATAAAATGAAATACAGTCTTTTTAAGCCAGAATGATATGAGAAATAATAAATCAAAAACAAGAGTACAAATAAAAAGCTAGAAATAATGGCGATTAAAGCCCAGGTTTCGAAGCTGAATTTACGGATATAGTTATCGCCTAATTTTTGCAAAAATGTTTTTGGAAGACTTTCAATTTTATCAATGGTCATGCGTTGTGCAAAGGAAAGATTGTTTATAATATCTTGATTTGTAGGGTCTAATTTCAGTGCTTTTTCGAAATAAAAAATAGCAGGTGCCACTTGATTTAGCTTGTAATACGTATTACCTAAATTAAAATATAAATCGGCTGACTCTAAGTGTTTTGATTCTATTAATTGGTAGTTTTTTAAGGCGTTTTCATAATCGCCTTTTTGGTAAAATTCGTTTGCTGTTTTAAAGAGATTGGCTGGTGTTTGAGCAAAAATCGACAAACTTAAGCCGCCAAAAAACACAAAAAGAATGATTCTTTTTATTTTTGAGCTAATCGGATTGTTTAAAATAATTGTTTTCATTTTAAGGCGGTTAAAATTGTTTATCTAAGGCGGCAATCAGTCGTTTAGCACGATCAAAATCTTCCTTAATTTGAACATCCGAAGAAGGCGCATAGCGTGCAAAATCACAATCGCGTAAAACTGTTATAAATTCTTTTATAGTATCAGTATCAATAAGGCGTTCAACTAACAATGCTTCAATTTTTTCTTTGCTAATTTCAGAAGTTTCTACGTGTAAAGTCGCCTTTAAATAATTGTGTAAAGCTTTTTCTAAGGCAATATAAAACCGCTCTTTGTGAGCCAATTCTTTTTTAGCTTCAGATAAATATTTACGAGCCAACCTATCGGCTTCACGGCGTTTATTTCCTATAATATCATTGGTGCGTTCTTTAAATTTTTTTCCAATTATTAATGCTATCGGAATCAATAACAGTGGCAAAAACAACCAAATATAATAAGTTGACGTACCAAAAAACAAGGGTTTATTTATAGATGAAAAGGTTGTGCTGTTATGAATGTAACGCATGGCACCTTCCAAATAAACAACTTCTTGTTTGGTATTTGTAGTGGTTTCATTGCCAGGATTTTTGCCGTAAGGAGCATCTATTAAAATATCGGGTGAATTTACAGAATGGTATTTTTTTTCTATCGGATTAAAATAAGAAAAGCTCAGTTTTGGAATTTTATAATTGCCTTTATATTGGGGTACAATGGTATATTGATTGTAAACTGAACCACTCATCCCTTGTAAAGTGGTGACAATTTTTTCTTGGTGTTCGGGTTCGTAAACTTCCAAACCATTAGGCGTAGTCAACTTTGGCAAATCGACTAGCTTTAGGTTTCCATCGCCTTGTAATTCGACTTTAATTTGTGCCGTTTCATTTAATTTTAGACTTGTTTTATCAGCGGTAACTTTAAAATTAAAATTACCTACAGCTCCTGAAAAATCAGCTGGTTTTCCGTCAAGTGGAAGTGCTTTTACATTGATAATTTGTTTGCCGGTGCTAACCACATAGGTTACATTGTTTAGAATCATATTGCCAAATAAATCGCTTCTGCCAATTGGAACGCCAGCGGTAATTTCAATTTCCATCGGATCTAATTCGAGTTTACCAGATTTTTGTGGGATTAAAACCGATTTTTTTACCACCACATATTTATGTGGTTCACCTTGATAAGTGCCTTCTTGAACAATTAAATTTTCGACGGCCATATCTTGATTCCAAAAACCATTAAAAGCAGGTGATTGTGTTTCGCGTGTATTACTGACATTGACCTTATTAATATTGACATATAATTTATAAACCACACTAATACTCTGTCCGATAAAGGGATTTTTGTTAGAAACTTCGGCAACTAAATGAATGTTTTGAGAGGCGATATATCTCGGGTCATTGGTATCTTTTGGAATAGAAACAGCTTCTGTAACTGTAATTTTTAAGGTATTCGATTTTATGGTTGCTCCGTTAAATTCTACACTAGCAGAAGTGATATTTAAAACACCTTTTTTGGTTGGCTGAATAATGTAACTGTAAGTCTGACTAAATGAAGTTCGGCCATTTATCATCGAAAAATTAGTTGATTGACTGGGACCTGCAATAACACTAAAGTCTCTAAACGAAGGTGGCGTAAAGTTGTCGGCTCCTTGTTTATCTATGGTAAAATCGATTTTTAAACGCTCGTTTAGTCCCACTTTAAAATCGCTTACCGAGGCTTTAAAGGTAACTTGAGCGAAGGTTTTAGTCGAAACTAAAGCCAAAGCTAAAAGGATGTAAAAAAATTTAAAACTTCTCATCTTTATTTAATAGTTACAAGTAACGCGTTTGTGTATGAATAGCAGTGGATGGCTTGGCATTTTTCTGCCGAATTATACAAAAGCGAAAGAGGTCTAAAACCCTTTAATTTACTACAAAATTGGCCGTTATTTTTACTCATTGTTAGGTGTTTGTTGTTCTTCTTCGGCTATAGGTGTCCTTTATAATTTGAGTCAAAATCTACCATCCATTCAATTCCATATTTATCTCTAAACATACCAAAATAGGAACCCCAAGGGCTGTCAGAAATAGGCATTTCAATTTGTCCGCCTGCCGAAAGCCCGTTGAATAATTTGTCAGCTTCTTCTTTGCTTTCTGCACTAATTACAATTTTGCTTCTGTTCTCGTTTTCGTTTGTTCGCCCCAATATTTCAGGAACATCATTAGCCATTAAAATACTTTTACCTATTGGTAAAGCAATGTGCATGATTTTATTCGCTTCATTTTCTGATACTTGAAATTCGGCGCTTGCTAAATCTTTGAAACGCATTATTTTTGCGAACGCTCCGCCAAATACTGATTTGTAAAAGGTGAATGCTTCTTCTGCATTGCCGTTGAAATTAATATGTGGATTGATACTTGCCATAATTTTATTTTTTAATTAATCTAATTCTTCACATGCGTAATAAGAAGTTTTTTGTATTCGTTGTTTTTCAATGTATTGTGAGTTTGTTGCGTTTTGCTTTACAATGACTTCTAACATATTTATAGGTTAAAATCACCAATCTTTTTCAAGTTTTATTTTTTCACCTTTAATGCGTTTTGCATTCATTTTCTTTTGTGTTTTTTTCTCTTCATTATTCATCGCTTCTAAAAGTTGTTGCATTTTATCAGGAGACATTTGTCCTTCTTTAGGCTGTTGTTTTTGTTGATTTTTATCATTTTTGTTAGGGTCGTTTTTATCTTGATCTTTGCTCGGATCTTTTTTGTCTTTATCCTTTTTGTCTTTATCTTTATCGTTGCCACCCTTATCTTTCTGATCTTTTTTATCTTTGTCTTTTTGGTCTTTATTGTCCTTTTTATCTTTGTCTTGTTTGTCTTTATCTTTGTTTTTATCCTTATTCTGATCTTTATTTTTGTCTTTATTTTTCAACTGTTTATCTAGTAATTTTTGAGCAACCGCCAAGTTATATCTGGTATCATCATCTTTGGGATTATTTCTAAGAGCCTCTTTATAAGCCTCAACAGCTTTGCTATATTGCTTTTCTTCCATTTGCAAATTCCCAATATTGTGATAAGCTTCAGATTTATCAGATTTAG
This sequence comes from Flavobacteriaceae bacterium, assembly GCA_036170135.1. Classification (GTDB taxonomy): domain Bacteria; phylum Bacteroidota; class Bacteroidia; order Flavobacteriales; family Flavobacteriaceae; genus CG1-02-35-72. The sequence goes on along the minus strand of JAVHOP010000092.1, from coordinate 30,614 downwards.
AAGTAGCCAGTTTGGCATCTAACTCGTATTGTGGCAAGGCGTCTTTGTAATTTTTTTGTAGATACATGGCGTTACCCAAATTAAACGAAGCCTTATCATAAACCGTATTTTTATCTAAAGCTCTTTTATAAAAAGCCTGAGCTTCACTATAATTTTTAGCTTCAAATTTTTTATTTCCGGCTCTTAAAAACGTGCGGGCTTGCGCAACAGCAAGCTTGTTAACAGGCGGTTGCTTTTGAGCGATTAACAAACCACTAAAACAAATAAAAAATAAGGTTATAAGTTTTTTCATTTTGATTCGTTAAATAAGTCGATTTTTTTAAGCCATTGTGTTTTTTTCTCAAATAGCAAACTGTCAAAAATTAAAAGGAAAATAGCTGCTCCAATAAACCACTGAAATTGATCTTTGTAATCTGAAAACTGCTTTGAATCATATTCGTGTTTTTGTGCGTTTACTAACGTATTTTCCATAAATTTTACGGGGGTATCGGTTAAATTACCATCGATATAACTTCCATTTCCTTCGGCAGCAATGGTTTGAAGCACATCGGCGTGGCGTTGGCTAATAACCACTTCACCTTTTTCATCTTTTTTATAACCTATAAAAATGCCATTTTCCCTTATTGGGATAGGTTTCCCAATTTCTGTACCAATGCCAATAGTAAAAATTTTAATACCTTGGTCTGCAGCCGATTTTGCTAAAGATTCCGATTGATTTTCGTGGTCTTCACCATCCGATAAAAGCACTAAAAACTTATTGGTTTGCTCTTCATTATCATAAAAAGTCAGCGCACGATTAATAGCTTCGTTTATGGCAGTTCCTTGCGAAGAAACCATATCTGGATTAGCATTTTGCAAAAACATTTTGGCAGCTGCCATATCGGTTGTGATAGGCAAAAGGGGATAAGCACTACCAGCATAAACAATAATCCCAACACGGTCACTGCCTAATTTATCGACTATTTTGGCGATAATTTGTTTGGCTTTTTCTAAACGGTTTGGCGCAATATCTTCGGCGAGCATGCTTTTAGAAACATCTAAGGCAAAAACCACATCAACGCCTTCGCGTTTGATAGTTTTTAACTTGATTCCCATTTTAGGGTTTACTAAAGCAATTGCCAAACAGGCTAAAGCTAAACTCAGACTTATCAGTTTTAAAACCGATTTAAATAAGGAGGCATCGGGGCTTAATTTATTGAATAGCGCTACATTGGCAAACGCCTTTTGGCGACTTTTTTTTATCCATAAACTTATGATAAAGAAAAGAACAACCACGGGGATGGAAAATAGTAAAAGGAAATATGTAGGTTCTTCTAATTGATACATTTTTTATTTTTTTATACTAAACTTCTAAAAATAGTTTGTCTTAAAAACACTTCTATTAACAATAATAAACCTGCAAATAAAACTAGAATACGATATTTTTCGGAATAATTATAATATTTAAACTCTTCTATTTTAGTGGTTTCAAGTTTATTTATTTCTTCATAAATAGCCTCAAGGCTTTTGTTATCAGTTGCTCTAAAGTATTTACCTTCGGTTTGCGAGGCGATATATTTTAATAAGGCTTCGTCAATTTCTACTTTGGCATAGTCAAATCGCAATTGGCCATTGAGGTCTTTTGCTACTGGAAATAGCGCCATTCCGTTAGTGCCAATCCCAATGGTATAAACTTTTATTCCCAAGTTTTTTGCTAGTTCGGCTGCCGTTCTCGGATCTACAAATCCTCTGTTGTTAACGCCATCGGTCAATAAAATAATGACTTTACTTTTGGCTTTGCTGTCCATCAAACGGTTTACGGCAGAACCTAATCCCATGCCAATGGCAGTACCGTCTTCAAGGTCGCCCCATTGCAAGTTTTGAATGGTATTTACAATAATGCGTTTATCGGTTGTAATTGGAGTTTGCGTAAAGCTTTCGCCGGCATAAACTACAATTCCAATGCGGTCATTTGTGCGTTCATTTACAAAACGTTCGGCTACTTTTTTAAGTGCTTCTAAACGGTTTGGTTTTAAATCTTGCGCCAGCATACTTCCCGAAACATCAATAGCCATTACAATATCAATGCCTCTTGTGGTTTTAGATTTTGCGCTTACCGCGATATTTCTAGGTCTTGCTAAAGCAATTATCAGTAAACTTAGTGCAAGTAAACGCAAAGCATATAAAAGGGGTTTTAACTTTGGCAAAAATGACGACTGTTGTTTAAAAGCTTTGATGCTCGAAATTTTTAAGGTCGCTTGGTCCTTTTTTCTTGATTTAAAAAACCAAAATGCCAAAAACGGAATGATTAAAAGTAACCACAAAAATTGGGGATCTGTAAATTCAAAATTATTCATGACTGGCCTCCTTTTTTTCTTTAGGTTTTAAACCGTTTAAAATAAATTCAGCCACTAATCTATCTGCTTCAGCTTGAGATAAATTTGGTTTATATTTAGCGAATTTTACTAAGTCGGCCGATTTTAACAAGTCGTTCAGTTTTTCAATAGTATCTTTATTGATTTCTAAATGGCTCGATTCGTTAAAGTCGGTAATGGTTGTTAAAAGCTCGTCAGAGGTTGATTCTAAAGCAGGAATTGATAAATCTTCTTCTATATAACGTCTGATAATATCGGTTAACTCAATATAAAATATTTTTAATTGTTGAGATTTTATCAGTTGTTTTTGATCTAATTCCTTTAACCGATCCATAGCGATAATGAATGGAGGGATGACGCGTTTTTTAATAAGTTTTACACCTTTTTTGCGCAAGAAAAAGTAAAGCGCGATGCCAATAATTACCAATGCGCCAATTAGCCACCATAAATAGGGACGCACATCTATTAAAGCAAAAGGCTCATCTTTAATGGTTTTTATGGGAAATAATGGCTGTTTTAAGGTGTCGATTTTTACGGTTCCTACATTAATAATGATAGAATCGGTTAAATATTTTTGATTATTGATAATGACTTCTTGTTGCGGAATTACCCAGCGACCGCTGTCGAAACTAGTCAATAAAAATTGTTTTATTAAAGTTTGATTTACAGTATCAACCGGAACAGAATCTAGCACTTCTATTTTGTCTAGTTTGTTTTTGAGCTCAGGAAAAGTTACTTTACCAATTGGGCTTACCGTAATTGAAAGATGAAATTGCTCGCCTATGCGAATGGTTGTGGTATCAATACTGGTTTTTAAAATCGGATTTTCTTGAGAAAAACCAACTGTAAAACACAATAATATAGCGATAATATGTAAATATTTTAAGATCATTTAGCGCCCTTTTGTTTAAAATAAAGCAATAATTTTTTGACATAATTTTCGTTGGTTTCAGAATTTATAAAACCAGCACCGCTATGCTTAAACGAGGTCTCGAAATAATCTTTTTGCTTTAGATAAAAGATTTTATAAGCCTGTCTTACTTTATAAGAAGTCGTGTTTACCAATAATGTTTCTTGGGTTTCGGCATCAAATAATGGTACCATTCCCAAATTTGGAATTTCGGCTTCGTGTCTATCAAAAATTCTGATTCCGGTTACATCGTGTTTATTGCCGACAATTTTGAGAGTTTGCTCATAATTTTCATCCATAAAATCAGATAAAATAAAAAGGATGACTTTCTTTTTTGCCACATTTGACAGAAATTTCAATGCTTCAACAAGGTTCGTTTTATTGTGTTTTGGATGAAATTCAACCAATTCTCTGATAATTCGCAGCACGTGAGAGCGTCCTTTTTTAGGAGGAATATACAATTCTACACCATCAGAAAACAGCAATAAGCCAACTTTATCATTATTTTGTGTTGCCGAAAAAGCTAAAGTAGCAGCAATTTCGGTTACAACTTCTTTTTTAAATTGATTGGTCGTTCCAAAATATTCCGAATGGCTCACATCAACCATCAGCATCATTGTCAATTCGCGTTCTTCCTCAAAAACTTTAATATAGGGTTCGTTGTAGCGCGCCGTCACATTCCAATCAATAGACCTAATATCATCACCATAACTGTATTGGCGAACTTCGCTAAAAGTCATACCGCGTCCTTTAAAAGAACTATGGTATTCGCCCGAAAAAATATGATCGGATAAACGCCGTGTTTTTATCTCAATTTTACGAACCTTTTTAAGAATTTCTTTGGTTTCCATAAGGGATTAATGCACTAAATTTAGATACTTAAAATGCAAAACTTAAACCTGATAATGTTTTAGATAAAGCTGAATTTAAGACTTAAATGTTTAGGGGACTTCAATTTGATTGATAATTTTCTGAACGATATCTTCGGAGGTAATATTTTCGGCTTCAGCTTCGTAGGTCACGCCGATACGGTGCCTTAAAACATCTAAAGCTACGGCGCGAACATCTTCGGGAATAGCATAACCGCGGTGTTTAATAAAGGTATAGCACTTGGTTGCCAAAGCTAAATTGATACTGCCTCTAGGCGATGACCCAAAACTGATTAATGGTTTTAATTCGGCTAGACCGTATTTTTCTGGATAACGTGTGGCGAAAATAATATCTAAAATATATTTTTCAATTTTCTCATCCATATAAACCTCTTGAACGGCTTTACGAGCGCTAATAATTTGTGCAATAGAAACCACAGCATTTACTTGATTATAGCCACCTTTTAGGTTTTGGCGCATAATGATTTGCTCGTCTTTTATTGAAGGATAATCAATAACTGTTTTTAACATAAATCGGTCTACTTGTGCTTCGGGAAGCGGATAAGTTCCTTCTTGCTCAATAGGATTTTGGGTAGCCATAACCAAAAATGGATCATCTAACTTAAAAGTGGTATCACCAATAGTTATTTGGCGTTCTTGCATGGCTTCCAACAAAGCCGATTGTACTTTTGCCGGTGCGCGATTTATTTCATCGGCTAACACAAAGTTGGCGAAAATAGGTCCTTTTTTAATAGAAAAATTACTGTCTTTAATATTGTAAATCATCGTTCCAACTACATCGGCAGGTAATAAATCTGGTGTAAATTGAATACGGCTAAACGTACCTTGAACGGCTTTAGCAAGCGTATTTATGGCAAGTGTCTTTGCCAAACCTGGAACACCTTCAAGTAAAATATGACCATTGCCTAAAAGTCCAATAAGCAAACGCTCAATCATATGTTTTTGTCCAACAATGACCTTATTCATTTCAAAAGTTAGCAATTCTACAAAAGCACTTTCTTTCTCAATTTTCTCATTGATTGCTCTAATATCAACTTGAGTATTTAATTCCTCTATCATAAAAAATATTGTTTTTAAACATTAAATTGGAGAGCAAATTTACTACTATTACTATTATGTCTTGTTAAAATTTGGTTAAAGCTAAAAGTTGGTAAATACTAATTTTTAAAAAATACAATAATAGCAACAAAACTCATAAAAAATATACTTAAATAACAACATTTTAACTCTATGTTAAAATAATGTTAACAAAAGTTTGGTTTTGATTAAAAAAAAGTAAATATTTGCTCCCATTAATTTAAAAAATTTATATGAAAACAAAACTATTTATTAAAAAGGTGTTTATCCTCTTTCTATTTATGCTTCCATTAGGCTTATTGGCGCAAACAGCCAAAGGCAAAGTGGTTGATGCAAAAGGCAATGCCATTCCTTTTGCAACTGTTGTAGAAAAAGGAACTACCAACGGAACAACAACTGATGACAATGGAAATTTTAGTTTAAAAGTATTGCAGTTACCAACAACACTTATTGTTTCTTCGGTGGGTTATGTTAGTAAATCGGTTACTACAAATGGTGAAGAAACAGTAACCCTGCAAGAAGACAATGTTGGCTTAGACGAGGTTGTTTTAACTGGTAACCGTGCTAAACCACGAACTATTTTAGATTCGGCTGTGCCAATTGATAACATTAGCGCTGCACAAATGGCAAGTAGCGGTCAGGTTTCGGTAGAACAAATGTTGAATTATACCATTCCTTCTTACAATTCTAGCAATCAAACAATATCTGATGCTACTGCACATTTTGATCCAGCCGATTTACGTGGCTTAGGACCAAGTAGAACATTGGTTTTAGTAAATGGAAAACGCAAAAATCAAAGTGCTTTGGTATATATTAATGATACACCCGGAAAAGGGGAAGTAGGTGTTGATATGAAAAGCATTCCGTCTGCGGCAATTGATCATATCGAAGTTTTAAGAGACGGAGCTTCTGCTCAATATGGCTCTGATGCTATTGCGGGTGTTGTTAATATCGTTCTTAAAAAAGGTGTTGAATTTACGCAAGTAAATGTTAATTCTGGTGTTACTACAAAAGGTGATGGTTTTACCGTTGGCGCCGATTTAAATACAACACTTCAAATTGAAACAGGCGGATTCATCAACTTTTCATTGGGTGCTTTTCGTCAAAATATTACAAACAGAGCCGGAACGCCAGGTCAAGATGATTTATTTGGTGTTGGACCTTCTAATGCGTGGATTCAACAACATCGTGATTTAGGAATGACTATCGGTCAACCGGATATTAAAAAAGCTGAAATATTTTATAATTCAGAAATCCCTTTTACAAGCGGAAAAGGTAAATTTTACACTTTTGGTGGATTTACTTATCGTCAAGGTACGAGTTTTGCTTTATACAGAACACCTTATTGGGTGCCGGATCCTTTTAATTTATTACACAAATCTGGCGATACTTATCAAGGTTTTCAACCGACTTTCGATACTGATATTAGAGATAATACTCAAGTTGCCGGCGTTACTTTTGATGTAAACGATTATAAATTTGATGTCAGTGGTACTTTTGGTAGAAATGCTGTCGATTATAACGTAGGAAATTCAATAAATCCTGCTTTAGGAGCGGCGAGTCCTACAAATTTTGATGTTGGTGCTTATCGCTTTAGCAATATTATTGGCAATATTGATGTGAGCAGAAGTTATGGTGATATAAGCTGGGCAATGGGAGCCGAAATAAAACAAGAACGTTTTATTGCAATTGCTGGTCAGCCAGAATCATATTTTGCTAATGGCGTACAGTCCTTCCCAGGTTTGCAACCTAGCAACGCCATTAATGCCATTCGCAATAGTGCTGGCGCTTATTTAAATGTTGATTGGGATGTTACTAAAGAATTTTTAGTTAGCGGCGCTGCACGATATGAAAAATTTAGTGACTTTGGCGATAATACTTCTTGGAAATTAAGTACCCGTTATAAACTTAGTGATAATGCTGTTTTAAGAGGGTCATATAGTACTGGATTTAGAGCGCCATCTTTACATCAAATTTATTTGAGTAACATTCAGACTTTAGTTTCTGGTGGAACTATTTCTAATCAAGGAACTTTTAATAATGTAAGCCCTGTTTTAAGAGAAGGTTTAGGCGTTCCGCAATTACATGCTGAAACCTCTGATAATATTTCGGCTGGCTTTACATTCAAACCATCTAACGATGTTAATTTTTCGATAGATTTTTATAATGTAAAAGTCCATGATCGTGTGCTGTTTACCGGAGAAATAGGTTTTGATGGTGATAATTCTACAATTAATCCTGTTGAAAAAATACTTAATGATTTTAGTGTAACCAGTATAAAATTCTTTATCAACGCCGTAAACACGAATACTGATGGTGTTGACTTTGTGGCAAATTTCAAAAACTATGATTTTGCAGGTGGTAAATTAGATATTAATTTTGCCGCTAATTACAATAAAACAAGTATTGATGGCGCTATTGGTACCCCAGCTGTTTTAGCCGCTAATGGTTACGAAATATTTAACCGCAAAGAACAATCTAGAATTTTATCTTCACGACCAAAGACTAAAGCCATTTTAGGATTAGATTATTCTAAAGATAAATTTAGAGTTAATTTAAACAACACTTATTTTGGTGAGGTTACTTGGCAACACGCTTCAGATCCTGCAAAAGATCAAACTTTTACAGGCAAAGTTATTACTGATTTAATTATAAGCTACAGCTTTACAGATAAATTGAGCACTAGCTTTACCGTTAATAACTTACTAAATGTTTATCCAGATGTAATCAATACTAAAGGCGATGTTGTAACCGATCTTGGTGGTCGTTTTAAATATCCTTGGGAAGTAAATCAGTTTGGATTTAATGGCACGATGTTTAAAGCAGGTCTTACCTATAAATTCTAAATCGAACTAATTTTTGACAATAATAAAACCCGAGCCATTTGGCTCGGGTTTTTAATTTTAATTTAATAATTTATTCTATAATTAATTATTTTTTAATCGTTTAAAGATATAACGTGTAATAAAAATACCTTGATTATCGTCTTTACCAGCATCACTTTCTACACCGCTTACCACAAAAGCTAAATCCCAGCCTTCGGTAACCATCGTGTTGATTTTAGAAGTGATTAAGGCATCGTTAGTAGCAATGTTTTGAAAACGAATTCCTGCAATGTTGTAAAAGTTTAACAATTTGGTTTCGTCATAACCTTTTACGCGCATGTCACCTCTGTCTGATTTGTTTCTTTCGTTGTCATCAGCAGATTGTGTTGAGGTAAATTCTTTGTAATCTCTAGCGTCGTTTGCCGATATGAGTCTAGATCGTCCCAAACCACTAGGTATAATAGATTCAACACTTGTCACAACTTTATATTCATAAGTCTGTGCGTTTGCCGGAATAAATCCCAGCGTTAAAAGTAAAAAGATACTTGCAATTAATTTTTTCATCATTTTTATTTTTTAGAATTAGGATGCCGCGAATTAACAAAAAATATCATTATAATTGTAATAAATTAAAAAACTATTGAATACAGGAATTGTTATAAAATCTACCGGAAGTTGGTATTTAGTTAAAATAAAAGACGGAAATATTTTGAATTGCCGAATAAAAGGCAAGTTTAGAATCAAAGGAATTAAAAGTACCAATCCGGTTACAGTTGGCGATATTGTTGATGTTGAAACTTCAGAAAACAGTGATTTTCTCATCAAACATATTCATCCTCGTAAAAATTATATCATTCGCAAGTCGGTAAATTTATCAAAGCAAACACATATTATTGCTGCTAATATTGATCAAGTTTTTTTGATGATTACCTTAGAGCAACCGCCAACTTCTACGGCTTTTATTGATCGCTTTTTAGCTACTGCAGAGGCGTATCATATTCCGGCTATTTTATTGTTTAACAAAAGTGATTTAGCAACCGAATTGCAATCGGTTAACCGAAGAGAAATTATCAAAACTTATACCGAAATTGGTTATAAATGCCTCGAAATATCGGTTGACTCGCAACTAAATATCGATGCTTTAAAAACAATCATGACCGATAAAGTGAGTATGTTTTCGGGGCATTCGGGAGTTGGAAAATCGAGTCTCATCAATAGCTTAGATTCAAATTTAAAATTGGCGACAAAAAATATTTCTGACCAACATAATCAAGGACTTCACACAACCACTTTTGCCGAAATGTTTGTATTGCCATTTGGCGGAAGCATTATTGATACGCCCGGTATAAAGGGTTTTGGTGTGGTAGATATGAATCCAACAGAAGTTTCGGGTTATTTCCCCGAGTTTTTTAAATTGAAATCAAGATGCAAATATCACAATTGTCTTCATCAAAACGAGCCCAATTGTGCTGTAAAAGAAGCGGTTGAAAATGGTACAATTGCCAATTGGCGTTATCAAAATTACTTACAAATTATTTCGGGAGACGATAGCCAATACCGAAACGATATTTATACTATTTAAATGAAAGCAGTTATTCAGCGCGTTAAAAATGCCAGCGTTACGGTTGACCAAAAAACGATTAGCCAAATTGATAAAGGTCTCTTAATTTTATTAGGTATTGCGAAAGACGACAATGAGTTGGATATTGAATGGTTGTCAAAAAAAATTGTGAATCTTCGCATTTTTAATGATGAAAATGGTGTGATGAATTGTTCGTTAAAAGAGATTGATGGCAATGCTATTATTGTAAGCCAGTTTACCTTGTTGGCGAGCACAAAAAAAGGAAACAGACCGAGTTATATCAATGCCTCGCGACCAGAAATTGCCATTCCGATTTACAATAAATTCATTCAACAATTTGAATTAGAACTTTGTAAAAAAGTTGGTACTGGCATATTTGGTGCCGATATGAAAATAGATTTGCTCAATGATGGACCAGTAACTATTATTTTGGATACAAAAGTTAAGGAATAATTACGTATCTTTATCCGTATTAACCGAAACCCCCTGTTTATTATTTTGAGAACTATTATTTTTAGTGTACTGATTTTTGCTATGCAGTTCATGCATGCACAAGATTCGAACCATATTGTTGCTACCATTCCGGAGGAATTAAAAACCAATGCGTATGCCATTATCAGGCTAGACGACACACAAATTGATTTAGAAAATCCCTATAAAATGACCGTTACAAGACATCGAGTTGTAACCGTGCTAAGTAAATATGGCAATGGTTACGCCGAAATAAATGTTGACTATGACAACCATTCTAGTATAAAATCTATAAAATCAATTGTTTATGATGCTTTCGGCAAAGAGATTAAAAAAGTAAAATCATCCGACGTCAAAGATTATTCGGCCTCTGGAGGAAATTTATATTCCGATAACCGGGTTAAAAATTACAAATATATCCCAATAAGTTACCCTTACACCATTGATTTTATTATGATTGTTGAAAGTGAAAACACTGCTTTTTATCCAAGATGGTATCCTGTCTCAGGTTATTCTGCCAGCACAGAGCAAAGTCATTTTACCGTTAATTATCCGGCTGATCAGTTAATAATTAAAGTCACCGAAAAATATTTTAACGGATACCAGTTTAACAATACCAGTTCAATAGGACATATCGAATATCGGGCAAGCAACATCAAAGCCATTGAAGAAGAGCCCTATAGCCCAACCTTTTCAAATTTTGCACCACATTTATTGTTAGCGCCTAATAAGTTTAGTCTTTCGGGTGTTCACGGTGATGTGAACAATTGGACTGAATTCGGACAATGGATGTATTCTAATTTATTATTGGGTAGAGATCAATTATCAGAACAAACCAAAACTGAGGTTAAAAATTTGGTTAGCGGTATTGATAATCCTATTGAACGTGCTCGAAAAGTGTATAAATATATGCAAAACAAAACCCATTACATCAGTGTTCAAATTGGCATTGGTGGTTGGAAACCCATGTTAGCCGATGAAGTTGACCGATTAAAATATGGCGATTGTAAAGCTTTAGTAAATTACACGCAAGCGCTTTTAAAAGTGGCTGATGTACAAACTTATTATACCATTGTTCATGCCACTGATAAAAAAGATATTGACAAAGATTTTGTCGCCATACAAGGAAATCATGCCATTTTATTTTTACCCACAATAAAAGATACTATTTGGTTAGAATGTACCACACAAAAAGAACCATTTGGTTATATAGGTGATTTTACAAATGATCGGGATGTTTTGTTAATAAAACCTGATGGTGGCGAAATTACACATACCAAAGTTTATAAGGCAAAAGAAAGTTATCAAAATACCGTTGGCACTTACCAAATTGATGATAACGGTTTTTTAAAAGGGTCGTTAACTATTGAAAGTGCAGGCATTCAATTCGAAAATCATTTTCACATTTCAGATGAACCTCACGACGATGTGGTTAAATTTTATAAATCTTATTTTAATCAAATTAACAACTTAGCTGTTATTAATTTTGAAAACAAAACCGATACGCTAAACAATAAATTCTTTGAATCAATTAATATTGAAGCTTCTAATTACGGTCGTAAAAGTGGTGATAGAATTTTGCTAACTTTAAATGCCTTTAACCAGAGTTCTTACGTGCCAAAACGCATGACCAACCGATTACTGCCTATTGAAATTGAAAATGGCTTTATAGATCGCGACTCGGTTACCATCAATTTACCAAAAAGTTACATCATAGAGACTTTACCGGCACCTGTAAATATAGAATCAGAGTTTGGTAGTTATCAAGCCGAAGTCAGCAAATCAAACGATAGCACACTGATTTATAAACGAACTTATATAATAAAACAAGGTCTTTATCCAAAAGAAGCTTACGATGCTTTTAGAAAATTTAAAAAAGACATTGTTTTAAAAGATCAAAATAATACCATCCTAATAAAAAGCATGCCATGAAAAAACTAACACTACTTTTTACAGTGAGCTTATTCTGTTTTATTGCAAAAGCTCAAGATATTGACTTTGGTAAAGTTTCTTTAGAAGAACTTCAAGAAATCGTTTACCCACAAGATTCTACAGCGTCGGCGGTTATTTTGTACAAAAATTTAAAGGTTTATTATGACTATACAGAATCTGAGGGATTTAAATTAATCACTCAAATACATGAGCGCATAAAAATTTATAATAGAGACGGTCTAGAATGGGCTGAGAAAACAATCAATACATTTCAAGATAATAATCTAAGAGAAACCACCAATATTAAGGGTTATACTTATAATTTGGAAGATAATAAGATTGTCAGAGAAAAATTAAAGAATAGCGAGATCTTTAAAGAAAAAGTTGATGACAATTTGACTAGAACTAAATTTGCAATGCCTAATGTTAAAGTGGGAAGTATAGTTGAATGGGATTACACTATTATATCACCTTTTGCTGGTCAAATTGATGATGTTGTTTTTCAATATCATATTCCAATTAAAAAAATCATCGTTAAAATTGAGATTCCACAATATTTTACTTTTAAATATCAACCAAATTTTTATTTTCCAATACAGGTAACGGTTGCTAAAAAAAACCGAACCCTTCAATTTTCATATAGATCTGCCAATAATATCAATCCTACTTCTGCAGGATCAAGCAGTACAACACACACTTCAACTTTAGATATTTTTGAACAAGTTTATACGGCAACCGAAAATAATATTCCTGCCATAAAAGATGAGCCATATATTAATAATATTGATAACTATATTGCAAAAGTACATTTTGAACATATTTCAACCCAATTTCCAGACAGTAAGCCAACATTTTACAGTACCGATTGGGAATCAGTTGTAAAAACCATTTATAAAAGCGATTATTTTGGCAAACAATTAGAGGGAACGCATTTCTTAAAAGACGACGTAAATACACAAATAGCTGATGCAAAAACCGACCAAGAAAAAGCGGCAATTTTATTTGGTTTCATAAAAACAAAGATAAAATGGAATGGCAATTATGGAAAATATACTGATAAAGGTATTAAAAAAGCCTATCAAGATCACGAAGGAAATGTGGCTGATATCAACTTGTGTTTGGTGGCAATGTTTAAAGAGGCGGGATTAAAAGCGAGTCCAGTTTTAATAAGTACCAGAAGTCACGGTATCTTTTTATTCCCAACATTAGATGGGTTTAATTATGTGATAGCTGCGATCGAATTTCCACAAGGCATCACACTTTTTGATGCTTCCGAAATTTACAGCACGCCAAATGTTTTGCCAAGTAGGGCATTAAACTGGCAAGGAAGATTGGTTAGGGATGACGAATCATCAGCTTCTATCAATTTATTTGGAGTTGAACCTGCAAAAGAACGCACAACTCTTTTTATAAAAATGGATGAAAATGGAGCTATAAATGGAATGAAACGCAGCTCTTTTTACACCAATTATGCGCTTAATTATCGCAAAAGCAAAGCATTTTTACCAGATAATGATTTGCAAACACTACTTGAAAAAGAAAATCGCAATATTGAAATAACCGACCTTAAGGTTTCTAATAAAGAAGACCTTTCTAGTCCGGTTGTAGAAACTTTTAAATTTGAATCAGATAATTTATGCGATGTTATTGATGATAAAATTTATTTTTCACCATTATTTGTTTTGGCTAATTCTAAAAATCCCTTTACCCTAGAAAACAGGTTGTATCCTATTGATTACGGTATGGCTTGGGAAGATAATTATATCGTTTCAGTTCAAATTCCCGATGGTTATGCGGTTACAACATTGCCACAGAATTTAGCTATTGGGCTACCCGATAATTTAGGTATTTTTAAGTTTGTGATTTCTCAAAAAGGGGATAATAAATTAGAAATTTTAACAACCACACAAATAAATACATCTATCATTGCACCTCTTTATTATCAGGAATTAAAAGATTTTTATAAACATCTTATAGAAAAACAAACCGAGAAAGTAGTTTTAACTAAATTGTAGGAACCATTTTGAAACAAAACCGCCCTCTTGAAATTTCAAAAGGGCGGTTTTGTAACGATACTTTAAAAATTCAAAAATTAGCCACACTTACAGTCATCGCTACCGCAACCTGTCTTTTTTTTTGATTTGAAAATAAATTTTCTAAGCAAAAATAAAACGGCTAAACCGACAAATATATAGGCTACAATTGTTTGCATCTTATTTATAAACTTCTTTTACAAATTCGTCAAAACTCAATTCTTTTGCTTTTAAATTGACATTGGCTTTAAAAAAGTCGAGTAGTTTTTGTTGTAAGAGTTGTTCGCTTAAACGTTTTGCTTCGTCTTTATTAGATAAAATACGATTAGCAATATCTTCTAATTGTTTTTCTTCGGGATTGCTTTGACCGTATTGTGCCATTTGCATTTTAATAAATACTTTAGCAAAATCTTTAACTTCGTCTTGGTTTACACCTAAGTTATGGTCTTTTATTAATTTACCTTCAATTAATTGGTAGCGCAAGCCTTTTTCCGATTTTTCATATTCGGTTTTTGCCGCTTCTATTGTCATTTCTTTTTCACCCGAAACGGCAATCCATTTTATTAAGAATTCGGCTGGCAAATCGAATTTTGTATTTTCAATCAAACTTTCGGTAACAGCATTAATCAATTGTTGGTTAGTTTGTTGCGTGAATTGTTTTTCAATATCTTCGGCTAGTTTAGCTTTAAATTCTTTTTCAGATGAAACAGCACCTTCACCAAAAATCTTATCAAAAAATTCTTGATTCAATTCGGCTAATTCTGTTTCGGTAACTTCTTCAACGGTAAAATCTACCGTAATATCTAAATCGTGAGCTTCGTCGTGCGAAACGCCTAATATGTGCATCAAATCGTGATTATCTGTAAATAATCCTTTGGTATTAAAGGTGATAACGTCGCCAACTTTGGCACCAGAAATGAGTTTTAAATTGCCTTTACCATTAATTTTAGAAACCTTAAAAGTCGCTTTTTTCTCTATTTCTTTTTCTTTGTTTACAAAAGTTCCGGTTAGATTTGAGTTTTCATCAGCCACGGTTTGCATTTTTAATTTGCCGTAGCGCTCTTGCATATTTTGCAATTCTGACGCAACCATTTTATCATCGGCTTTAATCACATATTGTGTAATTGCTTTTTTAGGCTTTAAATTTATTTCGAATATTGGCGCTAAACCCAATTCAAATTCAAAACTAAAATCAGCGTCATCCCAAGAAAAATGATCTTGTTGTTTTGGAAGCGGATTTCCTAAAATATCTAATTTTTCTTCAATTAAAAACTTGTTAAGGTTTTCTTGTAAAAGCCTGTTAACTTCTTCAACAATAGCCGATTTACCATATTGTTTTGTTACAAAGCTCATGGGAACATGACCTTTTCTAAATCCAGGTATATTGGCTTTTTGGCGATAATTTGTTAATACTTTTTCAACTTTTTCTCGATAATCAGAAGCGGTAATTTCAATTTTTATGATTGCATTTAATGCGTCAATGTCTTGTTTTGTAATATTCATAGTAGTTAAGTTCTTTCCTTTAAAAAATCAGTGCGCAAAATTAGTATTTTTTTATACATCTTTCAAAGAATTAACCAGTTCTATTTCAACTAATTTAATATTTCAGAGTTTCTTTATTGGCTAAAGCCGATTGAAATAAAGAAAATACAAGGCTAAATAAAAGGGCTGCCCAAAATCCGGAAACGGAAAATCCGTCTATCAATTTACTGGCTAATAAAACGATAATGGCATTAATGGCAAATAAAAATAATCCGAGACTTAAAACGGTTACAGGTAAAGTTAGCAAAATTAATAGCGGTTTTAAAAAAGTGTTTAGCAAAGCTAAAACCAGCGCTACTAAAACGGCTGTCAAATAATTAGATACGGCTATTCCGGGTAGAATTTTTGACAATAATACCACTAAGGCAGCCGAAATAAGTAGTTTAATAAAGTAGTTCATAATTTTGGTTTTTATTTATTGAACTAGCAAAAAACAGATAACTTCATTATAAAAGTCGTCTGGATTATCGGCTTGAATCCAATGACCCGCATTTTTGATAGTTAAAATTAAAGCTAAAGGAAAATGTGTGTGAATTAAAAGGTCATCATCTTGTGAAATATATCCCGAATTTTCGCCTTTTAAAAATAAAGTTGGCTTTTCAAAATTGGTAAAAGATGGCAATGGTTCACAAACCTCGTTATTATTTTCGGTTAAACTTTTTAAATTAAAACGAAATGCCAATTGTGTTTTTGTTTTCCAATACACATTTTTAAGTAAAAATTGAATAACACTTTCATCATCAATATCTTTATTTAAAATTTTGGTTATTTCTTTACGCGAAGTTACGTTTTCAAAATCGACCTGGTTTAAAGCATTTAAGATAAAATCGTGATGTGGCGGATAGTATTTTGGCGAAATGTCAACAATAATTAATTTACTGATTAAATCAGGAAAAGTTACCGCAAAAAGCATTGCCATTTTTCCACCCATAGAATGGCCGAGCAACGCAATGTCCTTTAGTTGATAATGTTGTATGTAGTTTAATAAATCTTCAACCATTAAATCGTAATTAAAATCATCACTATGAAAACTCCTGCCGTGATTGCGAAGATCTAAAATATGAACTTCAAAATGACTTGAGAAACGCGTTGCCATTGCTTTCCAATTATCGCTCATCCCAAAATAACCGTGGGCAATAATTAGCGGGTTTCCTTGACCGATAATGGTTGAATTTAATAACATTTATTGAATTTGCAGCTTATATAAATACTGATTGATGACGTTTTGAAAGCCCAAATAAAGCGATTCAGAAATGAGCGCGTGACCAATCGAAACCTCTAATAAATTAGGAATATTTTGAGCAAAAAATTCAATGTTATTTAAACTTAAATCGTGACCGGCATTAATACCCATTCCTAATTTTGTAGCCAATTTTGCACTTTCAATATAAGGATTGATAGCTTTTTTATTACCAAGCGCATATTGGCTGGCAAAAGCCTCGGTATATAATTCAATTCTATCGGCTCCCGTTAAAGCAGCCGCTTCAATCCGTTTTAAATCGACATCCATAAAGATAGAAGTCCGGATATTATGGCGCTTAAATTCTGTGATAACTTCTTTTAAAAAGCCGAGATTTTTTATGGTATCCCAACCGGCATTTGAAGTTAGCGCATCAATAGCATCCGGCACTAAAGTAACTTGCGACGGTTTAATACGAGTCACTAAATCAATAAATTTAGGAATAGGATTGCCTTCAATATTGTATTCGGTCACCAAAACTGTTGGCAGTTCTAAGGCATCTTTATAGGTAATATGTCGCTCGTCTGGCCTGGGATGAACCGTAATGCCTTGTGCGCCATATTCTTGTAAGTCAATTGCCACTTGCATTAAATTTGGTGTATTGCCACCTCTAGAATTTCTTAAAGTCGCTATTTTGTTAATATTTACACTTAACTTTGTCATAAGTTTAACATGATTTTGAGAG
>JAVHOP010000092.1:0-12973 GCA_036170135.1 Flavobacteriaceae bacterium | reverse complement strand
ATTGAATTAAAAGAAGATTTATTAGAAAATCACCTTGATTTAATTCAGCATTTTAGCACTTTAAACACAACTATTTGGATGAACTTGATAAAAATTTTCGTTGTAAATCATGCTAATATTTTGCCTGTGATTGATAAAAATCAGTTCTATTTAGGCTATTATGAATTAAATGATATTTTAAAATTATTTTTAGAAACCCCATTTCTAAATGAAAATGGTTATGTAATTATGGTCGAAAAAAATATTTTGGAATACAACTTTAGCGAAATTTCTCAAATAGTAGAAGTAAATAATGCCAAAATTTTAGGTGCTTTTATCACCAAACGCAATGCCGATATGGTTCAAATAACTATAAAAATATCTGATCATGATATCAGCAACACACTGCAATCTTTTAGAAGATATAATTACAATGTTATTGCCGGAAATATTGAAGACCAATATTTTGAACAACTTAAAGAACGCTCAGCATATCTTCAAAAATACTTAAATATATAAATATGAAAGTCGCCATTTATGGAACTTACGATGTTGGAAAATCAAAAGAACCCATTGAGGAACTTTTTGGTTATTTACTCGGCAATAATTTTGAGGTTGTAGTTGAACATAGCTTTTTAAAAGCTCTTAAAATGAAGACCAACGTCAAGCAGAATTTTGAAGAATTTAATGATTTTGAAGGATTAAATAATCGTTTCGATGCGATGATTACCATTGGCGGTGATGGCACTATTTTAAAGGCAGTTATGTTTGTCCGTCATCTAAACATTCCCATTTTAGGTATCAACACGGGGCGTTTGGGATTTTTAGCAACAGTTCAAAAGACACAAATTAAAGAAGCTATTGATGCTTTAATCTATAAAAATTATACCATAAATGAGCGAGATCTTTTAAAAGTAACCACCAATAATGCCGATTTTAATGTCTATAATTTTGCTCTAAACGAAGTTGCTATTAACCGAAAAGATTCCACTTCGATGATAGTTATTAACACTTATATAGATAACGAATTCTTAACGTCGTATTGGGCAGACGGCTTAATAATAGCTACGCCAACAGGTTCTACCGGTTATTCATTGAGTTGTGGTGGCCCCGTTATGACACCAAGTGCAAAAAGTTTGGTGGTAACGCCAATAGCTCCTCATAATTTAAATGTAAGACCTGTTGTTATTCCTATTGAATCAAAGATAAAACTACAGATGTCGGGCAGAAATAAGCAATTTTTATTGTCTTTAGATTCAAGAATTTTTACAGTTGAAGAGCATACAGAAATCTACATAGAAAAAGCTGATTTTAAAATAAAAATGATTCAGCTCAACAATCAAAGCTTTATAAATACGCTTCGTCAAAAATTACTTTGGGGAAGTGATACTCGAAATTAAACTTAAAACAATATTTTAAGCAATTTGGTGTTTCAAAAACGCAGGTCAATCATGATTAAAAGCAAATAGTTTGTTATATTTGCAACCTTATTTTTAATATGACTAAGATAGTAGCTTTTTGTGTAAGTATTTTCATAACAATTACTTTAAATGCACAGATTAATGAGGTTGGACTCTTTGTTGGAGGCAGTAATTATATTGGTGATGTTGGAAGTACAGATTATATCAAGCCAAAAGATCTCACACTTGCTGTTATTTATAAATGGAATATGAGCCCGCAATCGGCTATTCGCTATTCCTTTACTCACGCTAACTTTTCGGCTGATAACAACCAAGCTTCTACTGATGTTCTTAAAAGCCAGCCTTTTAAATTTAATAATACCTTTAATGAATTTGCTATAGGTATAGAATTTAACTTTTTTAAATACAATTTAAATCAGTTTAGATTTATGCATACGCCTTATGTTTTTTTAAGTCTTGCTGTTTTTAATTATAAGGTTCCTCCTAACATAATAGCTTCCAACTTTAAAGATTTTACTAAAGCAACTAATATTTCATTCCCTTTTGGGGTGGGATATAAAGTAAAATTGGCACAACATTTAGGAATGGCTGCCGAAACCCGCATTAATTTTACAAATAAAGATAACCTAGAAGGCAATCAGATACCAATAGCGCATTTCAATAATCCTAATAATAAAGATTGGATTGTATTTACTGGAGTCAGTTTGGTTTATGCCTTTGGCGAACGCACTTGTTATTTTGATAGTTTTTAAGCAATGAGCAATTTAACTGATATCAAGAGCAACAATTTACCAAAACACGTCGCCATAATTATGGACGGCAACGGACGATGGGCAAAACAGCAAGGTAAACCACGCGTTTTTGGTCACAGAAATGGCGTAAAATCGGTTCAAGAAATTGTTGAGGCAGCAGCCGAAATAGGCATCAATACCCTAACTCTTTATACGTTTTCTACCGAAAATTGGAATCGTCCAAAACAAGAAGTAGATGTGCTCATGGGACTTTTGGTAAGCTCTTTAAAAAAAGAACTCAAGACTTTAACCAAAAATAATATTAAACTTCAAACTATTGGAAAAATAGATCAATTACCCGAAAAAGTGGTAAATGAACTTAAAGAAGTTATCGAAAAAACAAAAAATAACACGCGTCTAACCCTTAATTTAGCTTTAAATTATGGGGCTCGCGAAGAAATTGTTAATGCTATCAAAATTATTTCTAAAAAAGTTGTTAATAATGACTTATCCATTGCAGAAATAGATGAAAACATTATAAATAATCATTTATATACAGTTACTTTGCCCGATGTTGATTTTTTGATACGCACCAGTGGAGAAAAACGCATCAGCAATTTTTTATTATGGCAAATTGCTTATGCCGAATTTTATTTTACAGATGTACTTTGGCCCGATTTTAGAAAAGAACATTTTTTAGAAGCCATCAAAGAATACCAACAAAGAGAACGACGATTTGGAAAGACAAGTGAACAAATTAAAAACAGTAATGACTAGAAAAACATTAGCTTTATTTTACCTTTTAATAGGATTAAATAGTTTATTAATAGCCCAAGAAACCCCGACCGTTTTAATCCAAAAGGACAGCATTTCCAATGCTACTTCTAGCATAAACTTGGCTTTAAACCAAGTTAAAGATAGTATGCCTTTTGTAAAAAATCAAAGTTATACCATTGGTGGCATTTCGGTAAAAGGAAATCAAAAATTTAGCGAGGCTGCTATTTTGGTTTATACCGGATTAATTGTTGGTCAGAATATTAAATTACCCGGCGATAAATTAACAAGCGCTATTAAAAAACTTTGGAATTCAGATTTATTTAGTAATGTAGATGTTTATGTAACAAGCAAAGACACTACCGGAACTGTAAATATTGAATTTATAGTTAAAGAACTTCCTAAAGCTAGTTCGGTAACTTATAATGGTGTTAAAAAATCGAAAGGCGAAGATTTGCGAGATGACACCAAGTTAATGACAGGCGCCATGCTTACCGAAAATTTAATCACGACCTCAAAAAATTATATCGAAAAAAAATACAGAGAAAAAGGTTATTTAAAGGCGAAAGTAGCAATAAACACCAAACAAGATACGGCAAAGGCCGACTTAGAAAAAGTAACTGTAAGTATTGACAAAGGGACAAAAATTAAGATTAAAAATGTCCGCTTTCACGGAAATGAAGCATTTAGTGATTACCATCTAAGAAAGTTACTTAAAAAAACAAAACAAAAAAATCCGCTTCATATCTTTTCGCCCTCAAAATACATTCAAGAAAAATATACAGAAGACTTAGAAAATATTGTAAGCAGTTATAGCGAAAAAGGTTATAGAGATGCGCAAATAATAAAAGATTCTATTTCGTGGAATGATGATAATACCATTAATTTAGATATTACCCTAACCGAAGGAAATCGTTATTATTTTGGTGATATTCGGTTTTTGGGAAATACGGTTTATACCGATGAGCAATTAAGAGGTTTTTTAAAACTCAATAAAGGAATGGTTTATAACGGAACCTTATTAAAAAAACGCGTTAGTGGTGATGGTAAACCAGATTCTGAAGATTTGTCATCAGTTTATTTAAATAATGGCTATTTATTTTCGAATGTTACGCCTGTTGAAACTAAAGTTTCTAAGGATAGCATCGATATAGAAGTTAGAATTAGAGAAGACAAACCTGCCTATATTAAAAAAATTACAGTTGTAGGGAATGATCGTACCAACGACCACGTTATTTTTAGAGATATCAGAACCTTACCTGGCAATTTATTCAGCAAACAAGATATTATTAGAACAATTCGTGAAATTGGTCAGTTAGGTTTTTTTGATGCCGAAAAAATTAATCCTGATGTGCAACCAAACTATATAGATAAAACAGTTGATATAGAATATAGCGTTGCCGAAAAGGGCTCAAGTCAAATTGAATTACAAGGAGGTTTTGGTGGAAATACGTTTATAGGTACACTTGGTTTATCGTTTAATAACTTTTCAATAAAAAATCTATTCAACAAAAAAGAATACCGTCCTTTGCCAATGGGAGATGGACAATCGTTGTCATTGCGATTACAAACCAGCCGCTTTTTTAACACTTATAGTTTTTCGTTTACCGAACCTTGGTTAAACGGAAAGTCACCCAAATCTCTAAGTTTTTCAGTCTATAGTTCAAGCCAGTTTAGAGCCGACTTTACATCTAACAAAGTTAATAAAGATCAAAAATTACAGATTACAGGCGCAACTATTGGTCTAGGACAACGCTTAAATTGGCCAGACGACTTTTTTCAATTGTCAACCGCTATTAGCTTTCAACAATTTAAATTAAATAATTTCCCGGTTTCTACTTTTAATTTTAGCAATGGGACATCAAATAACTTGGCTTTAGGAATTAATTTTGGCAGAAATAACACCAGAATAAATCCAGTTTTTCCAACTGGTGGTTCAGATTTTAACCTTGGTTTAAAATTGACTTTGCCTTATTCATCTTTTAATAAAAAAGATTACACCAATGCTACTCAAGAAGAAAAGTTAAAATGGTTAGAATACTATAAAACTTCCTTTAAGGCAAAATGGTACACCAGTTTAGCAGGTTCTGCCGACCATCAATTTGTTTTGATGTCTAATGTTGAATTTGGATTTTTAGGCGCTTATAATCACACTATTGGCGATTCACCTTTTGAACGTTTTTATGTGGGTGGCGACGGATTAGCGTCCGGACAATTTGATGGCAGAGAAACTATTGGCTTGAGGGGTTATCCAAACTCAAGTTTATCAACCAGTTTTGGAGGCACCGTTTACAATAAATTTAGTTTTGAATTGAGATATCCATTAACGCTTAAACCATCGGCATCAATCTATGGATTGACATTTTTAGAAGGTGGCAATTCTTACGATGGTTTTATTAATTATAATCCATTTGAATTAAAGCGCTCTTATGGATTTGGAATTAGAATCTTTATGCCAGCATTCGGTTTATTAGGCATAGATTTTGGTAATGGATTAGATAATATTCCGGGTACAAATATGAAATCGGGGTGGCAAACGCACTTTATTATTGGTCAACAGTTTTAAAAAAATGATATCTTTGTATTTAATTTGAATTCAAAAAATTAGTTTTCAAATTTTATAAAAAATAAAATGTTAAAAAAATCCTTATATATAATCATCTTAGTCTTGGTTTCTCAAGTGAGTTTTTCTCAAAAAGCTCAGCGAATTGCTTATATAGATATGGCATTTATTTTAGAAAATATTCCCGAATATAAGCAAGCTCAAGAACAATTGAATACTAAAATTATTGCTTGGCAACGCCGATTAGACCGAGAAAAGGACGACTTAGAAGCTTTAAAAAAAGATTTTAGCAATGAAAAAGCACTTTTAACTGATGAGCTTATTCAAGAACGTGAAGATGATATTTACTATAAAGGTCAGGAATACAATCAATTGCAGGAAGCCTATTTTGGACCAAAAGGTGATTTATATTTGTATCGCAAATTATTAGTTCAGCCCATTCAAGATAAAGTTTACAATTCAATTCAAGATATTGCCGTAAAAAAGAATTATGATTTTGTCTTAGATAATAGTAGCGATTTAATTATACTTTACACAAATAAAGCATTCGATATTAGCGACTTGGTTGTAAACAATATCAATAAAATTGAAAAAATTGAAGCAATAACTGCTAAAAAGGAAAAATTAAATAAAAAGAAAAAGGAAGTTGTAACAAAACCTAATTTAGTTTTAACCAAAAAAAATAGGGATAACAAGGTAAATAAAATTGTAAATCCGGTTGTAAATGACACTATTTTTTCTGATTTAACAGATGAACCTATTGATACAACTAATGTAATAACAAGTCAAATAGATCAACCAAAAGATTCAATAAGCACAAATTTAAAAGTTGAAGAAACGCCTGTTATTAAAGATTCACCATCTGATGAAGTTTTAAAAAGAATTAATGCGCGAAATGAAAAACGAGAGATTTTATTAGAAAAAATTAGACTCATAAACGAAGCTAAAGAAAAGAAAAAAGAAGACGATCGCAAAGATGCTATTGCTAAGCGAGATGCTAAACTAAAAGAAATTGATAAAAATAAAGAAGCTTTAATCCGTAAAAACGATTCAATAAATAAGGCAAAAAAGAATAATTAAATTAAACTAAAGATAAACAAAATTAATATTAACAATTATTTAGAAAAACAATGAAACACATTAAATTACTATTAGTAGCAACCGTATTATTATTAAGTTTTGGTGCATCTGCCCAAGTAAAATTAGGTCACATTAACAGTGATGATTTAATTGCTGCTATGCCAGAAACCAAATCTATGCAAGATGAATTAAAAAAATTGGGCTCAACTTATGATACCGAGTACAAAATTCAAGCTAATGCATTACAAGCTAAATATTTAAAATACGGTAAAGAACAAGAAACAAAAACGGAAGAAGAAAATGCACTCCGTCAAAAAGAAGTTCAAGATTTGCAAACAAAATTGCAAACTTATGCACAAACAGCCGATAAAGAATTGCAACAAAAACAAATGGATTTGTTAAAACCAATTCTAGAAAAAGCTCAAAAGGCTATTCAAAATGTTTCAAAAGCAAAGGGCATAAAATATGTTTTTGATTCTGCCCCAGGTAAAGGACTTTTAGTCTTTGATGGCGAAGATTTATTACTTGCCGTTAAAGCCAATTTGGGCATTAAATAAAATCTTTTTAAAGATATCTATATTAATTAATCCCGCTTATTGCGGGATTTTTTATTTTTGCGTATTTATATGAAAAATTTAAATCCCATTGGTATTTTTGATTCAGGCATTGGTGGCACATCAATTTGGACTGCCATAAACAGATGCCTTCCAAATGAAAACACTATTTATCTAGCCGATTCTAAAAACGCACCTTACGGTGAAAGATCAAAACAGGAAATCATTAATTTTAGTATTAAAAATACCGAGTTTTTATTAGAAAGAAATTGTAAAACCATTGTTGTTGCTTGCAATACCGCTACGACAAATGCGATTAGTGTTTTGCGCAATCAATTTCAAGAAATTCAATTTATTGGTATTGAACCCGCCATAAAACCAGCGGCATTAAAGACAGAGACTAAACATATTGGCATTTTGGCTACAAGAGGAACGCTCTCTAGTGAGCTATTTTATAAAACGTCTGGCAGTATTTCTAAAGATATTCATATTCATGAGCAGAATGGGGATGGTTTAGTTAGCCTTATTGAATCCGGAAAATTAGATTCTGCCGAAATTAAATCGCTGCTTAAAAAATATTTAAAACCATTGCTATCGCAAAACATTGATTGTTTGGTTTTGGGTTGCACACATTATCCTTATTTAATTCCGCAAATCAAACAAATAGTTGGTGATAAAGTTACGCTAATAGATTCCGGATTTGCAGTTGCAAGACAATTAGAGAGGGTTTTAATAGCCAATAATTTATTAAATAAATTGTCCTCAAAAGGTACTTATAAATTTTATTGTAATGCCGATATAAACGTTTTAAAAGCTATTTTAAAAGAAGTGCCTACTGCTCAAGTTGACTTTATCAATTTTTAATCTTCACGGTACCAAGATGCATATTTAATATAATTATCGGCAATGCGTTCAATTTCGCCAGTTATTAAATTTTGGTCAAGTGGTTTAACTTTTTTAGCAGGGATGCCTGCATAAATAAATCCTGATTCTAAAGTTGAATATTGTGTGACCACAGCGCCGGCAGCTACTATAACATTTGATTCAACTACGCAACCATCCATAACTATAGCGCCCATTCCAATGAGAACATTGTCGTGTATTTTGCAACCATGAACCATTGCAAGATGGCCAATAGATACGTTATTACCGATTTCGGTTGGATGTTTTTGGTATGTACAATGAATAATGGCACCATCTTGAATATTGACTTTGTTGCCAATTCTGATATAATTTACATCGCCACGCACTACCGCATTAAACCAAATACTACAAAAATCGCCCATAATAACATCGCCAATAAGTGTTGCATTTTCTGAAAAATAACAAGATTTTCCGTATTGAGGTGTTTTGCCTAAAACTGCTTTTATAAGCATAAGTTTTTAATATAAATAATTGATATTAGGACAAGCAGCAGCTCTTGGAGTTCTACACCAAAGATTCATGCCAATAGTAAATTGGTGATAACCACCATTATCAAAAACAATATCGCCAATTTGTTGAGTGTAAGTGTATGAAATCATATAAGATCCAAAATTCAATCCAATAATTGGGGTGATTTGCTGATAGGTTTGAATGGCGTTTTTATCAAAGCTTTTGCGATAAGAAACTGCCATCCAAAGCAAATTATCATTTTCCAATTTTTTATATGCTTTAAAATTAAAATCCATAAAGCTCTCTTTAGTTTTTTCTATAAATTGATATAAAACCGAAGGTTCTAACTGCCAAGATTTATCCTGAAAAAAATAATAGCCAACGGTGCCAATATAGCGCCTAAGGTTAAACGATTCAAAATCAGGATTAAGCAAAGCTCTATCACTTAATAGAATATTTTTGGCAGTAAAATAAGAAGACAAACCTTTGTAGTGATAAGCCATTCCAAAGTTTGCGTTAAAATAATTTGAGTTTCTAATGATACCAGAAATTACAGGATCATCTGTATTAAAAGAGCGTTCATCAACTGAATTTTCGACAAAAGCAACCGAAAGTGCAAAAGATAGTTGGTTAAACACTTTAAAATTATTGCCTAGAGGCACGTGATAAGCATAAGTTCCTTCAAAACCAGTTTGTGAATGAAACCCATTTCGGTCATTATAAAATTGAAATCCAAGACCTGTTTTCTCGCCTACTTTTGAATGAAAACTCAATGTTTGAAGCGAAGGAGAATCACTGCTATTTGTCCATTGTTGGCGATGTGTAATTCTCAGTTTAGCACAACTTCCAATTCCTGCAGCAGCAGGATGTACCAAGTAAATATTATCTGATAAATAATCAGAATAGACAGGTAAAGTTTCTTGAGCTTGAACAATGAGTCCGAAAAATAAAAATGAAATGCAAAGTAATTTTTTCATATTAAACGGCTTGAAACGACCTATTTTTTTAGAATTATTTCCAAGATTCAAATATAATTAATTTTGACAAAGATAAATTGTTAAAGTCCAAACTTATCTCAATAAATCTATTTTTTACCTTATTATTGCAAAAAAATATTTTATGTTTAAAATTGTAGCAACAGCAAACCAAAACATTCTAAAATTTGAATCTCAAAGTATCATGACCTCTGATAGTTTTGAATTTTCAAATGAGAATAACAAAGGGAATTCTGATTTAGTAACCCAATTATTGGCACTTCCTTTTTTAACAAGGGTATTTATTTCGGCTAATTTTATTGCTTTACAAAAAATTGAATTAATTGATTGGATTGATGTTCAAAATGAGTTAAAAGTGGTTATTGAAGATTATTTTAGAACACATCATAGCATTTTTAAAGTTGTTACTAAAATGCCTGTTGAGGTTTATGCCGAATGCACTCCAAATCCGGACACAATGAAATTTGTAACCAACAAGCTGATTTTAAATGGCAATATCGATTTTAAATCAAAACAGCATGCCGAAAAATATCCTTTTATCGCTTTACTTTTTGATTTTAATGATGTTAAAAGTGCTTTTGTTGAACAAAATTACATTGCCATAACTAAAAATAGTAAGTCCGATTGGCTAGAAATAACACCAGTTATCAAAAATTACATTAAAGAACATTTTGAAACTTTAGTTATTGCGTCTCAATTATCTGAAATTGACAGTGCTACTACTAAAGTTTTAGATGATATTTCAAAAGAAATTATAGCCATATTGGATGAGTATATAAAGCCAGCTGTGATGGCTGATGGTGGCAATATTATTTTTGATTCGTATAATGAGCTTGATAAAACGGTTAAAGTGATTTTAAAGGGCGCATGCCACGGTTGCCCTTCATCAACTGTAACGCTAAAAAACGGAATAGAAGCAACCCTTAAAAATTTATTGCCCAACAAAATTGAACAAGTTATTGCTATCTAATCTTTTTCCACATTTTAAATAAAGTAAAGACTTTTTTAGAGGTACTTTATATTAAGACTTTTTATGGGAACTCAAATAAAAATCTTCATACAATTTTAAAAGATTTATTAAAGCATTGATTAAATCTTGGGTTTCTAGCAAAATACTAAAATAAAGCGTTGTGTTTTTTGGGCTAGATTCTTCGGTTCTAATACGTTTAATTTGCCGCTCAATAGATTCGGAAATGCGGTTTAGAGTATGCTGCTTTTCTGCAATGATTCTTCCTAAATTTTCAAAACTTTTATTGGTAAACACCTCGCCAATTTCTTTTAAGATTTTTTCTAATTCATTGTCAATAGTTTTCAAATCTTTAATTTGACTTTGCTTTAAATTTTTATGGTTGTTGTTTACATGTTTAAAACTCACTTTAGAAATATAACTTATAGATTGCGCAATATCCTGTAAATAACTTAAAACCAATATGTAAAATCGACTTGCAACAACCGAAGAGTCATCTAAAGATTTGATAAAATAAAACACATCATCTTTTAATTCATCAACTTCTTGATTTAGTTTATTGACGTGTTTATCTGTTTTTTTAAGTTTATTGATATCGTGAGAAGATAAGTCTTCAACTACATTTGAGTAAAGTTTATGAACACGACTAACTACCTCAGCAATATGTGTTGAGCTCTCATCAATGACACCCTTAATATTAATTAAGTCTTTGCGTTTTATATTGCGCACTATTTTTTGCTCCTTTTGATTTTTAGTATAAATTACATAATTTCTTCCCATCATTAAAAAGACAAAAATTAGCAATAAAGCAATAGCCGAAATGCCACCTAAATTGATTAAATATAAAGCAATAGCTGCTACTGTAAATGCAATTAACGCGGTAACAAACCAACCAGCGATAACATTTAAAACACCAGCCACGCGATATACTGCACTTTCTCTGCCCCAAGCACCATCAGCAAAAGATGTTCCCATAGCAACCATAAAAGTAACATAGGTTGTAGAAAGTGGTAATTTATAAGATGTTGCTATGGCGATTAGAATAGACGATACCACCAAATTAATAGAAGCGCGAACCTTGTCAAAAGCAGGAAGTTCAAAAGTTTTATCTTTAGGCAAAGAAATTACAGGCACTTGCAGTCTTGAACTAATCCAGGTTCTGGTGGATTGTGGAATGAAAATTTCAAAATAATTATTTAAAGAAATAGCACTCCTAACCGTGATTCTAGATAGGTTTGTAGGCTGGAATTTTTCAGTACCTTCGCTCTGCCTTGATAAATCTACGCCAGTTTTAATAACGGTTCGCGCCTTTTTAGAAAACCAAATTGTGACTACCATAATTAGGCCAGCCAAAACTAAAAATAGCGTATTAGATGGAACCTTGCCAGCGAGACCTTCCATTGTAAATTCAGTAGCAGCTTTTCCTGAAGCGTGCCAAACTTCATAAGCATTCCATCCGGCAATAGGCACACCAATAAAGTTAACCAAATCATTTCCTGCAAAAGCTAACGCTAAAGAAAAGGTGCCCACTCCTATAATAACTTTTAAAATATCAATTTTAAAAACTTTTATAAACAATGCCGATGTAGCTATCCAAAAAGCCAAACTTATTATAATAATATTAAACGAATTTTTATTGATAAGAAATTTTATATCTCCATAAAATGGTGTTCCTTCTAGACCATTGATAAAAATAAAATAGGTTATAGAAGTTAATGCAACTCCGCCAAATAAGATATTTATAGAACTTTTTTTACTTTCAATATTAAATGAATAAATCAATCGCGAAAAAAATTGAACAAGCGATCCTATTGAAAAAGCAACGACTACAGAAAGCAGAATTCCAAAAATAATTACGGTAGCTTTTTCGTAGTTGATATAATTCCAAATAGATGAAATGGTTTCATTATCATTCATTGATATTTTTATAAATGCCATAGTAACAGCAGCACCTAATAATTCGAAAACAATTGAAACAGTTGTAGATGTTGGCATTCCCAAGGTATTGAAAACGTCTAAAAGCAAAATATCGGTAATCATTACTGCCATAAAAATATAGATGATATCTTGGAAATTGAACATCGCCGGATTAAAAATTCCTTTTCTGGCAACTTCCATCATTCCGCTTGAAGTCAGCGCACCTATGGCAACTCCTAAACTGGCAATAATTAGAATATTTCTTATTGAGATGGCTTTAGATCCAAAAGCGGAATTCAAAAAATTTACGGCATCATTGCTAACGCCAACTATTAAATCAATTACTGCCAGAACAGCAAGCGCAGCAATCATTAAGATATATGGATTCTCCATCATTATTATTTTTTAGCAAAATTATACAGACCTTAAATTTTTAAGGTTACCAAATTGTTACCAAATTTAAAAAATTGTTAACATTTTAAATAAATATATTGTAATTTTAAAAATCATAGTTTTGCCTATATTTAAAAAAAATCAATGTATAATTGTCTTTTTATAATCCTTATTTTTATACAAATGCTTTCTTGTGAAAGCCAAACTAAAAATAGAATGACTAAA
>JAVHOP010000091.1:6527-10718 GCA_036170135.1 Flavobacteriaceae bacterium | reverse complement strand
GGTGTTAAATTTCCTAAACTAGACCCAAGCCCAGCAGATATTTCTTTATTGAGGCTTGAAAAAGACGCGCCGGTTGCAATTAAAGTCATTTATGGAAGACCACAAAAAAAAGGTCGTGCTATTTTTGGAACTTTGGTCCCTTATGGTCAAGTATGGCGAACAGGAGCCAATGAAGCAACTGAAATTACCTTTTATAAAGACACAAATTTTGGTGGAAATAAGGTAAAAGCAGGAACTTATGTATTACATTCTATTCCTGGCGAAACAGAATGGACAATTATTTTAAATAAAAATCTGAATGTTTGGGGTGCTTATAGTTATGATCAAACTGCCGATGTTTTGAGATTTACAGTTAAACCTACAACCGATATTGAAGAGCTTGAAGCTTTTTCAATTGCTTTTGACAATGGTGCCAATAAAGCCATGGTATTAGGTTGGGATAAGACTAGAGTTTCTATTCCATTAAAATTTTAGACAACTAAATTTCATAAAAAAACCGAGTTAATCTCGGTTTTTTTATGAAAAATAATTTTGTTTATTTTAGTTTTTCTCCATTAATATAAGTCGCCTCAATTTTGGCTTTTGGGATGAGGTGAATGTCAACTGTCATAATATCTTGGTCTAAAATAATGAAATCGGCAAATTTACCAACCTCAATACTGCCTTTTTCTGCTTCCTCAAAATTGCTGTATGCCGCCCAAATAGTCATTCCTTTTAAGGTTTCCTCACGCGATAGCGCATTTTCTATTTGAAATCCCTTTTCGGGATAATTGTTTAAATCTTGTCGTGCAACAGCGGCATAAAAGGTGAGCATCGGATTGACTTTTTCTACTGGAAAATCAGTCCCCAAAGCGACTTTAGTATATTGATTTAACAAATCTTTGTAAGCATAAGCACCTTTTAATCGTTCGTTGCCAAGACGGTCGCCAGCCCAATACATATCGCTTGTAGCGTGAGTGGGTTGAATGGAAGGAACAATATTTTTAAAATAAATAAAATCATTTGGCGAAATAACTTGGGCGTGTTCAATACGCCAACGCCTATCTGTTTTGCCGTTTAAAACCTTGTGATAAGTTTCTAAAATAAAATGATTTGCAGAGTCGCCAATGGCATGAGTATTCATTTGAAATTCGGATGCGGCAATTTTTTTAGCAATGGCATTAATCTCTTCAATGGGTGTTACAAATGCGCCATAATGTTGGTGTTGATCTGAATAAGGTTGACGTAAAGCGGCACCTCTTGATCCCAAAGCGCCATCGGCATAAACTTTAAAAGAATGAATATTTAAACGCTCGGTTTTAATGGGACCTTTTGCCAGATAATAATCTAAATTTTGCTGACTTGCCGATACCATTCCGTAAATTCTAATTTTAAGAACACTAGCTTGTTGTAGGCTGTCAATTAATTCGAGATCATTTCTTGATAAACCAGCATCATCAACGGTAGTAAGTCCTAAATCGGTACAGATTTTTTCGGCGTCAAGCAAAGCTTGAATTCGTTCTTTTTTTGAAGGATTCGGAATGATATTGTAAACTAAATCCATGGCATTGTCAATTAATACGCCTGTAATTTTTCCATTTATTTTGATTATTTCACCGCCAGTTATTTTCGTTTTATTATTAATTCCAGCTAAGTTCAGCGTTGCCTGATTCACCAATAAAGCATGTCCGTCAATTCTAGTTACTGCCACTGGTGTATTTGGAAATAAGGAATCTAATTTTTCTTTTGTTGGGAATTCTTTTACAGTCCAATCATTTTGATCCCAGCCGCGACCTGTAATAAAATTGACTTGTTTTTGAAGTTGAAAATCTTTAAGGCGTTGTAATACTTCGGCATAACTTTTTGTACCTTCTAAATCGACTTTTTGTTGTTGTAAACCCATTCCAAAAAAGTGGCAATGTGCATCAATCAATCCCGGGAAAATGCTTTTGCCTTTAGCGTCAATTTCATGGGTTGCAGTGTAGGTTTTTTGGAGGTCGGCAGTGGTGCCAACAGCTATAAATTTACCATCTTTAACAGCAAAAGCATCTGCTTTAGCGAAATTACTATCGACAGTATAAATAGTTGCATTGTAAACTAATAAATCTATTTTTTCTTTTGACTTGCAAGAAATAAAGACGATAACGATAACCAAAAAACTAAAGATTTTTTTCATGTTGATTTTTTAAAAAATTAAAAGTCTAAATGTACAAAAAATTAATACACATTAAATTCAAAAACTTCTTATAATAATGACGATTTCACTAAAAATCAAAATCAATTTAAACCATTTATTGAGTATCTTTGAGCAGATAAATAAAAACTGATTAATATGAGAATTGTTGTGGTTGGTGCTGGCGGTGTAGGCGGTTATTTTGGTGGAAAATTAGCGCGAGCTGGTTTTGATGTGACCTTTATTGCAAGAGGAAAACATTTAGAAACCATTTCTAAAAGTGGACTTCAGATAAAGAGTATAAATGGCGATTTTAAAGTTTATCCTAAAGTTACTGACAACATATTATCAATACCTAAAAACCCTGTTTTGATTTTGTTAGCTGTAAAATCATGGCAAGTTGTAGATGTTGCAAATCAAATTAAACCGATAGTTGGCAAAAATACCCTCGTATTGCCCTTGCAAAATGGCGCCGATAATGCTGATAAATTATTATCGGTTTTACCAAAAGAAAATGTGTTAGCTGGTCTGTGTCGCATCGTTAGTAAAATTGAAAGTCCGGGTGTGATTAATCATTTCGATTTTGATCCTGAAATTATCTTTGGTGAATTAAATAATGAAAAATCAGCGCGCATAAAGAACCTAAAAGCGACATTTGATAAAGCCGATTTTAGAAATAAAATTTCAGAAGACATCTTTGTAGATATTTGGATAAAACTACTATTGATAATTACTTATAGTGGTATTGGTGCGCTTACGCGGATGCCAATTGGCGCCATAAGAACAGAACCCTTTTTAAAACAAATGATGATTAATACGGCCAACGAAGTCTTACAAATTGCACAAGCCAAAAATATTTTACTCACAAAACTTCACGTTGAGATGATTCTAAGAGCAATCGAAAATTTAGATTATAATTCAACCACCTCAATGCAACGCGATGTCATGGAAGGCAAACCAAGCGAACTCGATAATTTTAACGGCTACATCTTTAGACAAGGGCTTGAATTGGGCATAAAAACACCTGTAAACGATTTTATTTATTACTGTTTATTACCCCAAGAAAAAAAAGCAAGAAAGCTTATTTAAAGATTTCCCAGTCTTACAATAAACCTTAAATTTGTCCCTTCAAAAAAATTGATTGCATGAGTTACCATTTTAATGAAATAGAAGCCAAATGGCAAAAATATTGGGCCAAAAACCAAACGTTTAAAGCACACAATAATTCAGATAAACCCAAGTTTTATGTCTTAGATATGTTTCCGTATCCCAGCGGCGCTGGGTTGCACGTGGGGCATCCTTTAGGCTATATCGCCAGCGATATTTATGCGCGCTACAAACGTCATAAAGGTTTTAATGTATTGCATCCACAAGGTTATGATTCGTTTGGATTACCAGCCGAACAATATGCCATTCAAACCGGACAACATCCAGCAGTTACTACCGAAACAAATATTAAAACTTACAGAAAGCAACTCGATCAAATCGGTTTTTCGTTTGATTGGAGTCGCGAAGTTCGCACTTCTGACCCTAAATATTACAAATGGACACAATGGATTTTCATCCAATTATTCAACTCGTGGTACAATAAAACTTCCGATAAGGCCGAAGATATTTCAACCTTAATACATATTTTTGAAGCTGAAGGAAACGCCCAAATTAAAGCCGCTTGCGATGATGATATCACCATTTTTTCTGCCGATGCATGGCGAAAATTTTCATCAGAAGAACAACAAAAAATACTTTTAAAATACCGTTTAACCTTTTTATCGGAAACCGAGGTCAACTGGTGTCCGGCTTTGGGAACGGTTTTAGCCAACGACGAAATTGTTAATGGCGTATCAGAACGTGGTGGCCATCCGGTAATTCGCAAGAAGATGATGCAATGGAGTATGCGTATTACCGCTTATGCCCAACGTTTATTGGATGGATTATCAAAGATTGATTGGCCACAACCACTTAAAGATTCGCAGACCTATTGGATTGGCAGAAGCGAAGGCGCCATGGTTAAATTCAAAGTCCTATCACCAGCCCTTTCC
>JAVHOP010000091.1:0-6427 GCA_036170135.1 Flavobacteriaceae bacterium | reverse complement strand
CCATGGTTAAATTCAAAGTCCTATCACCAGCCCTTTCCGAAGGAAAGGGAGCTGAAGGTGCTGGTTATTTAACAGGGAATCCTGAAACAGCGCATTTGCTTTTAGAAAAAGCAAAAGACATGCGCGCTAATCCTACAGAAGCAGAAGCCATACTTTGGCAGCATTTAAAGAGTAAAAAGATAGGTGATAAATTTAGACAACAACATTTGATTGGGGATTATATTGTTGATTTCGTTTGTTTGTCAAAGAGACTGATAATTGAAGTAGATGGTAAAATTCACGATTCTCAAATTGAAAAAGACCAAGAAAGATCAAACTTTTTAAACGATAGAGGTTTTAAAGTTGTTCGGTTTAAAAATGAAGAGGTGGTTGGGAATGTTGATGGTATTATTGAAAAAATCAAAAAAGAACTCCTATCACCAACCCTTTCCAAAGGAAAGGGAGCTGATTCTGATAGAAATGCAAAAGTCCTTCCCTCTGGGAAGGATTTAGGATGGGAGATTAGCGTTTTTACCACCCGTCCAGATACTATTTTTGGGGTGAGTTTTATGACGTTGGCACCCGAACACGATTTAGTGGCTAAAATTACAACACCCGAACAAAAGGCTGATGTTGAGGCATACATCAAAGAGACATCTAAACGCAGCGAATTAGAACGTATGGCCGATGTGAAAAGTATTTCGGGAGTCTTTACTGGCGCTTTTGTCGCACATCCGTTTACGGGTAAAAAAATACCCATTTGGATTGGCGATTACGTGTTAGCTGGTTACGGAACCGGAGCAGTAATGGCTGTTCCTTGTGGTGATCAACGCGATTACAATTTTGCCAAACATTTTAGTTTAGATATCCCGAATATCTTTAAGGATGTCGATATTTCAAAAGAGGCTTTTGTAGATAAAGAAAACACGATTATTGCCAACTCAGATTTCTTAAACGATTTGCCTTATAAAAAGGCGATGAAACGCATTATTTTTGAAATTGAACAACGCGGTTTTGGCTATGGAAAAATAAATTACCGCTTGCGCGACGCGGTTTTCAGCCGACAACGGTATTGGGGTGAGCCCTTTCCGATATATTACAAAAACGGCTTACCACAAATGATTAACACTAAATATTTGCCAATTACACTTCCCGAAGTCGAAAAATATTTACCGACCGAAGATGGCAAACCGCCTTTGGGAAATGCCACCACTTGGGCTTGGGATACTGAAAAGTCGGCTGTGGTCAGTAATCAGTTAATCGATAATAAAACGGTATTTCCTTTAGAATTGAACACCATGCCAGGCTGGGCGGGAAGCTCGCAATATTTTAACCGCTATATGGACCCACACAACGAAAACGAAATCTTTTCGCAAGAAGCGGTGAATTATTGGCAGGATGTCGATTTATATATTGGCGGCAGCGAGCACGCAACGGGACATTTATTGTATTCGCGCTTTTGGCAAAAATTTATGTTTGATAAAGGACTTGTCCCAAAAGATGAATATGCCAAAAAACTGATTAACCAAGGGATGATTTTGGGAACGAGTGCGTTTATCCAGATTGTAAATGAATTTGTATATCAAGAAAATAATGGAGCTTCAGGTTATTGGAGAATAAATGATCCAATATTAATTTCGGAAGGAACAGTTTTAACTGAAGATAAGTTAAAAGAGCTTTTAAAGAAAAGCAAGCCATTCAACCAAAAGGCAGAATTAAAGTTTAATGATTGGGTTAAGAATATTAATGATATTAAAGTTTGGATTAAACCTAACAAAGTTCACGTACATGTTGAATTTGTAAACGCTTCAGATCAATTAAATATAGAAGATTTTAGAAACAATTCCTTTAATCAAGATTACAAAAACGCCATTTTTGTAAAAGATAATGACGGTACATTTAAGGTTTCTCGCGAAGTCGAAAAAATGTCGAAATCAAAATACAATGTGGTCAATCCCGATCAGATTTGTGAGCAATATGGCGCCGACAGCTTGCGCATGTTTGAGATGTTTTTAGGTCCGCTAGAACAAGCCAAGCCCTGGAATACTGCGGGTATCAGTGGTGTACATAGTTTTTTAAAAAAATTGTGGAAATTATATCATTCAGGTAACAATGATACTTTTTATGTTTCGGCTGAACAAGCTTCAAAAGATGAATTTAAAATCCTACACAAAACCATCATAAAAGTAGAAGAGGATATTGAAAACTTTTCATTCAATACCTCGGTATCAACCTTTATGATTGCCGTTAACGAATTGACGGCTTTAAAATGTAACAAACGCGCTATTTTAGAACCTTTGGCCATTTTAATTGAACCTTATGCGCCACATATTGCCGAAGAACTTTGGGAAAAATTGGGACATCAAGAATCTGTTTCTACAGCCGATTTTCCGAAATTTGACGCCAAATATTTGGTTGAAAGTAGCAAAGTTTATCCTATTTCGTTTAACGGAAAAATGAAGTTTACACTAGAATTGTCGTTAGATCTATCAAAAGAAGACATCGAAAAAGCCGTGATGGCACACGAAAAAACCAAACAAAATTTGCAAGGACGCACACCAAAAAATGTGATTATTGTACCAGGTAAAATTGTGAATATTGTTGGTTAATAGTCTATTAAATCCATAATTGAGGTAGGCTTGAATCCCACAATAGTTGCCAATCGAGTTCTTTTCTTTTAAAGGACTCGTGATAGGGTAATTCTGATGTTTATATCATTAGCAAGTTGTATGAGGTGGTTTTATTAACAAAATTCTTTAACAAAATTTTAAGATTAGTTATCGTTTAATTTTCTACTTTAGGGCATTAACTCAAAAAAAACTAACCAATTAATTTTAACTTAAACTTAAACAAAATGATTCCTAAATTTTTATCAAGAGTCCTAGTCTTTGCTTTAATTTTTGCAGTTATTGGGACTGTAGATGCGCAAAAAAAGGAAAAGAAGATTAAAAAGGGAGTAGAAGTCCCTGTTGCTCCAGCTCCAAAACCTAAACCAAAAAAAGATGCGATTTTACCTTATGATGAAGTCGTTACTAAAGAATTTAAAACAGATGATGGATTGTTTAAGGTCCATAAAAGTGATGATACTTATTTGTTTGAAATTCCTATTAAACTATTAGAACGCGAAATGTTAATGGTTACTCGCATTGCCAAAACTGCTACAGGTATTGGATTTGGTGGTGGAGAGCAAAATACCCAAGTCTTGCGCTGGCAGCGTCACGATAGGAGTATTTTGTTAAGAGTTGTTTCTCACAACATTGTAGCAAACGATTCCTTGCCCATTCACGAAGCGGTAGTAAATTCAAATTTTGAGCCTATTTTATATTCATTTCCAATAAAAGCATTTAATAAAGATACCACAGCAATTGTTATTGATGGAACTGATTTATTAACGAAAGATGTTCCGGCTGTTGCCATGCAAAATAATGACAGAAAAGATTTAAAAATATCGCGTTTAGACGATTTGAGATCTTATATTGAACGTATTAGCAGTTATCCTGAAAATATTGAATTCCGTCATGTAAAAACTTATATTTCATCAGAGCCACCTTCAAATGCCAGTATGGGTTCAATAACTTTGATGTTTAGCAATTCGATGATTTTGCTTCCCGAAGTTCCTATGAAACGACGTATGTTTGACCAACGTGTTGGCTGGTTTACATCTGGTCAAACCGATTACGGTCTAGCCGATCAAAAAAGTAAACAAGTTGAATATTTAGACCGATGGCGACTTGAAGTTAAGGATGAAGATATTGAAAAATTTAAACGCGGCGAATTGGTTCAACCAAAAAAACAAATTGTTTATTATATAGATCGTGCCACACCAGTACAATGGCGAAAATATATTAAACAAGGTATTGAAGATTGGCAAGTGGCTTTTGAAGCCGCCGGATTTAAAAATGCCATTATTGCAAAAGATCCACCAACTCCAGAAGAAGATCCTGATTGGTCGCCCGAAGATGTGCGCTATTCTGTAGTACGCTATTTAGCATCGCCAATTCCCAATGCCAATGGCCCTCACGTAAGTGACCCTCGATCTGGGGAAATCTTAGAATCGGATATCAATTGGTATCACAATGTGATGAGTTTAGTACATAATTGGTTTTTTGTTCAAACGGCAGCCATTAATCCTGAAGCGAGAACGGCTTCTTTTAAAGATGACTTAATGGGTGAATTGATCCGTTTTGTATCATCACACGAAGTTGGACATACAATGGGCTTACCACATAATATGGGTGCTAGTTCTGCCTATCCAGTAGATTCTTTACGTTCGGCAAATTTTACCAATAAATTTGGTACCGCTCCTTCAATTATGGATTATGCGCGCTTTAATTATATTGCACAACCTAGTGATAAAGGCGTGGCTTTAATGCCTAAAATTGGTACTTATGATAAATATGCCATCAGTTGGGGGTATCGTCCAATTTTAGACGCCAAAACGCCTGCTGATGAAAAGAAAACTTTGGATTCTTGGATTTTAGCACATGCTGGAGATCCTATTTATCGTTTTGGACAGCAACAAGCTGGCGAAGTAGTTGATCCGAGTAGCCAAACCGAAGATTTAGGTGATGATGCTGTTAAGGCGGGAATTTATGGAATTGCAAATTTACAACGCATCGTCCCTAATTTAATTAAATGGACTGCCGAAGATGGCAAAGATTACAGTGATTTAAAAGATATTTATGAACAAGTTTTAGGACAGTTTAATCGCTATATGGGACATTCGGCTTCCAATATTGGTGGCGTTTACGAAAACTACAAAACCTATGACCAAAAAGGAGCCGTTTATGCGTTTGTTCCTAAAAGTAAACAAATAAAAAATATGCAGTTTCTGCAAAACCAATTATTTGCTACTCCAAAATGGCTTATTAATAAAGAAATTTTTGATAAAACTGAATATTCTGGAAATGTAGAACGCATTAGATCTATGCAAGAACGCACTTTGAATTCCTTGTTAGATATTAGCAGAATGGGTAGGTTGGTTGAAAATGAAACCTTAAATGGAAGTGAAGCTTATACCATAGTTAATATGATGGATGATTTAAGACTTGGTATTTGGTCTGAATTAGGCACTGGCAAGAATATTGATACTTATCGCCGAAATTTGCAACGTGCTTATATTGACAGAATGAAGTATTTAATGACCGTTGAACAACAACCTAGAATAAATGCTTTTGGCAGATATACTAAAGGTACAAAAGTAGCCATAAACCAGTCGGATATAAGAGCCACTGTTAGAGGTGAATTGAATATTTTGAAAGGAGCTATTAAAAACGCTTTAGCAAAAGCGCCAAACCGCAACACGCTTTATCATTTACAAGATGCTTTAAAACGAATTGATGCTATTTTAGATCCTAAATAAAACGAATTATAGAAACTAAAAAGTCCGATTTATTCGGACTTTTTTTGTTTCAGTTTAAAAACCATCATCAAAGGCAAATGGTCAGATGCATCACCCATTTCTGTTAAAACACGACTATTGATTTCTGCTATAAAATTTTTATTGTAAAAAATATAATCAATGCGCTTAATGGGTTTAACAGAACTATACGTATTAGGATAAGGTGAGTTAAAAGCCGCTATTCCAATATCAGAGCTGTTTATTATGGGCGCAATACTGGCATCGGTAAATCTAATATCGCTATTAAAATCGCCTACCAAAAGTGTCGGAAAGTCCTCTTTATAGGTATTAAATAAAGCTAAAACCGCTAAAGTTTGTTTTGTTCTAGTCGGTTTATCAAAAGCTTCGAGGTGAACATTAATAACGACAATAACTTTACCGTTCAAATCAATTTTATCAACTTGTGCCAAACGGTCGATATAAAATGCCGTTCGGTAAAATGGCGTATTAGCAACGGCATCTAAAACAATGCGTTGTTGCGACAGAATGGGATAGTGACTTAAAATTGATTGACCGGAATAAACATGTCCGAATTGTGTACTTATTGGCCAATAAGGAAAAGGTAAATAGCGTTTATCCCAATTGATGGTTTGCCCGATAAATTGATAGCCAATTTTGGCAATTTCAAAATGCTGATTCACGTCAAAAGAGCGCGCCGAAGCGTAGTCTATTTCTTGAAATGCCAAAATATCAATATTTAAATTGGCTAAAACGGACTTTACTCTTGATAGATTTTTATCAAAAAGCGATTTGGGTTTTGCTACAGGTAAATTATTAGTCATTCCGCTAAGGTATCCTATATTATAGGTAGCAATACTAAAAACAGAATCGTTTAAATTGGAATTAATGGTATCTGATTTAAATATTAGATTATTATCATTTAACGGATAAACAGCTGCCGATCCCCAATAATAAAATCCGGTTAATCCTAAAAATAGAATGATTACAAAACTGACTAAAATCTTTAAGAAACGTGTCATACTAAAAAGGTGTACTAAGTTCAAACAATAAGTGCAACAGTTAACAAATATCGGAAAGCTATCTTTC
>JAVHOP010000090.1:64978-84488 GCA_036170135.1 Flavobacteriaceae bacterium | reverse complement strand
TCCGCTTTTATAGCGGATTTTTTTTATCTTCACGGTATGAATATTTTAGCTCATATTTATTTGTCAAATAATCAACAGGAGATACAAATTGGCAATTTTATAGCCGATTTTATCATTGGAAATCAGTATAAATATTTGCCCGAAAATATCCAACAAGGTATTTTTTTACATCGTCAAATTGATACCTATACAGACACACATCCCATTGTAAAACAAAGTAAACGCCGACTTAACGATAGGTACAAATTGTATAATGGCATTATAATCGATATTTTTTATGATCATTTTTTAGCAAAAAATTGGGATCATTATCATCCACAAAATCTAGCTGAGTTTTCGACCAACTTTTACGAGCTTTTAAATAAAAATAGAGCCATTCTACCTCCAAAAGTCATCAAAATAATGCCTTACTTAATCCATCAAAATTGGTTGTTAAATTATGCGCAAATAGAGGGAATTGAAAAAACCTTGATTGGCATGAACAAACGCACCAATTTACAATCACAAATGAACTTGGCTATAGCCGATTTAAAATTGCATTACGATGATTTTGAATCAGATTTTACTGATTTTTTTGAAAATTTGATTACCTTTTCAACCTCTAAAATAGAACAACTCAATTTAAATAAAGATATTAAATGAAATATTTATTGCAATTTTTAATCATCATCTTGCTATTTACTCAATGTCAATCAACTTCAAAAATAGTCACAAATAACACTAAAAGAGGGCTTTTAGCCGATAAAGCAATGGTAGTTTGTGCCCGATCCGAAGCTGCAGAAATTGGTGTTGAAATTATGAAACAAGGCGGCAACGCCTTTGATGCTATGATTGCCACAGATTTAGCCCTTGCCGTTTCTTATCCTTTTGCAGGAAATATTGGTGGCGGTGGGTTTATGGTTTTTAGAACCAAAGATGGTAAAACTGGAGCCTTAGATTATCGCGAAAAAGCACCT
Source organism: Flavobacteriaceae bacterium (assembly GCA_036170135.1). Lineage (GTDB taxonomy): Bacteria > Bacteroidota > Bacteroidia > Flavobacteriales > Flavobacteriaceae > CG1-02-35-72. The sequence goes on along the minus strand of JAVHOP010000090.1, from coordinate 83,532 downwards.
CAAGCCGCATCTAGAGATATGTATTTAGATAAAGATGGCAATGTTATCGATGGTAAAAGTACCTTAGGAAGTTTGGCAATTGCCATTCCTGGAACCATTTCAGGCTTATTTAAAGTCCACGAAAAATACGGTTCATTACCCTTTTCAAAATTGATTCAGCCTGCCATAGATTTGGCATATAAAGGTGTTATTGTAACAAAAAAACAGGCTGCAAACTTAAATAATTACAGAAAAGAATTTCAATTAGCCAATGACCATCCAATAATTTTTGACCGCCAATGGAAAGAAGGCGATACTATTAAATATCCAAATTTGGCGAAGACTTTAGAACGCATCCGCGACAACGGAAAAGATGAATTTTATAAAGGTGAAACCGCTGATATGCTAGTAAAATACGTTAAAAAAATGGGCGGAATTATTACCAAAACTGACTTAGCAACCTACGAAGCCAAATGGCGTAAACCTATTGAATTTACTTATAAAGATTTGAAAATTATTTCAATGTCACCTCCGTCAAGTGGCGGTATTTGCAATGCACAAATTTTTAAAGCCATCGAGTCTTATGATATTGCTAAATTCGGTCATAATTCTTTAAAATCTATTCAGCTAATTACCGAAGCCGAACGCCGTGCTTACGCCGACCGTTCCTACTTTTTAGGAGATGCCGACTTTGTAAAGATACCGTTAGACACCTTAATATCAACTTCGTATATCAAAAGCCGCATGGCTGATTTTTCTTGGGATAAAGCAACCCTTTCATCAGCAATAAAACACGGAAATATCGAAGGTTTTGAGAGCGATGAGACCACGCACTACTCCATTGTAGATTCTTATGGAAATGCTGTTGCAGTTACTACAACTTTAAATGGCGCTTATGGCTCAAAAGTTTATGTTAGCGATGGCGGATTCTTTTTAAATAATGAAATGGATGACTTTAGTTCAAAGCCAGGAACGCCTAATATGTTCGGACTTATTGGTGCCGAAGCCAATGCTATTCAGCCAGAAAAACGGATGTTGAGTTCTATGACGCCAACTATTGTTGAGCAGAATGGAAAATTGCTAATGGTAGTAGGTTCTCCAGGCGGTTCTACTATTATTACTTCGGTCATGCAAACCATTTTAAATGTTTATGAATATGGCTTGGGAATGCAAGAAGCTGTCAATGCACCACGCTTTCACCACCAATGGTTACCCGATGTAGTGCTTTTAGAGCCCAATGGTTTTGATGGTAACCTAATAAAACAATTACAAGAAAAAGGCTATATTATCAATCAAGAAAATGCGCGAATTATTGGCAAAGTAGATGCTATTTTACGCTTACCAAATGGCAAATTAGAAGGTGGCGCCGATTATCGCGGCGATGATAGTGCCAAAGGATTTTGATTAAAAATTAATCTTGAGTTGCACGCTTCCAGTATGAATGGCTTTAGAATTTTCACTCTTTCGTCCGAAATAACTCAAGTTAAAATCAAGGGAATTTGACAATTGTTTTTGCAGAATGGTATTCCAAGTTAAATTGGTTCCAGGTTGTAAACCTTTGAGCATTTGATAGGCAACCGGACTATTGCTGTTGCCTTTAAAATTGTTATTCAACACATTAAAGGCGCTTTGTACCGAAAGCTTTTGCTTACTGTTGTATTGAAATTGCATACCAATATTATGTGAAATAAGGCTTTCGGAACCAAATAACTTATTTTTTAAATCATCAAAAGTGTAGTTCAGCTCAAAACTGGTATTTTTATTGTAAAGATATTTTAATTTAGGAATGACCTTGGCTTCATTTAACTGATAATTCCGATTGACAAAACTCACTGCTGTATTGTTGTTTTTGCCCAATTCCGCTTGAAAGTCTAAAACCCAATTTTGACCGAGTTTATGAACTAGTAATAAATTGTGAATTTCATTATAATTCTGCTGACTTCCGGTTATTAAATTGGTGCTATTTTTAGCCTTTGTAAACGTATAAGTTGTAGAATAATGTTGCAAACCACGATTAAAATAAAGACTATTTCGCAAGCTAAATTGCAACCCGATAACCGCATCACTATTAATATTAAACGGATTAAGATCAAAGGAATTACTGGTTTTAAGCTTGTTATTTTCAATTAAAACAAAAGATTGATTCGCCAAATGCGACAACCAATTCTTAGTGCCTTTTTGCCAAGAACTCGGATTTAAGACAAGCGATTGGCTAAATTTACTCAGGTTTGTTTTTAAAAAATTTACATCGGGTAAAAACAAACGTATATAATTGCCTTGATCTTTAAATACAGAAACCTCAAACTCATTAAGCTCTTGAATGCCATTGTTATTATAGTCTTTCCAGGTATAAAATCCTTGCCCATCATCCACCTGAATATAGGTAAATTCTTGTTGTGCTAAACTTCCAGTAGCTGTTTCATAAACCATATTTAACCGCACGCCATCATTAAAAAATTTTTGAGCATAAACCACGCGCGTATTTAGTGACACATCATCTGCAAAAAATCTATTATTTACCGTTCTGTAATTAGTATAAATACTCAAATTAGCGTTTTTGTTTTGGATGAGACGCGAGTCGAGAAGATAAGTACGCGACGAGTTTACTTTCTGCAATTTCCCATTTTGTAAACTGTCGGTTATCCGATAAGTCATTCCTAGTTTTACAAAAATTTTTGATGTGTCACCTATTCCTAAATTCAAATTGACATCCCTAAATTGATGGCTCACTGGCGATGTATTTTTAGTGATTAAAAGCATCTGATTATTTGACTCTGCAATTACTTTTAGCCCTAACCATATCTTATTAAATTGCTGAATACTATTTGAATACCATCTAAAAAAATGTCCTTTAAGGACTAAAGATTCACTTGACAAATAACTTGTTTCAAAAGCCGTTTCAAAATTTTTATAATTTAAATGACTTTCAATACGATGCTTACTTCCTAGAAACTGATTGCCAAATTTTAGCTGTTGAAATTGGTAATTTAGGTATGAATTTTCCCTTTTTAAAGAAGCCCCGATATCAATTAAATTTTGAAGTCCAATTGGGGAAGTCAAATTCCAATCTCTGACAAATTCTACATTTTTAAAGCGTTCAACCGATTTAAAATGCTCAGAGTTGTATTCAAAATTAATTTTTGTGCTGAGTTGCCATTGGCTATCAATCCAAATTTGGTCATACTTAATTTTTGTAGCAAGCCCTTTATTATCATCATCTTGCAAATTCGAAAATAAATTTTTATCGTAATTACTCAAGGCTATTTCTGAAGTAATTTTAGTTTTAGCTTTCGGGTTAAAACTCGAATTAACAACTGCCACTTGTAATTTTTCTGGAGCAATTAATGGGGTTACAGGATTATAGTTTCCTTGCTTAACCGAATTTAAAGGTGCTACATATTCAAAAACCCGTCCGTTGATGGTACTTTTAGTCAAGTTATAATCACCAAGATTATTTCCTACAAAAGTAAATTGCACCTCAAATAAATCATCTAGTGGATTATTTGAAACTTGAAAAATTTCGTGTCCGTTTAAATTGATTTTTTTATATAAAACTTTATTAACATCATAAACTGCAGGCACCGCACTTGGAACCACCATATTGATTTGCGAATCGCCACTTTGCGATAAAATTGCCTGTTGCTCTGGTGTAATATTGAGTTGAAGTGGCTGATTTTTAGCGTCATTTTCATGATATAAATAAGAACCAATTTCAAATTTATCGGCTTTATAATTATAGGCATTATATGATATAAAGCGCGTAAAATTTTTGTCAGTAAATTGATATTCAACTACAATACGCATATCAGCGGTAATGGGATAAGTTGTAGTAAAGGTGAGTTGCGCTGCACCATAATCAATAACATAATCCTTATTTTCGCCTCGTTTTAAAGGAATACCATTTACAAAAACAGTTTCACTTCCGGCAATAATTAATATAAAAGGCTGCCCAGTTGGTCCGGTAATTCTATACGGACCTTGGTTGCCTTCTATACCCTTAAATACAAATTGTGCAAATTGTCCTTTTACTACTGCTCCCGAAGTTTTTATCTTGCTTTTGCCATCTCCAATTGTAGCATTTAAAGCCAATCCAGAAACTTTTTTATTAAATCTTAAGAAGTTTGTATCATCATTATTCAAATCGACATCACCCGCTTTTATGCGCCAAGAATCGGTAAATAGTTCAATAAAAACATTGTCAAATTCATTTAAGCGCTGGCTAAATCCTCCCTCTTGCATGGCAACATTATTATCTGAAATTGAGGCGCGCAAACTCAAATCTTTTGATAGTTTGCCTGATAATTGTAAGTCAAAATTTGAGTTTAAGCCCGTGTTTTGATTAGTACCAATATTGATTGAACGCGATAGGCTTCCACTCGAATTTAATCCTTCAAAAGGTTTAAAATTGCTGTTTTGATTAGGTTGCGTTAAGCGATAAGCTTTGGTTAAATCTGAATCATCTGGAACAATTAATTTGGTGTCAAATTTTTGATAAGATTTAGTTAGAAAATCGGGTAATAAATCGTAAAAGACATAAATAGAGCCATATTTTTTTGAGTTGATAATCAATTCTGCCTTAGCAAAATCCATTTGATATTCGCCTTTTGGAATCAGCTTTTTATCGACATCTAAAATTTTAAAGTGGAACGGACTTATACTTATCTGTTCAAGGGAAACAGTGTCTTTTACAAGTCTAATTTCCTGTAATTTAGAAAGTGTTCCATCGCGCTGTCCGTAGCTAAAACAACTTGACAAAATACAGATTAAGAACGCAAAATATTTCATTTAAGTTATAACGGAAATAAATTCGAAATAGTTTAAAACAATTGGGGTTGAAAGCTGTTATTTTCTAATTCTAATAAATACTTTTTACGCCAAATACCACCGGCATAACCTGTTAAATCGCCGTTTTTACCAATTACCCGATGGCAAGGTACAATAATCCATAGCGGATTCTTTGCATTGGCATGAGCGATGGCTCTAATGGCTTTTGCATCACCATAACGATGAGCTAATTCAATATAAGTTAAAGTTTTACCATAAGGAATTTTTCGCAACAACTGCCAAACTTTTAGTTGAAAATCGGTGCCTTTTGGATTCAATTTTAAATGAAATTCGGTTAGCCCCTTATAAAAATAATCTTGTAATTGCTTTACGGCATCTTTTAAAAAAAACGGAACCTCTTTAGGCATTGCTTCAAAAATGGCATCACTGATGATAACCGACTGCAATCCCATGACATCGCCCTCCAATTTAGCTATTCCAATCGGCGTTTTGCAATAGGCAATATTATCAGATTCTAAAAACATCTCTTGAATTTTGTGTCGTAATTTTGGCAATTTCTTCGACAGAAACTTGATAAATATCGGCTAATTTTTGAGCCACTAAAGTTAGAAAACTGCTTTCATTCCGTTTACCGCGAAATGGCGCTGGCGCTAAATAAGGCGCATCGGTTTCTAATACAATTTTGCTAAGTGGAATTTGGTTTATAAACTGGTCAATTTTTCCGTTTTTGAATGTTACAACACCCCCAATTCCCAATTTCATATTGTAAGAAATTGCTTTTTCGGCTTGAGCAAAAGTACCCGTAAAACAGTGAAATATTCCTCTTAAATTGGCTGATTTTTCATCTTCAAGAATTTCGAATACCTCATCAAAGGCCTCTCTACAATGAATGGCAATAGGCAATTGATACTGCTTTGCCCAGCAAATTTGGGTTTTAAAAGCTTCCTGCTGCGCTTTTAAAAAGGTCTTATCCCAAAACAAATCAATACCAATTTCACCAACGGCATAAAAAGCCCTTTGTGATAAATAATTCTTTACGATAGCGAGTTCTTCTTGATAATTTTCTTTGACAGAAGTTGGATGTAAACCCATCATTAAGAACATATTTTGATAGCCCTTTTCTAGCGCAAACATATAATTATGATGACTGTTATCAATGGCAGGAATAAAAAATCGGCTGATACCGGCATCAATTGCCCGCTGAATAACAAGCGCGCGGTCGGTATCAAAATCTGAACTATATAAATGCGTATGCGTATCGGTAAAAATCATAGACAAATATACTATTTATCGCACTTAAAAGTAAGTTGTATTTTATAACTTTGGCCATACAAAATATATGAAGATATGATAAGAATATACCACAATCCGCGTTGCGGCAAGAGTCGTGAAGGCCTTCAAATTTTAACCGAATTAAAAGTCGATTTTGAAATTGTAGATTACTTTAAAAATCCGTTTTCAAAATTAGAACTCAGCAAAATTGTGAAACTTTTGGGTATTCATCCCATTGATTTAATTCGTAAAAACGAGGCTATTTGGAAAGATCATTTTAAGGGAAAAGAATTGACTGAAGATGCTGTTTTGCAGGCTATGATTGAATTTCCTAAACTTATAGAGCGCCCAATTGTAATCAATAATGGCAAAGCTGTCATTGGAAGACCTCCCGAGATTATCAAAACCATTTTATAGAGCATCTTTTGATATTCTTCAAAAAAAGAAGGCTGATTTATAAATCAGCCTTCTTTTTTTGGGTTATTCTGTTTAAAATGTTTTTAATTTTTTTTAGATTTCCTGCTTTCTTTCCAACGTTCTATCAAGCTGCCTGTTAACCAGTATGGCACAACATAGGTCAGTAAAAATAACATCAACCAAAAGCCTGCAGTAAAAATAAAAAGGAAGATTAAAAGTCCTAAAAATTGTTGAATTTCCATTTAGATTCGTTTTGAGTATAATTTTGCACAAAAGTAATTTATAATTTTCTATTACACAAAATTTTAAAACATAAATTATGATAGAAATCTGATGCCTTTCAATGGTATTTTTTCATTTTGTTTTAACATAGCTTTAACTTTAAGACTCCTAAACCTTATTACATTTGCGCTGTCTAAATTGACATTAAACCAAATCGAAAAAAATGAAATATTTTATAATTACAATATTAATTATTAGCAGTTTAAACATCTTTAGCCAACAGGCTTCTCCATTGCAAAATGTTACCTTAAAAGGTAAAATTATTGAAAAAGAATCACAACAAGCTTTAGAATATGCAACTGTTGTATTAAAAGACTTAAAAACAAAAAAACTTTCGGGAGGCATTTCCAATGCCGATGGTGTTTTTTCTTTTGATGTAACTACAGGACTATACGAAATAAGTTTTGAATTTATCGGTTTTACAAAACTAGTTTTACAAAATCAAAAGATAACTGCTAATCGCGATTTTGGCGTTATCAGCCTGAAACCAGACACAGAAAACCTTAACGAAGTTGAAATTATTGCCGAAAAAAGCACGGTAGAAATTAAACTCGACAAAAAAATCTATAATGTTGGCAAAGATATGACCGTAAAAGGTGGTACTGCCACTGATGTTCTAGAAAATGTCCCATCGGTTACAGTAGATCAAGATGGAGCTGTAAGCTTACGCGGAAATGATAACGTCACCATTTTAATTAATGGAAAACCTTCGGGTTTAGTTGGTATGAATGGTACTAATGCCCTAAAACAATTACCAGCTGAAGCGGTCGAAAAAGTTGAAGTAGTAACAAGTCCGTCGGCAAGATATGACGCCGAAGGTACTGGCGGGATTATAAATATTATTTTAAGAAGGAGCAAAATAACAGGGTTTAATGGTTCTACACAACTCAATTTAGGCAATCCCTACCGCATTGGCACCAATGCCAACTTAAATTATAGAACCAATAAGTTTAATTTGTTTACAAATTCAAGTATAGATCACAGAGAATCTCCTGGTAAATCATCGGTTCGGCAAGAAAATTTTGCCAACTTTGGAGGTGAGCATTTTTTAGATGAAAACCGATTAACAGCGCGCAATCGCAATAATGTCAATTCATTAATTGGATTAGAATACTATCTTTCTCCAAGTAGTTCTATTGTTGGTTCTTTTTTATACAGTGCTGAATCAAATACTGAAAACACCTCAAATACTTCAAATAAATTTTTTGAAAATAGAACTTTATCTGCGAGTTCGTTGAGAAATAACGATGTAAAACAAGATGAAAATACTACCGAATACTCATTAAATTATACTAAAAACTTTAAAAAAACAGATCATAAATTAACCCTAGATGCCAAACTTGAAAATAGCACAGAATTATCTGATGGGGTTATTGTCGAAACCAACACCTTTCCAAATACAGCTGTTACCGCTCGTGAATTTGAGTTGACCGATAATTTTCAACGCAATTTGTTGTTTCAAGGCGATTATGTTTTGCCTTTAGGAAAAGATGGAAGGTTTGAGTTTGGCTTTAAAAGCACTTTTGATAAAAATATCACCGATTATGAAGTTGATACCTTAAATGCATCTGGAATCCGCGTAAGCGATGCAAATTTTAGTAACGTTTTACATTACAATGAAAACATCCACGCTATTTATTCTCAATACGGAACAAAATTTAATAAACTATCTTTTTTAATGGGGTTGAGAACCGAAATTTCTGATATCAAAATTAATTTGGTTACAACACACGAAAATTTTGATAAAAACTATACCAAGCTATTCCCTACCTTAAATTTTAACTACGAATTAAGTGATAAAGAAAATTTCACACTAGGATATAACCGACGTATCGGCCGTCCACGTTCTCGTTTTATCAATCCGTTTCCATCACGAACTAGTGCTACTAATTTATTTTCGGGAAATCCAGATATCAACCCAACTTATACCAGTGCGTATGAATTGGGATATATGAATAGAATGAGCAAATTAACCGTTAGTAGTTCTATTTATTACAACCATTCAACTGGTAATTTTACCTTTATAACCGAAGAGACTGGCAATTTTACTGCTGATGGTATTCCGATAATTCTTAGAATGCCGATAAATTTGGCAACCGAAAGTCGTTACGGATTTGAAATGGGATTAAATTATAATCCAACCAAAAAATGGCGAATCAACCAAAGTTTTAACTTGTTTAAATCACAAACCCGAGGCGATTATAACGGCCGTAATTATGACGCTGATAATACCAGTTGGTTTACCCGATTCAGTTCTAAATTAACGCTGCCAAAAGAAATCGATTTTCAAACTACTTTCTTCTATATGGGTCCGTCAAGAACCGCACAAAGCACCAGTAATGGCATGTTCTCTGCCAATTTAGCTTTTAGTAAAGATGTGATGAAACAAAAAGGAACCTTTACTTTAAATGTTTCCGATTTATTTAATTCAAGTAAACATTCTGGCACTAATTTTACACCAACTACGCTTTCAAATAGCGAATTTCAGTGGAGACAGCGCAGTGTGAATTTAGCTTTTAGCTATCGCTTTAATCAAACTAAGAAAAATCAGCCACAAAAACCCAATAATGATGAAAATATGGGTGATGAATTTGGTGGATAAAACTGATATATCTCATTATTGCATCGGCACTATTTTGTAACTTTGTGAGTAATTTATAAACTCTTCATATCATGAAATATAGAATAGAACACGACACTATTGGTGATGTTGAAGTTCCAGAAAATCGCTTTTGGGGCGCACAAACCGAACGTTCACGCAACAATTTTAAAATAGGCACACCAGCATCTATGCCTAAAGAAATAATTTTAGGCTTTGCCTATCTTAAAAAAGCAGCTGCTTTTGCCAATTGTGATTTAGGCGTACTATCTACAGAAAAAAGAGATGCCATTGCAACGGTTTGCGATGAAATTTTAGATGGACAATTATTTGATGAATTTCCATTGGTTATCTGGCAAACTGGCTCCGGCACTCAAAGCAATATGAATTGTAACGAAGTCGTCGCCAATAAAGCACACGTAAACAATGGTGGCAAATTAACCGATGAGAAAAAGATAATTCATCCCAATGATGATGTCAATAAATCGCAATCGTCAAACGACACTTTTCCTACAGGTATGCACATTGCCGCCTATAAAAAAGTTGTTGAAGTTACCATTCCGGGTGTAACCGCTTTACGCGATGCGCTTTTGCAAAAAAGTAAAGATTTTGCTAATGTGGTAAAAATTGGACGCACGCATTTAATGGATGCTACACCGCTGACTTTAGGTCAGGAATTCTCTGGCTATGCTTCGCAATTGACACATGGTTTAAAAGCTTTAGACAATACTTTAGACCACTTGTCTGAGCTTGCTCTTGGCGGAACTGCAGTTGGAACCGGAATAAATACACCTAAAGGCTACGATGTTTTGGTCGCTAAATATATTGCCAATTTTTCGGGAATGCCTTTTAGAACTGCCGAAAATAAATATGAAGCACTTGCCGCTCACGATGCCATTGTAGAAACTCACGGCGCCCTTAAGCAAATTGCTGTTTCTATGATGAAAATCGCCAATGATATTCGCTTATTAGCTTCTGGTCCGCGTTCTGGAATTGGCGAACTCAATATTCCTGCTAACGAACCTGGCTCTTCAATTATGCCCGGAAAAGTGAACCCAACCCAATCTGAGGCTATGACTATGGTTGCCGTTCAAGTCATGGGCAACGATGTAGCTATTACATTTGGTGGTGCTACTGGTCATTTTGAACTGAATGTTTTTAAACCCGTCATGGCTGCTAATTTCTTGCAATCAGCGCAACTGATTGGGGATGCTTGTCAATCGTTTACCGAACATTGTGTAATTGGAATTGAACCAAATTATCCTAGAATAAAGGAATTATTAAACAATTCGCTGATGCTGGTTACGGCATTAAATCCAAAAATCGGATATGAAAAAGCAGCCAAAATTGCCAAAACAGCCCATAAAAACGGAACAACCCTAAAACAAGAAGCCGTAAACTTAGGATTTTTAACTCCAGAAGAATTCGATGCTTGGGTAAAACCCGAAGACATGGTAGGAAGTCTAAAATAATTGAATGGAAAATCATAAAAAATTTATCAAAGCCGCTGTTGAGGTGGCCTTAAAAGGTATGCAAAACAATGAAGGCGGTCCGTTTGGATGCGTCATTGTTAAAGATGGAAAAATAATTGGGCGCGGTAACAATAAAGTCACTTCAACCAACGACCCTACGGCACATGCCGAAGTTACCGCCATTAGAGAAGCTTGCGAACATTTAAAATCATTTCAGTTAACAGGTTGCATTCTTTATACTTCTTGCGAACCTTGCCCGATGTGTTTGGGCGCTATTTATTGGGCACGACCCGACAAAGTTTTTTATGGAAGCACCAAAACCGATGCCGCAGCTATCGGATTTGATGACGCTTTTATCTACAAAGAAATTGAATTGCCCAACAGTCAACGCAGTATTCCGTTTGTACAGTGCGAAAGAAATATCGCTTTAGAACCCTTTAAATATTGGGAATCTTTGGATGATAAAATTGAATATTAGTGTTCAGTTTTCAGTAAACAATTGTGCATTGACATTCTGACGAAGCGCAGATTTGTAATCGGTGCTTTTTTATTTACCCAATTTTTGTAAGATATCGTTCTTTTATAACCTGCAAATGGTGTAATTGGTGTCCAGAAATAGCAAAACCAATCGCTCTGACACTCATTTGGTAACCGTTGCAAGTGGCTTTATTTAACAACACTGTTTCATTAAAACCTTTAAAAAGCATTACGCTACTTTGTCTGACTATTGTAAATTCTTCCAACATGGCTTTAAAATCCTTTTCGTCACAATACGAATTTGCTGCTAAAAGATTTTCATCATAACCCGGTAAATCGGTTTTGTCGAATCTAGCAAAACGCAAGGCTCGATAAGCAAAAATACGTTCAGCATCAATCAAATGTTGCAGAATTTCTTTAACCGACCATTTACCTTCGGCATATCTAAAATCAATTTGCTCTGGCGATAAACCTTGTAAGGTTTTTAATAACTGAATTTTAGCATGTTCTAAAAGGTCTGTTAAAGATAAATTTGTAGCCAAAGCAGCCGAAATATAAGGTTGATAAAATGTGGCGTATTCGTTTGAGTTGAGCATTTCCATATTATTTTTTGAAGGTGAATTTATAAAATTGTTCTCGGTTTTTCATTATCATTTTACAATTTTCTGATTACTGATTTGTTATTTGGAATTTGAAACCAACTGAAAGGCTTGCTTTGCAATTTCAATTTCTTCATTGGTGGGGATAATCAATATCTTGACTTTTGAATGAACTGACTGAATTTCTTGAATACCACCTTGATATTGTTTGTTTTTGTTTTGGTCTAATTCAATTCCCCAAAAGTCGAGTTCCTCACAAACCAATTGGCGCATGACATCTGAATGCTCTCCTATTCCTGCTGTAAAAATCAAGGCATCTACACCGTTTAGTGCTGCCATATAAGCGCCAATATATTTTTTAATGCGATACGCATTCATATCTAAAGCTAATTGACAAGCCTTATTGCCTTTTGAAGCTTCATTTTCGATATCGCGTAAATCGCTATATCCGGTCAAACCCAACATGCCACTTTGTTTTTGAAGTAAGTTATTGACTTCTTCCAAAGTATAATCCAATTTGTCAACCAAATAAAAAATAATCGATTGGTCAATATCCCCACTGCGCGTGCCCATAATCAAGCCGTTCATGGGACCAAATCCTAAGCTGTGATCAACGCTTTTTCCGTTTTTTATAGCAGTGATGCTACAACCATTTCCTAAATGGATGCTGATGAGTTTAGATTGTTTCAACCCCAAAAATGCAATTGCTTTTTCGGAAACATATTTATGACTTGTGCCATGAAATCCATAAAGGCGAATGTGATTGTCATCTAAAAACTTGTTCGGAATAGCATATTGATACACTTTTTGTGGAATGGTTTGGTGAAAAGCGGTGTCAAAAACGGCGACTTGCTTAGCGTTCGGAAACAACTGTTCTGACACCATAATTCCTTCTAAATTTGGCGGATTGTGCAAAGGTGCTAACGCCGATAAATCGCTGATCTTCTTTTTAACTTTCTCATCTATTAAAGTCGTTTTGGTAAAAGTGCTACCACCATGAACTACTCTATGCCCAACTACTTTTATGGCATTTGTGTCTTTTATAACGCCAATTTTTGGATCTAACAACAATTTTACAATGGCTTGTAAACCTACCTTATGATTTGTTACGCTTTGAGTTAAGCTTATTTTTGTAGTTTTAGTTTTGTAATGAATTTGGGCGTTTTCTAATCCGATGCGTTCAACCATGCCACTACTGATAACCTGCTCTTGGGGCATTAAAATGAGTTGGTATTTTAAAGAAGAACTTCCCGAATTGATAATGAGTATAGGCATATTATAAATCTTGAGCTTGAATAGCGGTAATAATTACGGTGTTAAAAATATCTTCTACCGTGCAACCGCGACTTAAATCGTTAATCGGTTTATTTAAACCTTGCAACATGGGTCCGATAGCCAAAGCACCTGTTTCCCGCTGAACGGCTTTGTAAGTGTTATTTCCAGTATTTAAATCGGGGAAAATAAGCACATTGGCTTGTCCGGCGACTTTTGAATTTGGCATTTTGCTTTTTCCAACCGCTTTATCTACTGCTGCATCGTATTGAATGGGACCTTCAACCGCTAAATCGGGACGCAATTTTCGGACGATTTCAGTCGCTTTACGGACTTTATCAACTTCTTCTCCTTTTCCGCTGATGCCAGATGAATAAGACAACATGGCTATTTTAGGCTCAATGCCAAAGGCTTTTGACGAGATTGCTGATGATATGGCAATTTCGGCTAACTGTTCTGCATTTGGATTTGGGTTAATGGCACAATCGCCAAAGACCGAAACCCGGTCTTCTAAACACATAAAAAATATAGAAGAAACAACCGATACGCCCGGTTTGGTTTTGATAAATTGTAATGCGGGACGAATGGTATGTTGTGTGGTGTGTGCCGCTCCCGACACCATGCCATCGGCATCGCCTTTATAAACCATCATCGTTCCAAAATAAGAAACGTCGGTCATTAAATCTTGCGCCATAGTATAATCAATACCTTTATCTTTTCTCAAATTGTAAAAAGTCTCAACGTAATTATCGTATAAAACAGATGCTGCTGGATTGATAATTTCTAGATTTTTGAAATTTAATTTTATACCATATTGCAGTGCTTGATTTTTAATTTTAGAGACCTCACCTAAAAGTATAATATCAACTACATCAGATGCTTGCAAACGCACCACCGCTTTTAAAATACGTTCATCACCACTTTCGGGCAACACAATGCGCTTGCGGTGTTTTAAAGCGCGCTGTTGTAAATTGTATTGAAACATTTTAGGGGTAATACCCTGAGGTGTAAACGAAATTATCCGCTGTGCTAAAGCCTCTACATTGACATATTTTTGAAACGCGCTAATTGACGCTCTTATCTTATCGATATTTTCGGCATAAATTTGAGATTTAATAGAACCCACCTTATTGATTATAAAAAATGTGCCTTCCTTAACGGATAAAATAGGTACTACCGCCGACAAACCTTTTATCAAATTTAAAACAGAACGCTCTGGTTTTAATCCACCTGTAAGAATAATTCCGGCAATCTTTGGATAATTTGACGAACTATTTGCTTGTAAGGTAGCTAATAGTAAATCGGCACGATCGCCAGGCATAACAACCAAACAATTTTCTTTTAAATGCGTTAAAAAGTTGCGCAATTGCATGGCACCTGCAACAAAATCACCAACTTGATTGTTAAGATAATCTGTTCCGATGAGTAGATCTGCCTCTAGATAATCGGCAATTTCTTTTATTGTTGGATGTGAAAGTAGGCTAATATTTGGAATGACGTCGATTAAAACCTCTTTATGCAGATTCTTTTTGAGTCCGTTTTTTAAAATATTTATATGTTTTTTATCGACCTTATTAGCAACTAAACCCACAACTTGCACTTCTTTATCTTTAAAAGAGTCATAAGCCATGTGAAGTGCTCCAATAATTTCCTCCATAGATTTACCCGCGCCCTGACCAACGATAATTACCGGAGTTCCAAGTGTTTTTGAAATTAAAACATTGGCGTCTAATTCAAATGCATAACTTTCGCCTGAAAAATCGGTACCTTCAACAATAACAAAATCATTTTTAGCTTCAATGGCTTTGTATTTTTTGATAATTGTATCCAAAATCTCATCGATCTTACCCTCGTTTCTAAGAATGGTAACTTCGTTGCGCGTGTAAGCATAAGTTGATTTTGCATCAAAATCCAAATTAAAAAACGTGCGAATGGTTTCGATGTGATTGTCGGTTTTTTTATTTTTAGAATCACCGATGATAGGTCTAAAATAACCCACTTTAGCGCCCTTGCCTAACAACATTTGGAATAAACCTAATGCTATGATAGACTTGCCGCTACTTGGCTCTGTAGTGGCAATATAGATAGCTTTATTCATTATTTTATTTTTTTGTAAAGGTACGTTTTTAAAGCCTTTCATTTAATAATTATTGTTTTGTAAATAAGTTTATTTACGATATCGTTTTCGTTTTGATGCGATTTAAATATCTTTACCTTCTAATCAAAACTAATGACAACCTTACTGTACAACATCAAAGAATTATTGCAAATCAGAGACCAATCGGCAACAAAAGTTTGTGGTGCAGCCATGCGTGATTTGCCCCGAATTAACAATGCTTTTCTTATTATAGAAGATGATGTTATCGCCGATTTTGGCAGTATGGATGCTGTGCCAGATTTTAAGTTTGACCATAAAATTAATGCGGCTGGAAAAACGGTTTTGCCTGCGTGGTGCGACAGTCACACGCATTTGGTTTATGCAGGCAATAGAGAATCTGAATTTGTCGATAGAATTAACGGATTGTCTTACGAAACTATCGCCAAAAAAGGTGGCGGTATTTTAAACTCGGCAAAAAAATTACAGGAAACTTCGGAGGATGACTTATTTACTCAATCTAGCAAACGCCTTGAAGAACTGATGTATTTAGGCGCCGGCGCTGTAGAAATTAAGTCGGGATACGGCTTGAATACCGAATCGGAGTTAAAAATGTTGCGCGTTATAAAACGGTTAAAAAAAGCATATCCTATAACAATAAAAGCAACCTTTTTGGGGGCGCATGCCATCCCGGTGGTTTACAAACAAAATCCCGATGCTTATATTGACAATATTATCCAAGACATGCTTCCTAAAATTGCAGAGGAAAAATTAGCTGATTTTATAGATGTGTTTTGTGAAAAAGACTATTTTAATCCGGCTCAGACCGAAAGACTGATTATTGCGGGTAAAAAAATTGGTTTAAGAGCTAAGATTCATGTCAATCAATTTAACAGTATTGGCGGGATTCAAGTTTGTGTCAAACATCAGGTTTTATCGGTTGACCATCTAGAAGTGTTGAGCGAACAAGATATTGAGGATTTAAAAAATTCAAAAATAATGCCTGTAGCTCTACCAGCTTGTTCCTTTTTTTTGAGCATACCTTATACCCCTGCGCGCCAAATAATAGATGCCGGCTTGCCTTTGGCTTTGGCAACCGATTTTAACCCGGGTTCGGCACCAAGTGGCAATATGAATTTTGTGATATCAACGGCTTGTATAAAAATGAAACTAACACCCGAAGAAGCCATCAACGCAGCGACTTTAAATGCCGCTTATGCGATGGATATAGCACAAACTCACGGGAGTATTACCAAAGGGAAAAAAGCAAACTTAATAATCACCAAACCAATTCCATCGTTGAATTACTTGCCTTATGCCTTTGGCAGCAATATGATTGAAACCGTTTTTATCGATGGCAAAATATATGGATAAGCAATTTTTAAAAGGTAAAATCCACTTGATAGGCATCTTTTTAATACCGCCTAGTATCTTGGGAATTATATTTATTTCAAATGTAATTGTAAAATTTTTGTTAGGACTTTTTATCCTGTTACTAATTTACATCATCATTAAAATCATCTTTAAATCAAGAACGTATAAGTTTTGAAAAGACTTGTTTCGCGCAATATTTTTTTGCATCAATCCGCTTAGCTCGTGTTTTATAGTTTCAAAGTGCTGATCGCGGATTAACAGTTCTGGATAGGTTTTGTCAATATCAAAAAATACAGGTCGGTTTTTGCCATCGATAAATAAGTCGTAAAATCCATTTAATATGGCACTGGTTATTTTAACTGAGGTCCTCGTTGCATCCATGATAGTTAATTTTTATAAGAAGGATCTAATCTTTGATTCCATTTCATCTACATCGTCGTCAACGCCTAACTTTTGTAACACTTTTTTAGATTTTGCATCAATAACAAGCACAAAACCTGTACGTCTATCATTCTGACTTAAAATATCTGCAATACCGAGCTGTGCTCCTAATAAAACCGCTTGATTTTTGGTCTTATTATTAGTAAAATCTAACTTGACAAAAAGTACATTTCCACCGTCAATTTTGTTTTGCAGGTCTTCAAAAACCGGACCCATTGCCCTACAAGTTTTACACCAATCTGCATGAAATTTTACGACCAATAATTTAGGAGAAGTTGCTTTACTTAAATTTTGAGAAAAACCGGTCTGAGATATTACCAAAGTTAAGAGTACAAATGCAAATAATTTTACAGTTTTCATAATTTTTGAATTTAAAGATTTGACTAGGTAGTCGAAAGCACTCCTAGATAACTTTCAAAAAAAACTATAAAATCATGTTAATAAACCCAATTTTACCTTTAATTTTGGGCGTCAAAATACCAAACTCATGCAAAAACAACTCATAGAATGCGTCCCCAATATCAGCGAAGGCTGTGATATCGAAAAAATAAAACTAATTGCACATAGTGTCGAACAAATTGAAGGCATTAAGCTTTTGGATATCGACCCCGGAAAAGCTACAAACCGAACGGTTATTACCTTTGTTGGCGAACCCAAGCAGGTAATTGATGCCGCTTTTATATTGATTAAAAAAGCGTCTGAACTTATCGATATGAGCAAGCATCACGGTGCCCATCCACGTTTTGGTGCCACCGATGTTTGTCCCTTAGTACCCATTTCAGGAATCACCATTGAAGAAACTGCCGAATACGCCAAAAAATTAGGTCAGCGCGTTGGCGATGAACTCGGAATTCCTGTTTATTTTTATGAAAATGCCGCGCGAGAAGAAAAGCGAAAAAACTTAGCCAATTGTCGTGCCGGTGAATATGAAGGTTTAAAGGAAAAGATTTCAAGTCCCGCTTGGAAACCCGATTTTGGTCCCTCTCAATATAACGAAACGGTTAAAAAAAGTGGCGCTATTGCCATTTCGGCACGTAACTTTTTAATTGCTTATAACGTCAATTTAAACACTACCTCTACCCGACGTGCCAATGCCATTGCCTTTGATATTAGAGAAGCCGGACGCATAAAAACAGATGCCAAAGGTAAAAATGTGTTGGATGCTGATGGCAATCCGATACGAATTCCAGGAAAACTAAAAGCTGTTAAAGGCATCGGTTGGTATATTGAAGAATACGGTATTGCTCAAATATCTTACAACTTGACAAATATAAACATTACCTCAATGCATAAAGCATTTGACGAAAGTTGTAAAGCAGCGCAAGCAAGGGGTTTGCGCGTAACTGGCTCTGAATTGATTGGATTGATTCCACTTCAAGCGATGTTGGATGCCGCCGAATTCTATCTTAAAAAACAAGAGCGTTCGTTAGGTATCAGCGAAAGCGAAAAGCTAAAAATCGCTATCAAATCGCTTGGTTTAGACGATTTAA
>JAVHOP010000090.1:56969-64878 GCA_036170135.1 Flavobacteriaceae bacterium | reverse complement strand
AGCGAAAGCGAAAAGCTAAAAATCGCTATCAAATCGCTTGGTTTAGACGATTTAAAACCCTTTAATCCGAATGAAAAAATAATCGAATATCTGTTAAAAGACAACTCTAAAAGATTGATTGACATGAGTCTTATCGCTTTTGCAGATGAAACTGCGGCCGAATCTATGGCTCCCGGCGGTGGCTCTATTTCGGCTTATGTCGGTACGCTGGGTGTGTCATTAGGAACAATGGTCGCTAATTTATCGTCGCATAAACCCGGCTGGGATGACCGTTGGGAAACTTTTTCAAATTGGGCTGTAAAAGGACAAGCTTACAAAGCAAAATTATTGGCTTTGGTAGATGAAGATACGCACGCATTTAATCAGATTATCGAAGCATTCAGATTACCAAAAACAAACGATTCGGAAAAAGCATTACGTCAACAAGCGGTTGAAACTGCTACCAAATACGCAACTGAAATTCCGTTTAGGGTGATGGAAACCGCCTGCCAATCGATGGAAGTGATGGAAGCGATGGTAAAATTCGGACTTCAAAATTCATTATCCGATGCTGGCGTTGGCGCACTATGTGCCAGAACTGCCGTAACTGGTGCTTATTTTAATGTGCGGATTAATGCTAAAGATATCAAAGATCGAAAATTTGCAGAAGCTATTTTGACTAAAGCCGAATCTGTTTATAAAGAAGCTTTGCAAAAGGAAGCAGAAATTATTGCCATTATTGATGCCAAAATATAAAAAACAGACTCAGCATGCTGTCAACTCTCAATGTAACGATGTAATCGAAAATCCTCAATTATTTCTGTTCAAGGTTTAGCGCTAGCCGGTAAGCTGTCTCGATGCACAGTATTGACTCTGTGGGAAAGGTATTTTACTTGTCATTTCTGCAAAAGCAGGAATCCATAAAAATTATTACAAAAACGATTCAATTGCTAAATCGTAACTTTTTAATCCGAAACCGGCAATAATACCTTTAGCATTTGGCGCGATAAAAGATTGATGTCTATATGTTTCGCGTGCATAAACATTAGAAATGTGAACTTCAACAACGGGTGTTGTGATGGCTTTTACGGCATCGCCTAAGCCAACAGATGTATGCGTGTAAGCGGCGGCATTAAAAATAATGCCGTCATAAGTAAATCCAACTTCTTGCAACTTATTGATGAGTTCTCCTTCAACATTAGATTGGTAATAGTCTAATTGAAGATGTGAATACTTTTTTTGAAGAGATTTAAAATAGTCTTCAAATGAAGCCGACCCATATATTTCGGGTTCTCGCTTACCTAATAAGTTTAAATTAGGACCATTGATGATAATCAGTTTCATAAGTAGCTATTTTTTAATTTTATATGACATTTAGAATTCGCTTAAAAGCATTCGTAAATAAAACAAATTTCTGTTATACTCATTTGATAAAAAAAGGCAGAAACCAAGAGGTTTCTGCCTTCAAATTTAATAAAATTAATTCTTACTTTTTATTAATTAAAGCTAAATGCCATTCCTACACCAAAAGCCGCTGTAGTAAATCCATTTTTGCTAAATCCTTTGTAAAATGCGAAGACATCAGACTTGCCAGTGCGCATACCAAATTTAGGCTGGTAGTAAAAAGCACCACCGCCACCACCATTTGTTGCAAATCCATACCCTAAGTCAGCCGACATAAAATAGTTGCCAGAAACAGCATACCTAAATGTACCAGCAATAGGAATCATTCCAGAGCTTCCACCACCATTTTTACCTGAAAAATTGGTGTAGCCAGTAGCAAGCCCCATATCAAACGTATCTCCGGATTTATACAAATACGCCAAATCAAATCCGAAATTGAAACTTGAAAAATTAGCTGCATCACCTACAGGAATACCAAGGTGAGCACCTAAATTAAAACCTTCTTGAGCTTTAACAGTTGTAAAACTCATAACCATCAAAATACTAATAAAAAATAATTTTTTCATATTAAGTTGATTTTTAAATTATATGTCAAATATAATAAATTATTTTTACAATATGAAATGGGAAATTTACTTAAAAGATTATCAGTTATACTTAAAAATAGAAAGGGGTTTATCTTCTAATTCTATAGAGGCGTATGTTAGAGATGTTAAAAAATTAGTCCGTTTTTTGGAAGCTAATAATATGCCAATCACGGCGCTTCTAATCAATGAGGAACACATACAGCAATTTATCTATTATACCGCAAAAACCATTAATGTGCGCTCGCAAGCACGCCTGATTTCTGGATTACGAAACTTTTTTGATTATCTGGTTTTTGAGAATTATAGAGAGACCAATCCTACCCAATTAATTGAATCACCAAAGATTGGCAGAAAGTTACCCGATACGTTGTCAACTCATGAAATTGACCTTATCATTGGCCAAATAGATTTAAGCACTCCTGAAGGCGAACGGAACCGCGCGCTTTTAGAAACTTTATACAGCTGTGGTTTGCGCGTAACTGAATTAATAACCCTAAAACTTTCAGATTTGTTTTTTGAAGAAGGATTTATCAAAGTTTTAGGCAAGGGAAATAAACAACGTTTTGTACCCATCAATAAAAAAGATGAAACCCTTATCAACCATTACATTCATCAAATAAGATGTCACATCGACATCAAAAAAGGATTTCAAGACACCGTGTTTTTAAACCGCAGAGGCAAACAACTCACTAGGAATATGGTCTTTATGATTATTAAAAACCTCGCGATACTTGCAGGAATCAAAAAAAATATCAGTCCGCATACTTTTAGGCATTCTTTTGCCACACATTTATTAGAAAATGGTGCCGACTTGCGTTCAATCCAGCAAATGCTGGGTCACGAAAGCATCACAACTACCGAAATTTATATGCACGTAGATAAAACGTATTTGAGAAAGGTGATGGACCAATTTCATCCAAGGAAATAAAACTCTTTAATAACTCATATCAAATCAGTATGATTTGTCACAAAATACAATAGATGATTCTATTAAAGAGGTGGCTTTAGGTTATTTTTTTAGAGATATCAAATATTTTGAACCTATTAATATATAATCTGCATTTGAATTTTCACTATCAAGTCTATCCGATTTGGATAAGTTAATTTTATAGAATACTAAAAATGCAAATAACCGCATAAAAACAGATATAAATGATTAAATAATTTTAACACCTTTTTCTTTGAAATCGGCAAATATGGAATCATTTGGATCTATCTCAGTTATAATAGTGTCTATTTTAAGAATAGGAGCCACCGTATATCTTTTTATTTCATTTATTTTATTTTTAGTACAAAGAGCAATGACTTTGTTGCTTGCTGAAATCATACATTTTTTTATATGAGATACTTCCCAATCGGGTTCTGTCATTCCATTTAAAACATTTATACCTCCGGTTCCCATAAAACACAAATCAGCTCTTAATTCAGAAAGTGATGATACAACATCAAGACCAACAGTGACTTGTGCGGCTTTGTGTAATTTTCCACCGATAAATATTATTTCAATTGAAGGATGCTCCGTAAGTTGTAGTGCTATTGGAAGGCTATAGGTATATATGGTAGCATTTATATCAGAAGGTATAATTTTCGCAAGTTGTAAATTGGTGGTGCTACCACTCATAATAATAACTTGACCATCCTTTATCAGTTTTATAGCTTTTTTAGCAATAATGTTTTTTTCTTCTAGATTGTAATTACTACGTTCCCTATAAGATGGCGTTTTGGTCCCGAGAGTTAATGCTCCACCATGTACTTTTTTAATCAATCCTTTAGCAGATAACTCATTAAGATCACGTCTTATGGTATCTTCAGAAACATTTAACTCAATACTTAAATCGGTTGATAAAACTTTTCTATCTAAAATTATTTTATCTAATATGTGATGGTGTCGTTCTTCTTTTAACATTTTCTATGTTATATTGTCGCAAAAACATAAACAAATATGCAATATAATTTAGATATTTTAATGTTTTATGTGTTAAAATGAAGTTTTTTTTGCGTAATGATGCATCATTTAAAAAAAAATGTATATTTGTTTTTAAATTAACCTTAAATTAACATATTATGAGGAAAAAATTTACCTTTTCTTTTCTTATTTTTTTTACAACAGCATTTTCTCTACTATTAGCACAAAACGTTACCGTTAGCGGTAAAGTAAATGATGCGTCTGGACAGATTTTGCCAGGTGTAAACATTCAAGTAAAAGGAGCAACTATCGGCACAACAACTAATTTTGATGGAAAATATCAGATGGTTGTTAAAAAAAATGACGTATTAGTCTTTTCTTTTTTGGGATTCGAAACCAAAGAAGTTTCTGTGACAGGAGAAACATTAAATGTGACTCTTAAAGAAAATACGAATCAATTAAATGAAGTTGTTGTGACAGCTTTTGGGATGAAAAAGGAAACTAAGGAGTTGGGGTATTCTGTCACCCAAGTTAAAGCTGATCAATTAGATTTAACCGGACAAACAAATGCTATTACTGCTTTACAGGGTCGTGTAGCTGGTGTACAAATCAGTCAGACTTCTGGAGCTGCAGGTGGCGGTATTGATATCTTAATTAGAGGTGTTACTTCAATTAACCCCGACAGAAACAATCAGCCGCTTATAATTGTTGATGGATTGGCTTTAAACAACGATACTTTTTCTGGCAGTGTTCTGCCTAGTGCGGGATCTAATTCTCCTAGCAGTTCAGAACAATTTTCGTTTGCGAACAGAGCTACTGATATTAATCCCGAAGATATCGAAAGTTTTAATATTTTAAAAGGAGCTGCCGCAACTGCATTATATGGTGTAAGGGCCTCTAATGGAGCCATTATAATTACTACTAAAAAAGGGAAGCAAGGAAAAGCTAAAATTACTTTGATAACATCTACTACTTTTAATAATATAAACACCACTCCCGAATTACAAACTACATACCGCGAAGGCTATAATAATTTACCAAGAGGTTTATATACTCCAGAAACTGAAACTGGTTTTACCAGACTAGGAGGAACGATGTTTTATTCGTGGGGACCAAAATATTCTGATGATACGGCTACTTTAACTAATAGTACTGTAGTTGATTTAACAAAAGATAAATTTTACAGCCCTTATGATTTATTTAAAACGGGCATCAATAATCAAGTCAACTTTAACCTAAGTGGCGCCAATGATAAAATTGATTATTTCTTTTCGGTAGGTCATAATAACGAAGGAGGCGTGTTGCCAAATACTGATTATAATAAAACAACGCTTAGATTTAGTTCAGGCTATCAAATAAACGAAAAAATTAAAATTAATTCATCTATTGCTTATACCAAATCTGGAGGTGCAATGGGTAATGGTGGAGATAAATCTGTATTTAGCTCTTTATCATATTATTCAGCAACTTTTCCTATTAATGATTGGCATAATGCAAACGGAACGCAACGGAATTATTCTTTTGGAGTTATTGATAACCCACGTTATTTTTTAGAAATGAGTAATTTAAAAGACGATTTAAATCGTTGGGTGGGAAATGTTGATTTAAATTGGGCAGTTAAAGACTGGCTAAATATATCTTATGCAGTTCAAGTTGATAATTATTCAGACCAAAGAAATCGATTTGTACCTTCTGATTTAGATACAGGTACTCAAGTAGGTGGTTTTATAGTAAATCAAAATATAAACTTTTTGGCATTAGAGTCTAATTTTTTAGTGACTTTAACTAAAAGCTGGTCGGATGATTTTAAAACGACTTTAACTTTAGGTAATCAAATATCCGATTCTAAAAATGATTATTCTTGGATAAGAGGTGAAAATCTAAATGTTCCTGGAATTAACGATTTAGCAAACACTATCAATACATTCGC
This sequence comes from Flavobacteriaceae bacterium, assembly GCA_036170135.1. GTDB lineage: Bacteria > Bacteroidota > Bacteroidia > Flavobacteriales > Flavobacteriaceae > CG1-02-35-72. Next base: position 59,072 of record JAVHOP010000090.1, on the reverse strand, counting down.
CGGAAAAAGTATTACACAATTACGAAATATTGGTAATTTTGGCGAGTTAAAAATGGATTATAAAAACAAATTATTTTTAACCATTACTGGAAGAAATGATTATGTTTCAACATTACCTAAAGCCAATCGTTCGTTCTTCTACCCTTCTGTAAGTTTGGCATATGATGTTCATGATTTGTTTGATAAAGATAGTAAGTTCTTTACGTTTGGAAAATTAAGAGCTTCTTGGGCAGAAGTTGGTAAAGGACCTCTTTTTGGCCAAGTTGGACATTATTTTGTTGCTGATAGTAATTTCCCTTTTGGAGGTGCTGGAGGTTTTAGATCGAGCACACAGTTAGGAGATACAAATATGATTCCTGAAAGAAATAGATCTTATGAAATAGGTGCTGATTTGCGTTTTTTCCAAAACAGAGTACGTGTAGATTATGCTTATTATAGGACAAGAATTAAAGATCAAATCTTTACGGTTGGTACGGCTTATTCATCCGGATTATCAGGTATCGTTAGAAATGCAGGTGATTTTGAAACATTTGGACATGAATTAATGATTTCTGCTGACATCATTAAAAATAATAATTTTAAATGGGAAAGTATCATTAACTTCTCAACAAATCAAGGTAATGTTTTATCATTACCCGATGATATTGAAAGTCTGATTTTTGCTAGCTCAGGTGCTGCAGGGGTTACCTCTGAAATAAGAAAAGGGGATAAAATGGGAACCCTTTACGGTTATAAATGGCGCTATGAAAATGGCCAACGTTATATAGCTAGTGATGGTAAACCTCGTGTAGATTTATCTAAAAGAGTTAAAGTTGGTAATGCCTTTCCAGATTTTATTGCTTCGTTAGGAAATAATTTAACTTATAAAGAACTGCGATTGGATTTCTTATTAGAATGGAAAAAAGGCGGAGATCTATATGATTCAGGAATTAGAAATTCTATTAGAAATGGTAATTTAAAATCTACTGAATTTAGGAATGTAACTACCATTTTAGATGGCGTAATGGATGACGGAAGTGGCGGATTTGTTAAGAATACTAAAGAAACATTTATCGATCAAAATTATTATAGAAGCTCTACCGTTTATAATTTAGCATCAGAAGTTTTGATACAAGATGCGTCTTGGATTAAGCTTCGTAACATTAGCCTTAGCTACAATTTTAAAGGTCCTATTTTAGAAAAATTACATTTAGATAATTTTTCTGCTTCTGTTAGCGCACACAATCTTTTATTATGGACACCTTTTAAAGGATATGACCCCGAAGGAAATCAATATAGCGCAGGATCTAACGTATATGGGTTTACTGGATTAAGTACACCATTAAGTGAAAGTTATTCATTAGGACTTAAATTAGGATTTTAAAAATAGAAAATGATGAAAAAATTTATAACAAAATCAATATTAATATTAGTACTAGCAATAGGATTTACCGCTTGTAGTGATAATTATTTTAATATAAACACACCTTCTGGAACAGCCCAACCTGAGCAATTGAGGATGAGTGACTTATTGGCTCCTATAATTCACAGCACTATGGAAGGTCAATATTCTGCTGAATTAACATTTGGTAATTATACACAGAATTTTGTAGGTCAAGGAGGAACTGCTTCAGGAGAAACAACTGCAAGCGGGCTTTGGTCGCAAGTTTATTTATATAATTTACCTAACTTAAAAGTAATTAAAGAGAAAGCTGCTGCGATAGGAGCTACTCATTACGCAGCTGTAGCTGATATACTAACTGCTTTAAATATTGGAATTGCTACAGATACTTGGGATAACATTCCCTATTCTCAAGCAAATCAGGGACAGGAAAATCTTTATCCTATATTTGACACTCAAGAATCTATTTATACTGAGATTTTCAAACTATTGGATAATGCCATAACTGGATTACAAGGTGTTGATAATTCAGGAATAGCTCTAGGAAATGAAGATTTAATCTATCATGGTAATTTAGGTAAATGGTTAAGAGCTGCTTATACTATAAAAGCTCGTTACCAGTTACATTTAGTTAATAAAGGATTAGTTAATGCAAGTGATGTTTTGGCAACCATAGCAAATGGATTTACAAATAATTCTGATGATTTTCAAATGTTTTATGA
>JAVHOP010000090.1:17853-56869 GCA_036170135.1 Flavobacteriaceae bacterium | reverse complement strand
CAACCATAGCAAATGGATTTACAAATAATTCTGATGATTTTCAAATGTTTTATGATTCTAAAAACATTAACCCTTGGTATTCACTTGAAATTTTATCTAGAAATACCGGAAATTATCATGATGATTTAGCCAGTCAAATGGTAAGTTCTATGAATGGCGATTATTATCCCTTTTTAGGTGGTACTGTACAAATTGACCCAAGATTACCTCGTTTTGCACAAAATGGTGGAAGTGCTGTTTGGAAAGGATATGTTAGTGGCGGTGGCGGTATATCACCAGATGGTATTACCAATGGTAATACTGGTTTTGCAGATGGCGGTTATTATACAAGTATTGATTCTCCTTTAATGATAATAAGTTATGCAGAAGCTATGTTTATAAAAGCTGAAGCTGCCTTTTTAGCTAATGGTGGCACAACAACAAGTGTAGGTTCTAATAGTACAGCTTATACTGCTTATATGGCAGGAATTACTGCAAGTATGAGTAAATATGGTGTTAGTGGAACCACATATATGGCTGATGCATCTGTTAATGTTGGTGAAGGGTCATTAATGCTAAACAATATTATGAAAGAAAAATACATTCATAATTTCTTAAATCCAGAAACTTTTGTAGACTATAGACGATATAATTTTTCAAGTGATGTCTTTAAAGGATTAAAAATACGATCTGAAGTAGATGCTGGTGCAGAATATTCTGGTCAATGGTTTAGACGTGCAAGTTATCCGTCTTCTGAATTGAATCGTAATAGAAGTAATGTTGAAGCAAACTTAAAAACACCTATCACACCAGTTTGGTGGGAAAATTAAAATTCCATTTATAATTTTAGAAAAAAACCACGTCTGAGACGTGGTTTTTTTCATTTAGACTAAAGCGTATTTAAAATATTTATTAACTTTTCTAAATCTGCTTTAGTATGGTTTGCAGAAATCACAATTCTATTCATCATTTTTTTGTAAGTAGGATACTTAAAATAAGCAATGACAATATTATTTTTTAAAAAAATTTCCGAAATATTTTCATCATCACAATAAATTACGGGATAATTAGCACTGTATTTAAATATTTTGCTGGGTATAAACTTCGAATTAAAAAAAGATAAATTGCTTTTTAATTTTTGTTGTTGTACTGAATAAATGTTTTGAGCTTGTAAATATGCTTCTAAATATGCGGGGTTTGCCCCAGAAGAAGATATAAAAAGCGCTTCCTTTTTTAATCCATCTATAAAATCAGCATCCGAAGCTATGATTCCTCCCGATAAACCAAGCGCTTTACCCAATGAAGAAACCATAACGATTCTATGAATTTTATTTTTATTGATACTGCTAAATATTCCCATTCCTTTATTTCCAATAATACCTAAACTATGAGACTCATCCAATAAAATGGTAATTTTCTTTGTTGATGAAATTTGATTTATAAAATCGAATTTAGTTGGCGTTACTTCTAAAGCCAATATCGCATCAGCTGAAATAATAACATCTTCAACAAGATAATCTAATAATTTTGGATGTAACTTATTATCGACAAATAGTGGTAAACTGTCTTGTGTTAAAATAGCAGGATGTGATTTGGGATAATAAAACGAAGCCTTTATGTTTTTTAATAAATATTCTGTAGCTATTTTTCCTGCCAAAGTACCAGATGAAACGATTACAGCAGCTTCAGATTTTATTTGCTCTGCAAATAAATTTTCAACCCTGTTATAAACAGATAATTTAACGTTAGCTTCACGTGAGCTTCCATAAAAAGTACCCCATTTTTTTATATTGTCACAAATTAAATTCTGAAATTCTAATTGGGTTGCCATTCCTAAATAGGAAGTTCCTCCAAAATATAAATACTCTTGATTATTTACATGAATTACCCTATCAGGAAAACTTTCAATTATCATTTTAATCAATTAGTTTAACCCCAGTTCCATTTAAATTGCTATAGTCTATGCGCCCATCATTTATGGTAACACCAGTTGCAATATCTTCGGCTAACAATAAAGCACCATCCATATCAACATAATCCAATAATGGCAATAAATGAGCAATAGCCGAAATGCCGACAGATGATTCGGTCATACAACCCACCATGGTTTTCATTTGTAGCTCTTTAGCATGTATTAACATTCTTTTAGCCGAAGTAAGACCGCCACATTTTACCAATTTTACATTTATACCATGAAAATGCGCGTAACATTTTGCAACATCCGATTCTATTTGGCAACTTTCATCGGCAATAATGGGTAATACCGATTTTAAGAATAGTGCTTTATGTCCATCCCAATTATCAGCTTTTAAAGGTTGCTCAATAAATTCAACACCAAATTTTTTTAATTCAATTGCATTTTTAATAGCCTCATCAACACCCCAACCGCAATTGGCATCTACTCTAAAAATCGCATTTGTGTGTTTACGAAGTTCTTTAATGATGTTAATATCTTCTTGCGTTCCTAATTTAATTTTATAGATTGGCCAAGGTTTTTCTTTTAATTTAGCAACCATTTTATCAATAGAATCTATACCAATGGTATAATCTGTCAATGGGTTATGGCTGATATCATAACGCCACAACTCATATAATTTCTTTCCATTTTTACGAGCATATAAATCATTATAAGCAAGGTCTAATGCACATAAAGCAAACATATTATGTTTTAAATTTGGATACATTTTATTCCAAAATGCTTCAGGAGTTAAGCTTGAATTCTTTTCAATAAGCGATTCTATAGCCTTTAAGTCCTCAATTATTTTAGGAATTGTAATGTGATAATATGGATTAGAAGTTGCTTCACCATAACCTGAAAATTCGCCGTCTATTAACTCAACAATTAAAGTTGGCTGAACATTATATGACTCTCTGGATATTGTAAATGTGTGTTGTAATTTTAAATTATAAGGCTTAAGAATTAATTGCATTGCATATAATATTTAAAGTTAATTATTAAAAACAAGTGTAGATTCCTTTTTACCAACTGCTAATTCAACGGTTCTTCCTAAAATCAAAGCTCTGTTTTCTTTTTCATGTCCAGCGGGGAAGTTAAATAATACTGGAAAATTGTATTCTTTAACAGCATCTAAAATGAGCTGTTCAATCGGTTTGCCCCAGTCGATTATTATATCCCCCCTTATATTACTTATTGTACCAATAATAAGTCCTTTGCAGTTTTCAAAATAACCAGCGCGTTTTAAACTTTGAAGCATCCGATCAATATGGTAAGCATATTCACCCACTTCTTCAATAAATAAAATTTTTCCGCTAGTGTCAATACTCGTTTTTGAACCTAACATGGTATGTAAAAGGGTGAGATTACCTCCAACAAGTTGCCCCGAGGTAGTTCCTACCCTATTATGATTCGACCCTTCTATGGTATAAGCCAATTGTTTTCCGAAAATGGCATCTTTAAATGAAGCTGAGTTTTCTTTATTATATTCACAATAATCATCTAAATTAATAGCCATAATGCCATGGATAGTCTCAAAACCGAGGTTATGAATTTGATTATGAAAAGCGGTAATGTCAGAATAGCCAATAAGCCATTTTGGATGTTTCATAAACTTGGTATAATCTAATTTATCTAAAATTCTAACCGATCCATAGCCACCACGCGCACACCAAATTGCTTTTATGTTTGTGTTGTCTAACACTTTTTGAAAGTCGGCTGCACGTTCATCATCGGTGCCTGCAAATTCATAATTTTGATTGTAGATATTTTCACCAATGACAACATTTAAATTCCAGCTTTTAAGTAATTTTATTGCTTGCTGAATTTCAGCTTCTTTATTATTTAAATTTCCTGCCGGAGAAACTATTGCAACAGTATCCCCATTTTGTAAATATGTTGGCTTTATTAAACCTTTAGCTGATACATTTGAAATTGAAGATCTTGTACTTTTACAGCTTATGCCTACCAAAAAAAATAAAAGTAAACAAAAAGTTATTCGCTTAGAAATCATAATTAAAAGTTTAATGTAAAGATATATTTTTCGAAACTTATATTGGAGTTAAAAATGCTAAAAATATACATTAATGGTCAATTATTTAAACCTTTAAATAATAATTAAATTTTGTATTTATAACTTGAATCTATCATCGATATTTAATAATTATTGCGAAGCAATTCTAGAATAGTTTGTATATGTTTTTTGACATCAGCAGTAGGTTTTGTGAAATGATTGTTCATAAAACTAAAAATGAGTGTCTTTCCAGAATTTGTAATTAAATAGCCACTTAAGGAATAATTATTATCAAGAGTTCCTGATTTTGCATAAACATAAGGTTTATAATTACCTGCATACCAATTTTTTAACGTTCCAAATTCTCCACCAACAGGAAATAAGTTAAACAATCGTTTTCTTGGAACCGTGGTGTATAATTTTGTAAGAACTTGAACTAAAGAAGTCGGCGTAAATAAATTATACCTACTCAATCCAGAACCATCAACCCACCGAGGCATTTGTTTTAAATCTTTAAGCTGATTTTCTAGAATAAAACTTATCATCTTACTTGAACTTAAAGTATCCGATAAAGTTGAAGATGATAGTATTAGTATTTGTTCTGCCAAAAAATTATCACTTACATGCATCATTCGCTTGTATAAAGAATCAGTAGAGACACTATATGCAATTTGGCTTATTTCATTTGGAAAATAATTTATTATAGAGACTTTACCCGGTAACAGTGCATTCCATAAATCTGTAATCAACATAGAGTCAATAACCATAGGAATTTCAACCGTATCAATATTTTTAGGGTCATAATAAAAACTATTAGCATTAAAATCTCTAGCACGTTTGGTTGAGGAATATTGAACGTGATTTTCCTCTATTTTTGGAATACTTTGTAAGGTATGATTGTTAGTAACCGTCACTACATTTCCATACATAGGAAAACTACTCCGTTCTGGGCTAAAATAAGTATCAAAGTCTTCCCATGCCCAGCCGGGACCGTATTTGTCTTCAGATAAATTATTGAGAATTAATTTTACTTTTTTATAATTTTGAGCCATTTTCAGCACTGTGCTGTCTTGAAAAAAAGGATGTAAAAATGTTGGATCGCCAGTGCCTAGAATAGTGATGGTATCAGTATCAATAGAATATTTAAAGGCAGGGACTTTTTCAGGCAAAACTTGTAATGCGGTATATAAAGTAAATATTTTTGCATTACTAGCCGGAGTAAAATATTTATTTGCATTATAATTAAGAATGGTATCGTTTGATTTAGGGTCATATACTAATAATCCCGTAAACTGATTATCATAAAAACCAGTGTCAAATTGTTTGATTATTTTTTTTGCGATATGTGCCGATTTACAGCCATAAAAAAGCAAAATTGAACTTGTAAATACAAAAAGGAACTTTAGTTTCGACATACAATTGATTTTTTAAATTAAAATCGGAAATTTTTGCCCAGAGATAATTTGTGAAAATTTGTCATATTTAAGCAAAGCCATTATAAAAACAACATATTAAGTTGCCATAAAGCCAATAATCAAATACATCACCGTTGTAATGGCGCCACCAATTAAAGCATAAGGCAATTGTGTATTAACGTGGTCAATATGGTCGGTTGCAGAGGCCATTGAAGAAATGATGGTGGTATCGGATATTGGGGAACAATGATCGCCAAAGACCCCGCCGCCTAATGTTGCCGCAATAACAAGCGTAACATTTGCCGAGTGGATGTTTGCCATTGGTATGGCTATTGCCAACATAATGGCAAAAGTACCCCAAGAAGTTCCTGTTGAAAATGCAATGAAAGAGCTAATAACAAAAATAATTGCAGGCAAAAATTCTGGAGAAAGCCAATCTTTGGACCAATCGGCTACAAATTGCCCTGTGCCCAATTGATTACAAGCGTCACTAATGGCAAAAGCAAGTAACATCAATAGCGCCAATGGCATTAATTCACTAATTCCCTTCAATGCCAAATCAATCATTTCTTTTATTTTCATAATTCCTTGTGCCCTATATAAAATCATAGCAACAAAAATTGAAGTAAGCACAGCATACAATACAGATGATGAGCCAGATCCTTTGCCTATTGCCAATGACAAATGATTTGAGAAAGAAGTGAAATTTTCAACTTCACCCCAACCGGTATAGGCCAAGTTTATAGGCATCATAAGCACCATAGTCAACAAAGGAATAATCATATTATAGGCTTTTGCCTGAATGCCTTCCTTGGGTTTATAGGAGGTTATGGTTTCAGAGATCATAGGCTTGGCATTGTCGTTTAAAAGTTTTCCGGTTTCTTTAATTCTTTTTTCCGCTTTAATCATTGGGCCAACATCTCTTTTTGTAAGGATCACAAAAAATACCATTATAATGGCAATGAAGGGATAAAAATTATATTTAATGGATGATAACAATACAGAAAAAGGATTGTCTATTCCTTGGGTAATTAACAAGCCCATAATAAAAGCTCCCCAAGCATTAAATGGAAGAATAATTGATGACGGCGCGGAACTTGTGTCGGCGATATAAGCCAATTTTTCCCTCGGAATTTTTAACTTGTCAAAAATGGGCCGGTAAAGGGTGCCAACAGTCAATGAGCTGATGCTTGTTTCCACAAAAAGAAAAAGGCCCGTAATTAATGCTAAAATTTGTACAATAACCCTGCTGTATCCGCTTTGTTTTTTTTCAAAATAGTTAATTATGTTATTAATTTTGTTTACAAATCCTTCAACTCCCCTTGAATATTGAATAAACAATAAAAGTGCGCCAACTAAGGCGCTAAACATAATGGTTCTAGTATTTCCTTCCGATTTAAATACGTTTACCATCGCCTCAATTGTGGCAATGCTTCCCGTAAGAAAATTCCAGTTGTTCAAAATAATCCAAGAAAACCAAATGCCAAAAAGTAGCGAGATATAGACTTGTTTTGTTTTTAGGGCAAGAATAATTGCAATTATTGGCGGCAAAATTGATAAAAATCCATAATTATCCATAGGTATTATTTTAGAAATGTTCAGTCTATATTTTATTGAGCGGGGTGAATATACCAAAACTTAATAAATTTTTTATTTTTTTTAGGTTATTCTCTATCTTTTGCGGTTTTAGCAAAATCTCAATGCAATATAATTGCAATTATATAGATATATTTGCATAAATTTACGTGTTTCTAAGTGTTTTAATTTTAAATTTACACATAATCAACCATTGAATAGTAAATTATGGAAACTAAGTCGATATCAAATCCTAAAAGTATCAAATATGAAGAGGCTGGAAAATTTGAAGAAACGCGATTTGAAAAAGCACATAATGTAATTTTTTCAACCGCAATGGAAGGGTCAATTAGAGTTGCGCAAGAAATAGCAAACCTGATTCAAGTTAAACAGTCGAAGGGAGACTTGTGTGTTTTAGGTTTAGCGACCGGTTCCTCACCAATAAAAGTGTATGAAGAACTGGTGAGAATGCACAAAGAAGAAGGATTAAGTTTCTCAAATGTGATCACTTTTAATTTGGATGAATACTATCCAATGACAAAACAGAACATTCAAAGTTATTATTACTTCATGCATCAGCATTTGTTTAATCATATTGATATATTACCTAAGAATATACATATTCCTAACGGAATGGTTTCAAATGATGATTTACATCAATATTGTATAGACTATGAACAAATGATAGCGGAAAACGGCGGAATTGATTTACAATTATTAGGCATTGGTAGAACAGGACATGTAGGTTTTAATGAACCCGGTTCACATCATAACTCAGAAACCAGAAGTATAACGTTAGATTATATAACAAGAGTTGATGCTGCTCCATCATTTTTAGGTATAGATAATGTACCTAAAAAAGCAATAACAATGGGGATAAGAACTGTTAGAAAAGCAAAGCGAATCATTCTTTTGGCATGGGGACACAATAAGGCTTCGATTATTAAAAAAACCATAGAAGGAGAGATTTCATCAAAAGTTCCAGCGACCTATTTACAGCTCCATCAAAATACGACGTTTATATTAGACATAGAAGCGGCATCTGAATTGACACGAATAAATACACCTTGGTTAGTTGGTCCTTGTTTATGGAATGAAAAATTAAAAAGTAAAGCAATTATATGGTTATGCCAGTTAACAAAAAAATCGATTTTAAAATTAATTGATGAAGACTATAATGACAATGGAATGTCAAGTGTATTGGCACAAGAAGGATCTTCATATGGTTTAAATATTAAAATGTTTAATAAAGTACAGCACACAATAACAGGTTGGCCTGGAGGAAAACCAAATGCTGATGATACATTTAGACCCGAAAGAGCCAATCCAAAAAGAAAAAGAGTATTGATATTTAGTCCACACCCAGATGATGATGTTATTTCAATGGGAGGTACATTTGATCGATTGGTTGAACAGGGACATGACGTTCATGTTGCTTATCAAACTTCTGGAAATATTGCTGTTGCAGATAATGAAGCTCTTAAATTTGCTGAAGTAGCTAAAGAAATATACGGTGTAAATGATAAAGGCATTATGACTTCAATTATTGAACAAATCTCTTCAAAAAGAGACAATGCTATTGACCGTATTGAAGTCCGAAATTTAAAGACGCTTATTCGAAAAAGTGAATCTTTAGCGGCTACTAGATATCTAGGAGTTCCCGATGAAAATGTGCATTTTTTAAATATGCCTTTTTATGAAACTGGGAGCATTATGAAAAAACCTTTAGGGCAAGATGATTTAAATTTAATGTGTGACATTATTGAAAAAATAAAACCTCATCAAATATACGCTGCTGGTGATTTATCAGATCCTCATGGCACTCACAGAATTAGTTTAAATGCACTATTTGAATCATTAGCTATCTTAAAAACAAAACCTTTTATGAACAACTGTTGGGTTTGGTTATACAAAGGTGCATGGCATGAATGGGAAATTCACGAAATTGATATGGCAGTACCAATGAGTCCAGATCAAGTGTTAAAAAAAAGAAAAGCAATTTTCTTTCATCAATCTCAAAAAGACGGAGTCATGTTTCAAGGAGATGATATCAGAGAATTTTGGATGCGAGCCGAAGATAGAAATACCAAAACAGCTCAAAAATACAATGAATTGGGATTAGCTGATTATGCCGCTATGGAAGCTTTTGTAAGATGGCATTTTTAGAATAAATAAAAAATTAATCCATTTACCTTTAGGCATTCTTTCGCAACGCATCTGTTAGAAAATGGCGCCGACTTGCGTTCAATCCAGCAAATGCTCGGCCATGAAAGCATCACAACTACCGAAATTTATATGCACGTAGATAAAACATATTTGAGAAAGGTGATGGATCAATTTCATCCAAGGAAATAAAAAAGCTCTTAAAAATTAATTTTTAAGAGCTTTTTTATAATTTAAGTTGAATCATTATTTTGCGATATTAACCGAGCGTGTCTCACGAATTACCGTCACGCGAACCTGACCGGGATAAGTCATATCATTCTGAATTTTCTGAGATATGTTAAATGAGAGTTCCGCTGCTTTTAAGTCGTCCACTTTTTCACTTTCCACAATCACACGCAATTCTCTACCAGCCTGAATGGCATAAGCTTTTTGAACACCACCAAAACTGAATGCAACTTCTTCTAAATCTTTTAAGCGCTGAATGTAAGAGTCTAAAACTTGACGACGAGCGCCTGGTCTTGCTCCAGATATCGCATCACAAACCTGAACTATTGGCGCATATAATGATTTCATTTCTATCTCATCGTGATGTGCTCCAATGGCATTACAAACATCTGGTTTTTCGCCATATTTTTCGGCCCACTGCATGCCCAAAATAGCGTGTGGCAATTCGCTTTCGGTATCAGGTACTTTACCAATATCATGCAACAACCCGGCGCGTTTAGCTACTTTGGGATTTAAACCGAGTTCAGCTGCCATCAAGGCACAAAGGTTAGCTACTTCGCGTGAATGTTGCAATAAATTTTGACCGTAAGAAGAACGGTATTTCATACGACCAACCACTTTTATCAGTTCAGGATTTAAACCGTGAATACCTAAATCGATTACGGTTCGTTTGCCTACCTCAATAATTTCGTTGGTTAATTCGGCTTCTGTTTTTTTAACAACTTCTTCAATTCTGGCTGGGTGAATTCGTCCATCTGTAACCAATTTATGCAAAGATAAACGGGCAATTTCTCTTCTTATCGGATCAAAACAAGATAAAATAATCGCTTCTGGCGTATCATCTACAATAATTTCAACACCCGTAGCGGCTTCGATAGCGCGAATATTACGTCCTTCTCTACCGATAATTCTCCCTTTTACTTCATCTGATTCTAGGTTAAAAACACTGACACAATTTTCGACAGCCTGTTCAACACCTACACGTTGTAAGGTATTTAAAATGATTTTGGTAGCTTCTTGTTGTGCTGTAAATTTCGCTTCCTCAATAGTTTGTTGTATATAAACCATCGCATTAGCTTTTGCCTCATCTCTCAAAGATTCATTGAGTTCCTTTTTAGCATCACTGGCCGAAAGCCCCGAAATTGTTTCTAGTTTTTCAACTTGATTGCGATGCAACTTTTCAATTTCGTTATTCTTGCGTTCAAGGGTCTCAACTTTATGATTGTAATCTTCAATTTTTTGCTCTAATTCAAGATTGTTCTTTTTATTTTTGTCTAAAACTTGCGACATTTGAGATTCTTTATCGCGAATGCGTTTTTCGGTTTCGGCCATCTTTTTTTCACGCGCAATAATTACAATTTCGTGTTCTGATTTTAGTTCTAAAAATTTTTCTTTGGCCTGAAGTATTTTATCTTTTTTAAGAGATTCGGCCTCGGCAGTCGATTCTTTTAAAATATAAGCTGCTTGTTTTTTAGCTTGTTTTAATAATTTAGAAGCAACTTTGCGTTCCATTACTTTAGCAATAACATATCCTATTGCCAATCCTATTGCGATCCCAATTATAATGGGTAAAATCATTTGGTTTATCATGTGTATATATATAAAAAGCCTACATTAGTTAAGTTTATAAACCCCAGTTAAACAGGATTAGAATTAACAAGTTGCTCAAGTATCTAGAAAAACTAGCGCGCTTTTACAACTTAGTCTCATTCTTTATAAATGATTATTGTTGAGTTTATCAAACAATTTACTAATGTAGGCAGTATTGTAAATTTATTTTAAAGAACTTATTAAGTGCAAATCTAACAAACTATTTAATTTATCAAGTTTATTTTTTGCGTTTAGCTTTTCGGTCTCGTTATTCAAATTTTTAATCTCCAATTTCGAAGCAAACTGCAAAGCACACATTGCTAAAACATCTTGCTTGTCTCTAACGGCATAATTGAGTTCAAATTTTTTAATTAGCTCGTCTATCTTTTTAACCGCTATTCTAATTCCCTCTTCTTCTTCAATTTTTACGGTTAGGGGATAAACCCTATCGGCAATACTAACTTTAATTTTGAGAACGTCTTTCATTAATCCTACTCGTTTACCAGCGCAATACAATTATCTATTTCGCGTATAAGCGAATTGATTTTTTGTTTCGTTATAAGTTTATCTTCTTTGCTGCCTACCATGGTGTTAGCAATTTTAAGTGTTTGCAATCTTACTTCTAAATCGCTATTTTGTTGATTTTGATTTGACAACTCATCGCGTAAACGCTGATTTTCGGTATTAAGCACAAGGTTTGTTTCTTTTAATTCTCGATAATTTTTTAGAACACCAAGCAACTTAACTTCCAATAAATCAATTGTTTTCAAAAATCCTTCCATCCATCAAAAACTGTAAACTTATATCCACAAATTTAGCAACTGTTTTGCAATATAGCAAGGGTTTTAAGAGCTATTTTTAAATTATTTCAAATTTTGAAATTTTATGGGTATAATAAAGTCTATTATTCCTATTTTTACTTTTATAAATATTAATTATTATACCGATTTAAATGGGCTATAGAATCCTTTTTTTATTACTGACTTTTATAACTTTCCAAACTTATGCCCAACAAAAATATCCCAAAAATTATTTTGGTAAACCTATGGATTTACCGCTAATTTTAGCTGGTAATTTTGGCGAGTTGCGGAACAATCATTTTCATTCAGGTCTTGATATTAAAACAAGAGGCGAACAGGGCTATGCTGTAAACTCGGTTGCCGATGGCTATGTTTCTAGAATTAGAATTCAAGCTTGGGGTTTAGGAAAAGCCATCTACGTTACCCATCCAAATGGTTTTACCAGTGTTTATGGTCATTTAAAAAAGTTTACTCCAAAAATTGAAGCTTATCTCAAAAAACAACAATATAATCAAAAGTCTTACGAAGTTGAATTATTCTTGAGAAAAGACGAGTTGGTCGTATCTAAAAACCAACCGATTGCATTTTCTGGAGATACAGGAAGTTCAGGCGGACCGCATTTGCACTTTGAATTGAGAAGCACCCAGACCGAAGAAACTATTAACCCCTTACTTTTTGGATACGATGTACCAGACCATATTAAACCCATTATTTCTAAACTTGTAGCCTATCCGCTCAACGACACTTCGCAAATTAATCAATCTAATTTGCCTGTGGCAGTACATTTTAAAACCTTGCCGGATGGAAACTATTTAGCCAATAATATCACGGCTTATGGGTTAATAGGTTTTGGCATTAGCACAAGCGATCGCCAAGATGCTGCATTTAATAAAAATGGAAACTACGATTTGTCTTTAACTAAAAACGACACCTTAACTTTCCATCATTCTATCAATAGATTTGCTTTTCCGGAAACTAAATACATCAACCTACTTCTAGATTTTGATGCGTTTATTAAAAGAAAAGAAACCGTACAAAAATGCTTTATCGAACCTAAAAACAAATTAAAAATTTACGACCAAAGTTTAGGCTCCGGCAAACTCACAATTAAAGATGGAGAATCCTATGATATCAAAATCAAATCGAAAGATTTTCAAGATAATACAGCTCAAATTATAATTCCTATTAAAGGAAAAAAAGATACTATTTTAAATAAAAATCCTATTTTTACTTCACCTTATTTTATTAACAATAAATTATATAACAAATTTGAGATAGAAAATATTAGTGTCGAGTTTTCTGAAAATACGTTTTATAAAGATTTTTACTTAGACTTTAAAGTTAAAAATAATACCGCATTTATTGACAAAAATAAGCAACCTTTAGATAGAAATTTTACAATTACTTTTAAAGTTGACACCTTAAATTATCCCGATATATCAAAATATTACGTTGCCAATTTTATCAATAATAACTACGCAACTTATATTCCAACTGTTATAAGGGGAAATAAAATTTCGGCGTCATTGCGCTTTTTAGGAACTTATGGGCTTAAAAAAGATACCTCAAATCCAACAATTAAACCAATAAATTTTAAAGATGGTCAATGGCTTACAAATTATCATTTTTTAAAATTCGCTATATCCGATTCTGGTACTGGCATAAAAAGTTACAATGCTTTTATTGATGATGAATGGATTTTAATGGAATACGAACCTAAAAAAAATGAATTGACTTTTGATTTTAGTGATAAAAATTTTGAAACCACAAAACATGTATTCAAATTAATCGTTACAGATAATGTTGGAAATACCTCTGTTTATTCAGCTAATTTTTCTAGAAAAAACAATTAGAACATTTGAAAAAATCTTTATTTATAAGCCTTTTGTCTTTACTTTTACAAGTTGGTGTACACGCACAATTCTCAACTATAAAAGGCGTTGTAACTGATGTTGATGGAAAACCAATTGATGGTGTAACGGTAAGCTATGGCAAAAAAGGAATTACTACAGATGCACAAGGTTTATATAATTTAAAAGTTCCCGGAAACACCGATATATACCTTACTTTTAGCCATCTTTCTTACATAAGTTTTAGCAAACATGTGCGCATTTTAAATAATAGAACCGTTTATTTTCCGGTTAAAATGCAGTTAAAAATGGAACAAATTTCGGAAGTTGAAATTAAAGAAACCAAAAAGCAAGCACAAGGACTCGTAAAAATAAAATCTAAAAACACTATCAAAATTCCTGGTGCAAATGCCGGAATTGAAAATGTTTTAAAAACACTTCCCGGTGTCAATTCTAATAACGAACTGAGCACACAATACAATGTAAGAGGTGGAAATTTTGATGAAAATTTAGTTTATGTAAACAACATAGAAGTCTATCGCCCATTTTTAGTTCGCTCTGGCAATCAAGAAGGTTTGAGCTTTCTAAATCCTTTTTTAACACAAAATATTTATTTTTCGGCAGGTGGATTTCAGGCTAAATACGGCGATAAAATGTCGTCTGTACTCGATATTACATATAAAAAGCCACAACAATTTTCACTTAATGCAAATGGAAGTTTTTTGGGAGCTAACTTAACTTATGAAGATTTATTATTAAATAATCGGTTATCAAGTTTAATTGGATTTAGGTATCGAAACAATAGTTTGTTAGTAAATAGTGGCGATCAAAATGGCAATTTAAAACCAAATTTTACCGATTTTCAATCGTACTTTAGTTATACGGCAAACCCAAAATTAACAATCGATTTTTTAGGGAACTTCAGTTTGAATAACTATAACGATAAACCGATAACGCGCATTTCAAATTTTGGAACTATAGCTAATCCGGTAGCGCTTATTGTGAATTACGATGGTCGCGAAAAAGACCAATATTTAACTGCTTTTGGTGCTTTAAAAGGAACTTATATTTATTCCGACTTCTTGAATTTTAATATAACTACTTCAGCTTATAACACACAAGAAGAAGAGCATTTTGACACTTTTGCATTTTATAATATAGGCGAAGTAAATGCCGATTTTGGCTCTAGTAATTTTGGCAAGGTCGAATCATCTATAGCTATTGGCTCTCAATTAAACCATGCGCGAAACGATTTAGACGCCTTTATAAAAAATATTGAATTTAAAGGAGCTTATTTAAAAGATAATAATCATTTTGAAGCTGGCATAAAATATCAAACCGAAAATATAAAAGACCGAATTATTGAATGGGAAGTGATTGATTCGGCAGGTTTTTCAATCAGACCGCCCCATTTTATACCTCAAAATGACCAACCTTATTTGCCTTATAATGGACCAATTGTACCTTTTAAAAATACCAGAGCCTTTAATAATGTAACCATAAACAGACTGATGGGTTTTGCTCAATTTAGTAAAATCGATTATTTAAACGATACCCAAATTTGGTACAATTTTGGTTTTAGGGCACAAAGTTGGAACGTTAATACGAATAATTTAAAGTCTAAAAATCAAATAATTATCAGTCCGAGAGCACAATTTTCAATCAAACCCAATTGGAAAAAAGATATGCTCTTTAAGATAGCAACAGGCATTTACCAACAACCGCCATTTTACAGAGAATTGCGAGATTCCTCAGGGCAAATTCAAGCAGAAGTCAAGGCACAAAAAGCTTTTCATTTGGTTCTAAGCAATGATTATAGTTTAAAACTGTTTGACAGACCTTTTAAGCTTTCAACCGAACTCTATTATAAAAATATCACACAAGTCAATCCGTTTACGGTAGAAAATGTGCGCATCCGCTACAGCGCAAAAAACAATGCTAAAGCTTATGCAACCGGGCTTGATTTAAGATTAAATGGCGAATTTGTTCCGGGAACCGAATCGTGGATTAGCATGGGCTATTTAAAAACCCAAGAAAATATTGACGATAGAGGTTTTATTGACAGGCCAACCGACCAACGCTTTAAATTTGCGATGCTTTTTCAAGATTACGTGCCAAACTATCCCAATATAAAAATGTACCTCAATTTGGTTTACAATACGGGCGTGCCAGGTGGCTCGCCGGCTTATGCCGATCCTTATCTTTTCCAAAACCGTTTACCGGATTATAAACGTGCCGATATTGGCATTTCGTACAATTTAGTTGGTAATTCAAGACCTTCCTACTATTTGAAACGCATGCACGCAAAGGAATTTTCTGTTGGTTTTGAAATTTTTAACCTTTTTGATGTCCAAAATACCATTTCTAACACTTGGGTTAGAGATGCTTCCTCAAAATTATCGTTTGCAGTTCCAAATAGATTGACGGGACGCGTTTTTAACATCACTATGGATATTTCTTTTTAAACCTTTATGTAAATTAGAGGTCTAAAACCAAATTTATTTTAGACTTTGGAAAGCGAAAAGCAACTAATAGCCGATTTACAAAATCCAAAAACTCAAGATGAAGCATTTAAAAAGCTTTTACACGAGAACAAGGAACGACTATATTGGCATATCCGCAACATTGTAAAAACCCACGATGATACCGACGATATCTTGCAAAACACCTTTATAAAAGTTTATCAAAACATCGGCAGTTTTAAAGGAGACAGTAAACTGTATTCGTGGTTATATCGCATTGCAACCAATGAATCTATTACCTATCTAAAAAAGTTAGCCAAACAACAACACATTACAATTGATGAAGTCAATTTTAAATTGGCCGATAACTTATATGCCGATAGTTATTTTAGCGGCGATGAAATTCAAGAAAAATTACAAAAGGCTTTAGCGTTATTGCCACAAAAACAACAATTGGTCTTTAATATGAAATATTTTGAAGAAATGAAATATGAATCGATGTCAGCGGTTTTAGGGACTTCGGTTGGGGCCTTAAAAGCGTCCTATCATCTTGCTGTAAAAAAAATTGAAAACTATTTAACTCATCATTAAACTATTTTATTTAAAGTCAGTCTAAAAGCCAAATGAAACCCATTAAAAAACATATTAAACTAATAGATTTGAACCTCAAAAATGCAGGTTTTACAGTTCCAAATGGTTATTTTGAGTATGTAGAATCTACTGTTTTATCAAAAGTAATTCATGATATTCCAAAAGATTATTTCAAAACATTAGACTCGAAAATTCTAACCAAACTCAATATAGAAAACAAACCCGAAGTTAAAGTTATCAATTTAAAAAAGCTGCTGTTAAAACGCATCTTACCATTTGCAGCTGCAGCATCGGTGGTTCTATTTATCGGTTTAAACTTTATAAATAAACCTAATGCTGTTACTTTTGAAAGCTTAGATGACACAAATATTGATAACTATTTAGCCTTAGAACCCGATTATGCTAATGGCTATAATTTGGGAGAACTACTAAATGATGATGATTTTACCACACTTTCTAATAATATCACTCCTATGGAAGATTCAAAATTAGAAAGCTATTTAAATCAAACAAATCTTGATGAACTTATGACAAACAATTAAAACTATGAAAAAACTATTGACAATATTCGTTTTCTTTTTATATTTAACTTCAAACTTACAAGCTCAACAAGGCACTGCTCACGGATTCAAAAACAACGAAAAAATTAAAGCCCTGAAAACTGGCTTTATAACAGATGCCTTAGAATTAACTTCAAAAGAAGCTGAAAAATTTTGGCCTGTTTATAATGTTTATGATTCTAAAATAATGGATTTACGCTTTAAAAAAGCAAGGGAACTTAGAAAAAAAGTAGAAGATCTTAATAACGCAGATGTGATTTCAGAAAAAGATGCAAAGAATCTTTTAAATGAATTTCTAGAAGTTGATAAGGCTATTATTAATGCTAAAACAGATTTAAACAAACAACTCCTTGAAATTATGTCGGCAAAAAAAATATTGAAACTTTATAAAGCTGAGGATGATTTTAACAGACATTTATTGCAACGACTTCAAGACCCAAAAAGGAATCCTAATAATAGACCAGGTGGTGAATAATAACTTTAAAAAACCCAAACAATAGCTCGTGTTTTTAGTTAAAGATACATCTTATCGCGTAAAGCTTTTATTTTGTCATCAGCCAGATATTCATCAAAACTCATATATCGGTCAATAATTCCATTTGGCGTCAATTCAATTACTCTATTAGCAACGGTTTGTGCAAATTGATGATCGTGTGTTGAAAAAAGTACTGTTCCTTTAAAATTATTTAGAGCATTATTAAAAGCCTGAATCGACTCTAAATCTAAATGATTTGTAGGTTCATCAAGCATCAAAACATTGCCTTTCATCATCATCATTCGGCTCAACATACAACGTACCTTTTCGCCACCAGATAATACCTTACAAGATTTTAGGGCTTCTTCACCGCTAAACAACATTTTTCCTAAAAAGCCACGAATAAAAACTTCTTCACGTTCTTCTTCGGTTTTAGACCATTGTCTTAACCAATCTACAAGCGAAATATCGGCATTAAAAAAATCGCTATTTTCTACTGGCAAATAGGCTTGTGTGGTAGTTATACCCCAGCTAAATTTACCTTTATCAGCTTTAATATTGCCATTTAAGATTTCATAAAATAAAGTATTAGCTCTCGAATCTTTTGAAATAATAGCAACCTTATCGCCTTTACTTAAATTGATATGGCAATCACTAAAAAGCACTTCACCATCAACTGAACCTGATAAATGTTCAATATTTAATATTTGATCGCCGGCTTCGCGATCTTGATCATAAATAATGGCAGGATACCTCCTACTCGATGGTTTTATCTCATCAATATTTAATTTTTCAATCATTTTTTTTCGGCTAGTCGCTTGTTTAGACTTGGCAACATTGGCAGAAAAGCGTCTGATAAATTCCTCTAATTCCTTTTTCTTTTCTTCAGCTTTTTTGTTTTGTTGAGAGCGTTGTCTTGCTGCTAACTGACTCGATTCGTACCAAAAAGAATAATTTCCAGAGTAATGATTTATTTTACCAAAATCAATATCAGAAACATGGGTACAAACAGCATCTAAAAAGTGTCTATCGTGTGATACCACGATAACCGTATTATTATAGTTTGCAATAAAATTTTCTAGCCATCCAATGGTTTCAAAATCTAAATCGTTGGTAGGCTCATCCATTACCAAAACATCGGGATTGCCAAATAAAGCCTGTGCCAATAAAACGCGCACTTTCGCTTTACCATCAATATCTTTCATCAAAATATTGTGATACGCTTCTTTAATATCTAAAGATGATAATAAGGTAGCCGCACTACTTTCGGCTATCCATCCACCCATCTCTTCAAAATCGACACCCAATTCGCCTGCTCTAACACCATCTTCTTCAGAAAAATCGGGTTTGGCATAAATGGCATCGAGTGTCATTTTTAAATCGTATAAAGGCTTATTACCCATTAAAACCGTTTCTAAAACGGAATGCTCATCAAAAGCAAAGTGATTTTGTGATAAAACCGACATACGTTTGCCTTTTTCAAGACTTACATGTCCAGAAGTTGGATCAATATCGCCAGAAATAATCTTTAAAAAGGTTGATTTACCAGAACCATTTGCACCAATAATACCATAACAATTACCTTGGGTAAAGGTTGTATTTACTTCGTCGAACAATATGCGTTTGCCAAATTGTACAGATAAATTTGAAACTGTTAACATTTTTTATCTTTTTGTAAAAATTTTTTGCAAAAGTAGTGAAAATGACAGGTTTTGTATGTTAAAATCTGTTTATATAATTTAACATCCAATTAACAAGAATAATTTAGCTATTGCATTAGTTTTGCAACAGCTAATAATTGTGGGAATTTTGCTCAATTAAATTTATGAATAATACTTTTAAATATTTTTTTTGCGTTGCACTTTCTATAATCCTTTTCTATAGTTGTAAACAACAAGAAAAAAAAGATGATGCTACTTATTTTGGAGGTCAGATAATCAATCCAAAATCATCAAAAGTTTACTTTCTAAAAAATGATAAATACCTTGACTCAGCTTCTTTAGATAAAAACAATAAGTTTTTATTTAAATTTGATAAATTGACTCCTGGTTTATACACCTTTAGCCACGGCAATGAATATCAATATGTCTATTTTGAACAAAAAGACAGCATTATACTCCGTTTAAACACTTGGGATTTTGATGAATCGCTCGCATTTATTGGTAAAGGTGCCGAACGCAACAATTTTTTAATGAGTTTATTTTTAAATGAAGAAGACGAAGACCGCCTATTTAGTCCATTTTATTTATTGCCACCAAAAGAATTTAGTGCTAAAATAGATTCGGTTAAAGAATTAAAAATTAAGCTTTATAACCAGTTTAAAGAAAATGCACCCAAACAATCAGACTTGTTTGATAGATTAGCACAAGTTACCATAAACTATTCGCTTTTTAGCAAAAAAGAAAATTATCCCCTTTATTTTAAAAGGAAACTTAATTTAGATTCATTGCCAATTTTAGATTCAACTTTTTATGAATACAGAAAACAAATCAATCTTAACGATAGTAGTTTAGTCTATTTTTATCCTTATCGGAATTATATTAATACTTTTATTCATCATAATGCTTACGAGAAAAAGTTTATGCATCCCGATACTAATGTTTCTTTAAACATGATTGAAAATATTGTTGAAGCCATTCAGCAAAAGGAATTAAGGAATTTATTTTTATATCGCACAATATCCGACAGCTTTTTTTATCACGATCTAACCGATAAACAGAGAGAAAATGCCTTAAACTTATTTTATAAACATTGCGATAACGCCAAATTTGTCGCAGAAATAAAACAACTGGCGTTTGATTATAAAAATATCGAAAAAGGAACTAAACTATTTGACTTTAACGTCATTAATATTGAAGGCAAAAAAATATTGTCATCTTCAATAATCAATAATAAAAAAACAGTTCTCTATTTTTGGTCTGAAAAATTAATTAATACCGATAATTTATCCAAACGCATTTTGTACTTACAAAAAACCTATCCAAACCTAAATTTTATAGGTATAAACATTGATAAGCATAAAGAAACATGGCTAAAATCTAAAATATTTACTTATTTATTACCACAAAATCAATTCCATTTAGCTCAAAATTGTGTGATGCGCAATTTTATAACATCAACAACGCCACGCATTATCTTATTAAATAAAAACGCCATTGTAGAGAACGGATTTACCGTTTTATGGGCAACTAATTTTGATGAAGAACTCAGCTTATTAAATAAAAACTGATTTATAATCATTTAAAACAAAAAACCACTACCTTTGCGGACTTTTTTACACCTAAAATAAACAAGGTCAATTCATGATAACATTTTCAAATTTAGGCTTACAACCTAGTCTATTACAAGTATTAAGCGAACTTGGTTTCGAAAAACCAACGCCAATACAAGAACAAACAATTCCGCAATTATTAGCTTCAAGACAAGATTTAAAAGCATTTGCACAAACCGGAACAGGTAAAACTGCTGCTTTTAGCTTGCCAATAATCGAGCAAATCGATCCAAATCAAAAAGAAACTGTCGCTATAATTTTATCTCCAACTCGCGAGTTGGCAACACAAACTGCTAAAAATATTATCGAATTTACAAAATACATCCCTAAACTTAAAACAGTTGCCGTTTACGGTGGCGCAAGTATTGAAGATCAGATACGTGCTATCAAAAAAGGTGCTCAAATTATTGTTGGAACACCCGGTAGAACAGTTGATTTAATCAAACGTCGCGTTTTAAATCTAGAATCTATACAATGGGTGGTTTTAGATGAAGCTGATGAAATGCTAAATATGGGATTTAAAGAAGAACTAGATACCATTCTTGAAGTCACTCCAAAAGATAAACAAACTTTATTATTCTCGGCTACTTTTCCTAAAGAAGTTCATAATATCGCTAAAAACTATATGAATAATCCCATAGAAATTGCTGTGGGTGGAAAAAATGTAGGTGCTGCAAATGTTACTCACGAGGCTTATATTACCGAAGAAAAAAATAGGTATTTAGCCTTGAAACGCATAGCCGATTATTATCCCGAAATATACGGAATCGTATTTTGTAGAACACGTACAGAAACCACTTCTATTGCCGATAAGTTAATTGCCGATGGTTATAATGCTGATGCTCTGCACGGTGATTTATCGCAAGCGCAACGCGATACGGTGATGCAAAAATTTAGGACTAAAAATCTTCAGATTTTGGTCGCAACCGATGTGGCTGCGCGCGGTATTGATATTGACGATTTAACCCACGTTATCAACTACAAATTACCCGATCAAATTGAAATCTATACACACCGTAGCGGCAGAACTGGTCGTGCCGGAAAAGAAGGTATTTCTATTGTGTTGATCAATGGCAGAGAACAAAGTAAATTACGTCCCATCGAAAAGATGGTCAACAAAAATTTTGAAGTTAAAAGTATTCCAAATAGCCACGATATTTGTAAAAAACAATTATTTAACCTCATCAACAAAGTAAAAGAAGTAGATGTAAATACTGCTGAAATTGAAACCTTTTTAAAAGGAATTTATTCAGAATTAGAATATTTAAGTCGTGAAGAATTAATTCAACGTTTTGTATCTGTTGAGTTTAACCGATTCTTGGCTTATTATAAAGATGCCAAAGACATTAATGGCGATGCCAGTAGAACACGGTCTAATACCACGCCAGATAATTTTACAAGATTTCATATCAATCTCGGAAACTTAGATAATTTAAATCCAAAGTTGCTAATTGGTTTAATTAATAAATATCTAAATAAGCATCATTTTGCTATTGGACAGATTGAAATTTTAAAAAGTTTTTCTTTTTTTGAAGTCGAAAAATCAGTTGAAACAGATGTCTTAAGTAACATTAATGGTCAAATATTTAATGGTAGACCAATTAAAGTTGAAATTACTGCAAAACCTAAGAGTAATTCTGGTGGTTTTTCTAGAGACCGAAGTGATAGAGGAAGCCGAAATACTGGAAGAACTAACGACCACTCTAGAAGTCGTGATGGCCGAAGCGGAAATAGTCGTAGTGATAAAGACAGTAGTTCTAAATCTTTTAGAAGGCGTTTTTAAGAAATTTAGAATTTCTTAATCATTTAAAAAATACCTTTTGAGCGGCCTTATAGGCCGCTTTAAATTTTATAGAATTTACATTACACTCCACTTTTTGTTGTTCAAAATAACTAACCAATTGCTCGGTTGGCATATTTCCCGTCAATTCATCTTTTGCCATTGGGCAACCGCCAAAACCTAGAATAGCACCATCAAATCTCAAACAGCCTGCTCGATAAGCCGCATCTACTTTTTCTAATGATTTATTAGGCGTGGTATGTAAATGTGCACCGAATTCTATTTTAGGGTACATCGGAATTAGATTTGAAAATAAATAGCTAATGGTTTTTGGTTCTGAGGTTCCAATAGTATCTGATAAGGATAGGATTTTTACACCCATTTTTGCCAATTTGGCTGTCCATTGTGTTACAACATCAACATTCCAAGGATCGCCATAAGGATTTCCAAATCCCATTGAAAGGTAAGCCACCACTTGCTTTTTGCTTTTATAGGCTAAATTTAAAATAGATTCTAAAACGATAATTGATTCGGCTCTTGTTTTGCTGGTATTTCGCATCTGAAAGTTTTCGGAAATTGAAAACGGGTAACCTAGATAGCTAATTTCTTCAAATTTAGTAGCTTCTTCGGCACCGCGAACATTGGCCACGATGGCCAATAACTTACTTTTGGTATCCGATAAGTTTAATTTTGATAAAACCATTGCGGTATCAATCATTTGGGGGATGGCTTTTGGCGATACAAAACTTCCAAAATCAATGGTATCAAAACCAACATTTAACAGGCTATTAATATAGTTTGCTTTTATAGTGGTTTCTATAAAAGGTTTAATGCCTTGCATGGCATCCCTTGGGCATTCAATTATTTTTACAGCTTTCATAAAAGTATTCAAATATACAAAGAAGAAGGCAGTAAATAAAGCGCAAAGAAAATCCCGCCGTAGCAGGATTTTCAACTCAACTCAACTCAACAAACTAACATTAACTCAAGCTTGCAGCGTAAATAACCAAATCGACTATTTTATTAGAATAGCCATATTCATTATCGTACCAAGCTATGATTTTAAAGAAATTTTCGTTTAAGGCAACACAGGCATTAGCATCGTAAGTAGATGTTTTGGTTTCGGACACAAAATCTTGAGAAACAACATCATCTTCGGTATAACCTAAAATACCTTTTAATTCATTTTCGGATGCTTTTTTCATTACCGCATTAATGGCTTTTAAACTGGTCGCTTTTTCTAAACGGACCGTTAAATCTACTACAGAAACATCGACTGTTGGCACTCTAAAAGCCATCCCTGTAAGTTTCCCTACTAAGTCTGGAATTACTTTGGTTACTGCTTTTGCAGCACCAGTTGAAGCCGGAATAATATTATTTAAAGCCGATCTTCCCCCACGCCAATCTTTAGCAGAAGGACCATCTACTGTTTTTTGGGTAGCTGTTGTAGCGTGAATAGTTGTCATCAGTCCTTCGACAATTTTAAACTCATCATTTAATACTTTAGCAATTGGAGCTAAGCAATTTGTAGTACAAGAAGCATTAGACATAATAACATCGGATGCTAACATTGTTGTGTGGTTAACGCCCATTACAAAGGTTTTAGCATCATTAGAAGGAGCCGAAATAATTACTTTTTTAGCGCCACCCTTAAGGTGTAAACTGGCAGTTTCTACGGTAGTATAAAATCCGGTAGATTCAATAATATAATCAGCACCTACCTCGTTCCATTTTAAATTTTCGGGATTGCGTTCGGCTGTTACTCTAATTTTATTTCCGTTTACAACTAAAAGGCCGTCTTCAACCGAAACATCTCCTTCAAATTTTCCATGAACTGAATCAAATTTTAATAAATAAGCTAAATAATCTACTTCTAATAAATCGTTTATAGCCACTACTTGAACATTTTTTCTGCTTACCGCTACTCTAAATGCTAGTCTTCCTATTCTTCCGAATCCGTTAATTCCAATTTTGATCATTCTTTTTGTCTTAAATTTAAACAGACATAATATCTGCCACTCTTATTAATTCTTTATTAATATTGTGATGCCCAGCCAAAGCTTCTTCAAAAGGGCAACTTTCTATTTTAGTATTTACAATGCCAACCATTAAATTGGAATGACCATCTAACAGCAATTCGACTGCTTTTACACCTAATCTACTCGCTAAAACACGGTCGAAACAAGATGGCGAGCCACCGCGCTGCATGTGACCTAAAACCGAAACGCGAACTTCATATTCTGGAACGTGTTCTTCAATATAATCGCGTAATTCGAATACATTTTTTCCGAGTTTATCACCTTCTGCAACTACTACGATGCTCGATGATTTACCTGAGCGTTTACTTTGCTTAAGCGATTCGAGCAATCGTTCTAAGCCTAAATTTTCTTCGGGAATTAAAATCTCTTCCGCTCCAGCGCCAATTCCTGCATTAAGTGCAATAAATCCGGCATCTCTGCCCATAACCTCCACAAAAAAGAGCCGGTTGTGAGAGCTTGCGGTATCTCTAATTTTATCGATAACCTCTACAACGGTATTTAATGCGGTATCATAGCCAATGGTATAATCGGTTCCAAAAATATCATTATCAATGGTTCCCGGAATGCCAATTATTGGGAACTTGTATTCTTTATTAAACACCAAACCACCTGTAAAAGAGCCATCTCCACCAATTAAAATTAAACCGTCAATTTCGGCTGCAATTAAACTATCGTATGCTTTTTTGCGACCTTCAATGGTCATAAATTCTTTTGAGCGCGCCGATTTTAGCATGGTTCCTCCTTTATTGATGATACTGCTCACACTGCGTGCACTCATCGGCACAAAATCTCCTTCTATCAAGCCTTGATAGCCGCGATAAACGCCAATACAATCAATTCTGTAGTAGGCACACGTTCTAACAACCGACCTAATAGCGGCATTCATTCCAGGGGCATCACCTCCAGAAGTTAAAACGGCAATTTTTTTAATTTTTTTCATAATTTATAATCGTTCAAAATTAATGATAAACATATTTAAATTTCACTTATTTCTTGGTTTTATACGAAAACGATTTCGCTCAAAGCCTTAAAAGTTATTGATTTTTAGTAAAATAGAAGTCGGATTGTTTTACTATAGTTTACAGCCCTTCAATTTTTTTTAATTAAAAGTGAGTCTTTTTTAGCTGACTTAAATTTTATGAGCTTAGAGGCAGTGGCAATGCTATCTTTTATGGCTTGCTTGCGATTTGTTTTGGGCTTGCCCTTCTTAAATAACTCTTTTAAGTTGTCAAAATCTACGCGATATGAAATACCAACACCTTGGGTATAACCTTCTTGATCGGCAACGGCAAATTGAATTTGGTTTTGCCTATTAAAGATACGACTTGTTAAACTCTCCGATTTATTTAACGGTGTTGATATTTCGACTTCACCAATAACAGATGATTGGTTATTGGCGCCAACAGGAACGCCTACTTTACCATTAACCGTAAATTTTTTACTAATTTTTGATGAAACTGTAATGCCTAATTGGTCTTCAGTTTTAAAATTGCTCAACCTATCGTAACTACCAACATCATAAACAAATCCTAATTGAAAATTGTTTCCTTCTTTATTTAAAATATCCGATAAGACACTCGATATTCGCTCAGAGATTGTTCCTGTAATCACGGCATTACTATCAAAATTATTGGAATCTTGACTAAAGAATGAGCCCGTAGTTAGCAATGAGAAGAATTGAGTCATTTTTTTATCGCTATTATTCAACTTAAATTGAAGTTCGCTATTTACTGTAGAACTTGCATTGGGTAAAAATACATCGAATTCCATATTCGATTCAAATAACTTGCCTTTAATTTTTGTTATTAAATCGACGTCAATATTTCTATTACCCTTAGCATTTTCGAGTAATACGCCCGGATTAGCTTTGGTATGATAAATGGCTTCAATATTTAAATTGGCATTATAAGGGTTACCAGTCCAGTCAATAGTTCCTCCTTTTTTAACATCAAACGATTTATTAATTAAGTTTTTAAATTGATAAACGCCATTATCAACCACAAAGTTTCCGAACATCGTAAAATTTCCATTAGTATTAATGTTAATCTGCAAATTACCATTGCCACTTCCTTTTAAAATTGTTCCTGTTTTTTTATCGATTACTATTTGTGCTATGGCATCTTTGGTAACATCTAAATTAAATTTAATGGTTAAACCTTGCAATTCGTTTAAAATATAATCTTCTTGTGCCCTGTTTTTATTAGGATTTACTTCCTTTTTAACAAAATGAATTAGATTTGACTCATCTATTGTTCTCACATCGCTAAGCGGAATAATAAACTTTGTACCCGAATTGGTTTTGCCATTAACCTGAATTAAAAGGTTATCGGTTAAGCCAGAAATAGTTGCATTTCCTTCAATAAATCCGGTACCATAATATAAAGATTCTTCATCTTCTACCGTATTTAAAACAAGTAAATTATTTGTTGAAAGTTTAAAATCTAAGAACCACTTTTTAAAGCGTTCATGAGAAATTGTGCCTGATAAAAGTGCCTTTGTGTTAAATTTACTATCGCGTAATACTGCATTTTCAAATTCGAAAGTGTGCTTGTGAAGTTTCACCTTTGGAGCGCCATCAAAATAATAATCAACGTTGACATAAGGAAATTTAAGACCTGCATCAACTAGAGTTAGTTCGCCATCAATAGAAGGATTATTAAGATCACCCCAAACTTTTGCTTGTCCGTTTACATTTCCTCTAATATTTGACAATACATTCTCACCCAAAGCACTAAAGGCATTTAATGTAAAACTTTTAAAAGCAATATCAACATCCATTGTTGGATTTTGATTTTCTAAATCTACAATACCTTTAATATATAAAGTTCTTATATCGTTGCGATTAATCAACGCATTTAGCTCATATTTTTTAAGCGAATTAAATCCTTGTGCATTAATAATGGCATTACCTTGGTAAGAATTATTTACTACAAGACTATCAATGCTCAAATCTGCAATAGGCAAGAGTTGTCCATTCACTTTTTTATAATTCAAATTTCCGTTAACTAAACCTTTAAATATTAAACTGTCAATTTTTGGCGTAATAGTTTGAATACCAACATTTTCTAAATTTAATTGAATATCACTATTATTTTTATCCAACAAATAACCATCAATATTAATTTTTTGATTGCCTGCTTGCAAATCAAATCGTTTAATATCAAACGATTTAAAGGTGTCTTCAAAAATAATTTTATTATTTTTATTATTCTCTGGATTTAAAATCCAATTGATATTTTTAACATTGACATTTGATTTTTTTACACCAAATATTATTTTTCCATCATCATCTGTTGTGTTGTATAAACTCAAGCTATATTTTTCGGTAAGTGAATCACCTCCATAGAAATCAGTTCTCAAAAATAAGGAGTCTTTTAATTTTACGTTAACCAAATTAAGTTTAGAAATATCATAATATTCTGATGTTATTTTATCAACATTTAAAAGGGTACTAAAAAGTGGGTTTTTATTATCAATTTGAAGATTAATATTTTGCATGCTATTTTTAAAAGCATCTAATTGTGGTGTTTTAAAAATTAATGTAAAACTGCTGTCTATGGTTGCCAAATTTCCTCTAATAACTGTATTTGGTGAGAGTTTAAAATCGGGAAAAAAGATTTCAATAGCTTTATTATACAACTTAAAATTATAACTAACCGATTGGTTTTTACTAATTTTTTTGAATTGATATTTAGACAAAATACTTCCCAAACCATTTTTAAATAAATCGGGCAGTTCTAAAATTTTAAACTGACCTGTTAATTTACCGCTCAGGATATCGGGCGAATTTATTTCAATTGTTTTAATTTCATTTTTTAAACTTGAAGTTATATTAAAATCTTTAAAAAAATAAATTCCTGCAGGATTGGTATAAGAAGTATTTTTAAATGCAATTTCGCCAATGAACTCATCTAAAGTATTTCCAGTAAAATTGAAATCAATAGCACCATTTAACAACGAAATTTTATCCTTTGTATATAAATTTAAGGTATTAAAGTTTACAAAATCAATCTTTGCTTTAAAATTATAGCGGTATATTTTTTTAGAAAAATCGGCTTCTCCATTGATAGCTAATTTTAGATTGTCGTCATAAGAAACCAGATTTCCCAAAAATTGTCTATACTTTAAAACACCGTCAATATCAATGTCTTTGTAATTATAACCTTTGTATTGATACTTACTTATTTTTGCTTTAACCGATGTATTTAACGACTTTAATGTCAATCCTTTTCCATCTATCTCAGCATTAATACTTAGAAGGCCCACCAAACTATCTTTGATAATTCGTCCCAATTTAAAATCATTTAAAGCTAAAGAGCCTTTGTAACTTATCAATTCAGAATCCGCTATTGCGCCAAAACCCATTTTTAGTTTGATGTTTCCTATTTCAGAGCTAATTTGGCTTTGGGTATTTATAGTTGATTTGGTAATATCGGTTTTGCCTTTAACTAGAAAATTTCCTAAGTAATTGGCAGTTTGAGGTAAATTTTTGCCTATTAAATTGGGCAATAATTGCTTTAACCGATTAGAATTTGCCGAAAATTTTTCAATATTAGTTTCTAATTTAAACGGATTATCATTAAAAGAATTAATAAATCGCATTGCTCCTTCAAGATAAAGATTTGTGCTCGAAGTTAAATTTACTGGCTCCAATTTAAAATTATTTAAGGTTCCAAGCATTTTTGCTTTTAATGTAAGCTGTTGATTGCCATCAATTTCATTATAAAAATGTTTCAAATCTGGCATTGATAAAACCGATTTTCTTATCACAGCTTTTATCTGAACACTATCATAAAAATATTTTAAGTTCTCGCGGTTATAATCAAAATTTAAATCGAATGCCAACGAAGATGTTTCGGTTTTTAACTCAGAATTATAGAATTGCATTCCCGTTAAAGTGTATTTAAAATCGGTATCAAATTGTTTAATATCCAAACCGTGGTCTTCAATAAACTTTAAATTTCTGATATTAGCCGACACATTTGGACCTTGTATTTTAAAATCCTTTAAATCGCCATTTAATTGTTTATAAAATGCCAACTGTTTATCGTCAAAATTAAAATCAGATAAATAAAAACTTCCATCTTTAATATTGACATTTTTAGAAGTCATCAAAAAGCTAGAAGGTTGTCCTGATGTTGACGGCTGGTCATCAAATTTTTCAATAAAAATTGAGAAGTTATCATTGGTTTCTCCTTTATACGTCACCATATTTAGATAAACACCATTCACTTTTATCTTGTCAAAATTCAGTTTGTTGTTATAAGCATTTCTATAACTAAAAATTGAGGTGCTCAAATTGGCCACATCTATCATTTTGTTATGGCGATAATCGTCTATATGAATGCCTTTAAGCTGAATTCTTCCCAGATAAGATAAATCGACTTTATCAATTAAAATATTGGTTTTGTATGTGTTATTGATATTTTTTGTTACAATTGCTGCAATGTATGTCTGCACTACCGGTAATGCAAATAAAATACTCAGTAAGCCTGAAAAAATAATCAAACCCAAAAGCAATCTTAATCCTATTTTTTTTAGCCTTTTGATAACATAAATCTTTTAAATTTGCAGGGTAAAAGTACATATTTCGTGCCACATCACAAAAATTAAATACCTAATACAAGATATTCTACAAATCAAAATGAGGTCAAAAAAACCAATCTATATCTTAGCGATTGAATCTTCGTGTGATGACACGGGTGCCGCAATTTTATGCAACGATTTGGTTTTGTCTAATAAAATTGCCGGACAAGAAATCCATACCAAATACGGTGGGGTGATTCCCGAATTAGCTTCGAGGGCACATCAACAAAATATCGTGCCCGTGGTAGATTTAGCTTTAAAAGAAGCTAATATTTCTAAAGAGCAGCTTAGTGCGATAGCGTTTACACAAGGTCCCGGATTGATGGGTTCGCTTTTAGTTGGCGTTTCATTTGCCAAAAGTTTGGCTATGGCTTTAGATATTCCATTGCTTGCAATCAATCATATGCAAGCTCACGTTTTGGCTCATTTTATAAAATACTGTAATTGTAAAATTCCCAAATTTCCATTTTTGTGTTTGACCATTAGTGGTGGACATACCCAAATTGTTAAAGTTATTGACTATTTTGACTTTGAAATTTTAGGCCAAACTACTGATGATGCTGCTGGTGAAGCCTTTGATAAATCAGCTAAAATTTTAGGTTTAGATTATCCAGGTGGTCCTTTTATAGATAAATATGCACAGCAAGGAAACCCCTTGGCTTTTAAATTTCCAAAACCAAAAAGCAAAAACCCCTTAGACTTCAGCTTTAGCGGATTAAAGACGGCCATTCTGTATTTTATCCAAAAAGAAACTGCCAAAAACCCCGATTTTATTGATGAAAATCGGGATGATTTGTGCGCTTCTATACAGCATATCATTGTTACTATTTTAATGGATAAATTAAAATTGGCAGTTAAACAGACGGGCATTAAACAAGTTGCTATTGCGGGAGGTGTTTCGGCAAATTCGGGAATCCGAATGGCATTACAACAAGCCGAAACTAAATTAGGATGGCAATGTTTTATACCGAAATTTGAATATACCACTGATAATGCTGCAATGATTGGTATTGCTGGATATTACACTTATTTACTAAACAATTTTGCATCTAATAACAGTATCGCCAAAGCGCGGATGTCAATAACAACTCTTAAAAAATAGTGATATGAAATTCATAAGAACAATAGGGCTAACCCTTATTTTTTCAATAACAACTTTAACAGGATTTACTCAAACAAGAATTAACCCTCTTGAAATGATTGATGTTTTACATTATCATTTTTTTCTTGAGGTAAATGACCAATCAGACCTCATTAAAGGAACTGCAAAAATTGATTTGAAATTTCTTAAAGAAACGTCTTCAGTTTTATTAAATCTAATCCAAAAAGATACCGACGGTAAAGGTATGTTAGTTACAGAAGTTTCTCAAGATGAAAAAATTGTCTCGTTTGTACAAAGTGAAAATATCTTAAAAATCAACATTCAAAAATCAAATAAAGACCAGCTTTCTACTTTTAAAATCAGCTATTATGGTATTCCAAAAGACGGCTTAATTATTTCTAAAAATATGTTTGGAGATCGGACTTTTTTTGGTGATAATTGGCCAAATCGCGCACAAAATTGGTTGCCTTGTGTGGATGAATTAGCAGATAAAGCCTATGTAGATTTTTATGTAACCGCTCCAAATTATTATCGCGTTATCGCAAATGGCTATTTGGCTGAACAAACCAATATTAATATCAATAACACCTTTTATCATTGGCGAAGTAGCGTGGTACTTCCTACCGATGTGATGGTAGTTGGAATCGCTAGATTTGAAGTTCAAGATTTAGAACCAGTAAACGGCATTCCAGTATCGAGTTGGGTTTTTCCTCAAAATAAAGAAGATGGATTTAAAGATTACGCTGTAGCGGATAAAATTCTGCCATATTTCATCAAAACTATTGCAAATTATCCATATAAAAAGTTGGCAAATGTGCAATCGAAAACACGTTTTGGAGGCATGGAAAATGCCAGTAATATCTTTTATTTTGAAAAATCGGTAAACGGAAAACAAGATCACGAAGATTTGTTAGCACACGAAATTGCACACCAATGGTTTGGCGATTCGGCAACCGAATCTGATTGGCCACACGTTTGGCTTAGCGAGGGTTTCGCCACTTATTTTACCAATTTATATCTAGAAAATAGCTATGGAAAAAAGGTTTTAGACTCACTACTTATAAACGATCGTCAAAAAATAATTGAATTTTCGGCTACTTGGAAAAAGCCTGTAGTTGATACCATAACAACCAATTTAATAGATTTATTAAATGCCAATTCTTATGAAAAAGGTGGTTGGTTTTTACACATGTTACGTAGAGATTTAGGAGATGCTATTTTTTTTAAAGCCATTAAAACTTACTACGAAACTTACAAATTTAGCAATGCTAGTACAAAAGATTTTCAACAATTAGTCGAACGCGTTTCTGGCAAAAATCTACAAACCTTTTTTAACCAGTGGCTGTATCAAGTGGGGCAACCAAAATTGGATATGAATTGGCAATTTAAACGCAATTCTCTAAAATTAAATATTGCCCAAGTTCAAGATTTTAAAACCATTTTCGATTTTCCTTTAAGCATTAAAATTATCTTTAAAGATCAAACTAGCGTGATAAAAACTTTTAAAATCAGCCATAAAATTGAATTGTTTGAAATGCCATCAATCAAGGAGATTATTGGTGTTGAATTAGATCCAAATACCAATTTGTTGTTTGAAGAAGGTGTGATAGCTCATCAATAAATGATGCCTAATAATTTAATCTTTTTAAAAATCTACTTTCACTACCTTTACAGTCTTAATAAATTACTATGCGTTTACATAAAAATTTGGTGATTGCCGTAATAGATTCGTTAGATTATATCTTTAATGATGGATTAATAGCTAGTAAAGTTGTTGAAACAACTTTAAAAAGAGATAAACGTTGGGGATCACACGATAGAAAATTTTTAGCCGAAACTATTTACGAAATGGTCCGCTGGCGCAGATTATACAACGAAATTGCAGGTACAAAAAACCACTTTACCAAAGATAATTTATGGAAACTATTCGCTGTTTGGGCTGTTTTAAAAGGAATTAATCTCCCCGAATGGAACCAATTTGAAGGTACTCCCGAACGTCGCATAAAAGGCTTATTTGACGAGTGTCAAAAAACAAGAAAGTTAAAAGAATCTATCCCCGATTGGTTAGATGAATTGGGTGAAAAAGAATTAGGTAAATCTTGGGATGATGAATTACACGCATTAAATAAACCTGCCGAAGTCATTTTAAGAACTAACCGATTAAAAGGTTCAAAAATAATGCTTCAAAAAAGCTTGGAAAAGCAAGAAATTTTAACTGAATCTCTGAGCAAATATCCCGATGCACTGCTTTTAAAAGAACGCCAAAACGTTTTTACTAGTCAGGCTTTTAAAGACGGATTGTTTGAAGTTCAAGATGCATCATCGCAACTTGTAGCGCCTTTTTTAGATGTAAATCCAGGTATGCGTGTGATTGACGCTTGTGCAGGAGCTGGCGGAAAAACACTTCATCTAGCTAGTTTGATGGAAAACAAAGGTCAGATTATAGCACTTGACATTTATAAAAATAAACTCAGTGAATTAAAACGTCGCGCTAAGCGTGCTGGCGCTTTTAACATTGAACCACGCCAAATAGAATCGACTAAAACCATAAAAAAATTACACAATTCGGCCGACAGATTGTTGATAGATTCTCCTTGTAGTGGCTTAGGTGTATTAAAACGAAATCCCGACGCTAAATGGAAATTGCAACCCGAATTTTTAGATGAGATTAGAGCCACACAAAAAGAAATTTTAGAAAACTATTCTAAAATGCTCAAAATAAACGGACAAATGGTATATGCTACTTGTTCTATTTTACCATCAGAAAATCAATTACAAATTGCCGAATTTCTAAAAAATAATATTAACTTTAAACTCTTAAAAGAACAACGTGTGAGTCCGCATAAAACTGGTTTTGACGGATTTTATATGGCTTTATTAGAACGCATCGCCTAATGCTTATGAAAAAAAAATTACTTCTCATCTTCCTTATTGTCAGTCAGCTTTTAATAGCCCAAATGCCGGCGTATTATAACGATGTTAATATCTCCTTAACCGGAACTGCATTAATGACGGAACTAGCAAATAAAGTAACTACAACACATACCATGTTGATTTCTTATGGGTGGCCTGCAATACAAGATGCTGACGTTAATCCTATGGATAATACTCAAGTTTTATTAATATACGGTTGGGAAAATGGAACCGATGGAAATGTACAAAATGATCGCGAACGAGGTATTAATAATCACGGTGGGAATAATGGTCAATGGAATCGCGAACACGTTTTTGCAAAATCATTAGGTATTCCGGCTTTAGATGAACAAACTCCTGGACCTGGAACCGACTTACACAATTTACGAGCAAGTGATGTACAATGGAATGCCGCACGAGGCAATTTAAAATTTGCTGCAGGTACTGGCAATTCTGGTACTAGCAATGGTGGTTGGTATCCTGGAGACGAATGGAAAGGCGATGTGGCACGCATTATTATGTATATGTATATTCGATACAACGGCAATGGCACTTCTCAAGCACAAGCCAGATGCTGGCCTATCAATGCAGGAATTGGAACTGTAAACAGTACCGATACCAAAATGGTAGATTTATTTTTACAATGGAATGCCGAAGACCCCGTTTCTGATGTTGAATTACAACGCAATCCTGTTAGTATTACAAGGCAAGGCAATCGCAATCCATTTATCGATAATCCGGCTTTTGCAACGCGCATTTGGGGTGGCATGCAAGCGCAAGATACTTGGGGTACATTAGCGGTTGCAAAATATAATACAACTGGTTTTGAGGTTTACCCAAATCCTTCTAATAATCATAGCGTTAATGTAGTTTTAGATAATGAAAATCAAGCAGATTTAACACTTTATAATATTGGAGGACAATTGATTTATCATCAAAAAATGACGACTAATAAGCAAGCTATTTCTAATTTACCAAAAGGATTTTACATGCTTAAAATTTCCACCAATAAGCAAACAAGTGTTAAAAAAGTGATTATTAATTAGTGCTTATTAAATTTTAGACGTCCAATTTTAGATTAATCCGCAAAAATGATTTATCTTTTTCAAAACCACTTTCGGATAAATAAACCTTAATTTTGTAGCATTTAGTTAAAAAATCTCGATATGTCGATACCACTTGTTACACTTGCCCCTAATTTTGAAATCTCACGATTGGTTCACGGGCATTGGCGTTTAAAAGATTGGAATCTCACCACACTACAACTTCAAGCCTTAACTAATAACTGTTTAACACTTGGCATCAATACCTTTGACCACGCCGATATTTATGGAAATTACGATTGTGAAGTGTTGTTTGGGAAGGTTTTAAAGGCAGATAAAACCATCCGCCATAAAATAAAACTCATTACTAAATGCGGTATTAAACTCTTGTCGGATAAATACCCAAATCGCCAATTAAAATATTACGATTACTCAGCAAATCACATCATCAATTCAGTAAATCAATCACTTAAAAACTTTAATACCAATTACATCGATTGTTTATTGCTACACCGACCTTCGCCGTATTTTAATCCTGAAAGTGTTGCCGAAACTTTTAACATTCTAAGAAAAGAAGGCAAAGTGTTGCATTTTGGCGTTTCAAATTTTTCACCTCAACAATTCAATATGTTGAATAAATATACTAAGGAGCCTTTGGTTACCAATCAAATCGAAATTTCGCCTTTAGCCTTACAACATTTTAAAGATGGTACAATTGAACATTTATTACAACATCAAATAAAACCGATGGCGTGGTCTCCAATGGCAGGCGGTAAAATTTTTAATCCTAAAACTAAATCAGATTTAAATTTAAATCAGGTTTTAACTTATATTTCAAACGATTTAAATATCGGCATTGATACGCTTGTTTATGCTTGGTTGTTGCAGCATCCATCACAAATTATTCCCATTATTGGCACACAAAATATAGCCCGAATAAAAGCTGCCATTCAAGCTTTTGAGGTAGACTTAAATTTAGAACAATGGTTTAAAATCTACACGGCTTCGGGCACTAAATTACCTTAATTATTTTTCACTAATTTTAAACCTTATTTTGCACTTATTAGTTGATTCTATATCAGTAAAAAATAAAAATATTTTGATACATTTACTCAGTTCAAGTAATATACAAAACAGTTAACAAATATCGTACAACAATAACTCTTTAAGAGTTTAAACATCTCATTTTATAATAATTACAATATATGAAAACGACTTCAGAAGCAAAACCATCTATTTTTAAAAATCTAACTGTACAAATTTTAATAGCGATGTTATTAGGCGCTCTTTTAGGAATTTATGTACACAATAATTACGAAGTTGTTAGTGCTAAAGAATTTAGTGGTTATCTTAAAATGCTTGCAACTATTTTTATAAGACTTGTGCAAATGATTATTTCTCCATTGGTATTTACCACACTTGTTGTAGGTATTGCAAAATTAGGCGATGTTAAATCAGTTGGAAGAATTGGTGGTAAAGCATTGGCTTGGTTTTTTACAGCATCTTTTATTTCGCTATTAATTGGTATGTTTTATGTAAACTATTTACATCCAGGTGTAGGTTTAAACCTAACAGATGTAGATGTTTCTAGTGCCTCATCAGTAACAGAAAATACACAAAGCTTTTCGGCTCAAAACTTTATAGAACATATTATTCCTAAAAGCATCATTGAAGCTATGGCAACAAATGAGATTTTACAAATCGTAATTTTTTCAATATTTTTTGGATTGGCAGCAGCATCTTTAGGCGACTATACAAAACCAGTCGTATCGGCTTTAGAAAAAACATCACACATTATTTTAAAAATGGTAAACTATGTTATGAAGTTTGCCCCACTTGGTGTATTTGGCGCTATTGCCGGTGTTTTTGCCATTAGAAATATCAGCGAGTTACTGATAACTTATGCCCAATTTTTCGGTTCTTTTTTAGTTGGTATTTCTACCTTGTGGTTTGTATTAATATTAGTTGGTTTTCTATTCTTAAGAAAACATATGACAACTTTATTAAAACATATCGTAAGCCCATTGATTATTGCTTTTGGAACGACAAGTAGTGAAGCTGTTTTTCCTAAATTAACAGAAGAATTAGAGCGTTTTGGAGTTAATGACAAAATTGTTTCATTTATGTTGCCACTAGGTTATTCTTTTAATCTTGACGGAAGTATGATGTATATGACTTTTGCCAGCATGTTTATTGCACAAGCTTATGGCATTCATTTAGATATCGGAACACAACTAACGATGCTATTAGTATTAATGCTCACAAGTAAAGGTATTGCAGGAGTGCCTCGAGCAAGTCTGGTAGTTGTTGCTGCTACAAGTGGAATGTTTAATATTCCAATTGAAGGAATTGCGCTTATTTTACCAATCGATCATTTTTGCGATATGTTTAGAAGTGCAACCAATGTTTTAGGCAATGCAGTTGCTACTTCGGTTGTTGGTAAATGGGAAAACGGACTAGATGTTAAAAACTAAAATCTTATCGATAAAAAGTATCTAATCTAAATATGATTTAACAAATCAGGTCTTTACACAACTCACTAACAAAATTTAATACAACTTTAAAAACCCCTTTTTAGGGGTTTTTGTTTTTATTTAGCAATTTGTTTTTAAATTTAAGAGCGCAAAAGTTTGGTTAGTCTTCATCAAATCTTTAAACCCTAATCTATTTTTTGCTACATTTGATATCTTAATGAACGTTGTTTATGCAAACTGCCTGCCATTACAAGCAATCACAAAAAAAATATAATACAATATGATAACTACAATCCCTTGGATTATTTTAATAGTTTATGTACTTATCCTCCTAATAATTGATTTTTATGTCCTTCATAAAAAAAATCAACCATCATCTGTAAAAAAAGCAATTTTTGAGACCCTTTTTTTTGTGGTTAATGCCTTAATATTTTCTGGATTTATCTATTGGTTTTATAGTAATTCACTTATTGATAATATCGATAATCTTAATCCGAGTCAAGCAGTAGTTAAATATATGACTGGGTATATTATTGAATTATCATTAAGTGTTGATAATTTATTTGTAATTGCAATCATTTTTACAGCTTTTAAAACGCCCATTCAATATCAACACAAATTGCTTTTTTTTGGAATACTTGGTGCCATAATATTTCGGGCAATTTTAATAGGTGTCGGACTTTTTTTGATAAATAAAATTGAGGGAATGAAAATTGTTTTCGGGCTCTTTCTATTGTTAACAGCCATAAAAATGCTAAAAAAAGAAGTCAAACATGTAGAACCCGATGAACCGAAAGGTATCATGAAATTATTTAAATTTAGCAAAATATTAGATGGCGGTAAATTTATCACAAAGATTAATGGCAAAACCATATTTACGGCACTCTTTGGTGCCCTATTGACTATTGAACTTACCGACATTCTTTTTGCACTAGACAGTATTCCTGCAATTATAGCAGTTTCAACCGATCCGTTTATTATTTACAGTTCAAATATATTTGCCATTATGGGTCTGCGCTCCCTTTACTTCTTCCTATCAAATATGCTTGCAAAATTTATCTATTTAACGTACAGTGTCTTTTCAATACTTATATTTGTTTCAATCAAATTGATTACAGCAAGTTGGGTTATAATCCCTGAATGGTTTTCACT
>JAVHOP010000090.1:0-17753 GCA_036170135.1 Flavobacteriaceae bacterium | reverse complement strand
TTATTTATAGAGAGCCTCTTTAAAAAAATCATTGAGGTCTTTCATCGCCTTAAAATGTTCTATTATGATTGGCATTAATTGCGTACTTACTATCAAATCGGCATCAAGGCTCGCCATATAATACCATTGTTTGTTTAGCAATAGAGGTTGTGAAATAATTTTTTCGGCAAATATTTTATCGATGCGTTTGTTTTTAATCCCTTTAATTTCACCAAAATAATTTTTAAATGAATCTTTAGAAACCAATTGGTTAAATACTTCAAAATTATTATAAATCGCTTCTCTAACCTTTGTAAGTTCATGGGTTGTTGGCATATAAAGTCCGCCATAAATACCTAATTTTTCTGGTCCTAGTTCGATATATAAACCCGGGTAGGTATTGACTTTTTTTCCATATTTAGATATGATAGCCGACATCTGTAATTTATAAGCTGATTTATCTTTAGAAAAACGCACATCTCGATTAATTCTAATAATAGACTCTTTAGGCGTAATATTGATTTCGGCATCAATTTTTGAAGCTTCCACAATAAGTGACTCCACAAAAGAAGTGAAAGGTTCTTTAACGTTTTTTAAATAAGAATCTCTGTTGGCATCAAACCAATCTTTATGATTATTGGCAGCAAGACTTTTAAAAAAATCTAAATAATCGGTCTTAAAATATGTTTTCATCCGATAAAAATAGTCAAACTATTTAAAAGTGTATGACATACGCCCTAAAAAATTGGCTTTTGGCATGGGCACCAAACTCGTTTCTGAATAATTGGCATTAAAAAGGTTGTTCCCTATAAGCGAAAAAGACATTTGCGCAACATCGAGATTTAGCCGAGAATCGACCACCGTATAATGTGTCCCATCAGGTCTTTCAACAAATCTACCTGTTATACTATGGAAAAAATGTTTAAAAAGTTTTACATTTAAAGTACTGACTACTTGATGTTTGATGCTGTTTAATGAATATCTAGAAAAAGGAACTTCGGACAGTTTAATTTGGTCTTTTAAATAATTATAACCAATTTGAATATTCTGATCGTGTTTTAAAAATTTAAAATTAAACTGTGTATTAAACTCTAAACCATACGAATTAACATGAAACAAATTGTTTGCTTGCCATTTATCGGTTTGCTGATATTTGACATAATCAATCAGATTTTTAGAAATTCGATTAAACAAAGTCAACTCAAATCTAAAAGCTTCGCTGTGGAATTTTAAGCCCAATTCCTGAGCAAAAGCCGATTCTGGTTTTAGATTTATATTTCCCTTAGTTGCCGGATCTGAATAAAACAAATCGGTATAAGTAGGAATGCGATAAGTATAACCAATATTGCCATATAAACGCATTTTGGGCGATAAAGTATATCCTATATCAATTCCCGGAAAGACGTGAAACTTAAAATCGGAAAAGTAATTAAGGGCTACACCGGGTGTCACGTCAATTTTATCATCATCAAAGCTAAACCGATGCTCAATAAAAGCGTTTGCTATAAATCGCTCGTGCGGCCCTAAATTATTGCTGATAATATAATTTTTTGAAACTGCAAGACCTAATCCTGTGATTCCGACTTGTGAATTAAAAGTACCATTTACCGATGCTCCAATTTTATTGGTTATATGAAAATTTCGAAAAAAGGATGGATTTTCTCTTAAAAACACATACATATCTTGGTTTCGTTTCCAGTATAAATTTGATTTTAAAGTATAGTTTTTACGGCTAAAATGCGTATTTATCCCCACTAAACTGGTCTGAGTTTCTTCGTATTGGTCTTTATAATTTGGATTCGCGTAAAAACCATTCGCACCAAATTTACGCGAACCATAATTTGCCAAAATTTGAAATGGCAAATTAAGCACTTTAAAATTCAATTTGTAAAAGGCATTGTCATTTTTAAAATCAGTATTAAAGCGGTAACCAGCCGAAGTATTGCGCTTGTATTGAAAAATTTGAGCATACGTATTTGTTTTAGAGCTTACTTGCGCACCAATTGCCGTGTGATTAAACGAGCCTGTGCTGGCAGCAATATCCAATTGATTATCAGTGGCACTTTTAGTGATGATATTGATAACACCTGTAAAAGCATTCTGCCCA
This sequence comes from Flavobacteriaceae bacterium, assembly GCA_036170135.1. Lineage (GTDB taxonomy): Bacteria > Bacteroidota > Bacteroidia > Flavobacteriales > Flavobacteriaceae > CG1-02-35-72. Next base: position 15,667 of record JAVHOP010000090.1, on the reverse strand, counting down.
AAAACACGGGCAGCAGGACCTTTAATAATTTCAATTCGCTCTATGTTTTCAATTGTTGGTAAGCTGTTTAACAGATGATGTCCTGTTTGGGCATCTTCTACCAAAATGCCATCAATTAATAATAAGGTTTGATCAAAACTACCTCCGCGCATGTACAAATCGGCTTGCATCCCATCAATACCCCGTTGTCTTACATCTATACCCGCCACGTTTTGTAACAATTGAACGATGCTGGTAGCAGCTTCATTTTTAATTTGTTTACTGGTAATTAAGGTAATATTTCGCGAATTTTTTGAAAACGGCATTTCAATACGTGCTGCATTGATGACTATTGAATCTAATATTTCAATTTTATTTGAATTGTTTTGACTAAATGCTGGTTGAAAGCAGATTGTTAATAGCATTATAAAATAGGATCTCATGTGCAGTTGAATTTTAAGTGGGCAAATATAAAATTATTGGGATTAATAGGCTGCTTTAAGTTCAATTTATTGCAAAAAAAATCCCGCTAAATGCGGGATTTTTATAACTTATGCTTTGCCAGCCGGTCCAAAATTCATAGGAATAGCAGGCTGTTCATAATCTTTAATTTCGCCATGGGTTTGTTCAAATCTGCTCACGTTTTCAGCCAAAGCCTTTGCCAATCGCTTGGCGTGCTGAGGTGTTAAAATAATGCGCGATTTTACTTTAGATTTAGGCGTTCCGGGCATGACATTAATAAAATCGACTACAAATTCTGAAACTGAGTGATTGATGATTGCCAAATTAGCATAAGTACCATCGGCCATTGCTTCATCAATTTCGATATTCAGTTGATTTTCTATTTTCTTGTCAGCCATATTAATTAAATTTATAAAGCGTTTTCCATTTCATCTAGTGCGCCTACAATAGTTTTATCATAGATATGAAGACCAGTACCTGCCGGAATACGTTTACCTACAATTACATTTTCTTTTAGACCATCTAAATAATCTTCTTTACCACTTACAGCTGCTTCATTGAGAACTTTTGTTGTTTCTTGGAAAGATGCAGCCGAAATAAACGATTTAGTTTGAAGCGAAGCTCTTGTAATACCTTGTAAAATAGGCTCTGCAGTTGCAGCAATAGCATCTCTAGCTTCAACTAGCGCTTTATCTTCACGTCGTAAAATCGAATTTTCATCTCTTAATTGACGTGCCGTTACAATCATGCCTTCTTTTAAATTTAGAGAATCTCCAGCATTTGTAATCACTTTCTTTCCGTAAATGTTGTCATTTTCTTCGATAAAGTCATTTTTATGAACCAATTGATTTTCTAAGAATAATGTATCTCCAGTATCGATAATATTCACTTTTAACATCATCTGTCTCACAATTACTTCAAAGTGTTTGTCGTTAATTTTCACCCCTTGAAGTCTATAAACTTCTTGAATTTCATTGACGATATATTCTTGAACTTTTGAAGGACCTTGGATATCTAAAATATCTTTAGGTGTAATCGAACCGTCAGAAAGTGGCATACCAGCTTTGATATAATCATTTTCTTGAACCAAAATTTGGTTAGATAATTTTACTAAGTATTTTCTAACTTCACCAGCTTTAGACTCAACAATAATCTCACGATTACCACGTTTAATTTTACCAAAAGAAACCACGCCATCAACAGCCGAAACTACAGCAGGATTAGAAGGGTTACGCGCTTCGAATAACTCGGTTACTCTTGGCAAACCACCAGTGATATCACCTGCTTTGGCTGATTTACGAGGAATTTTAACTAACGTTTTACCAGCTTCTATTTTTGTACCTTCTTCTACCATTAAGTGTGCTCCAACTGGCAAACTGTATGAACGTAAGGTATTTCCTTTAGTGTCTTGAATCAATAAAGTAGGAATTACTTTTTTATTTTTAGATTCAGAAATAACTTTTTCTTGGAAACCAGTTTGTTCATCAATCTCAATTTGGTATGATACACCTTGTTCAATATTTTCGAAAGCTATTTTTCCTTTAAATTCTGATACAATAACCCCATTATATGGATCCCATTGACAAATTATATCGCCTTTCTTAACCGATTTTTGTCCGGCAACAAATATTTCGGAACCATAAGGTAAGTTGTGCGTACTTAAAAGAATTTCAGTTTTCTTATCATAAACTTTTAATTCGGATGTTCTAGAGATAACGGTTTCAATACGTTTGCCTTCGCTATTTACACCTTCAACTGTTTTTAAATCTTCAATTTCGATATTACCATCAAATTTTGCGATAATTTTATTATCTTCAGAAATATTACCTGCAATACCACCAGCGTGGAAAGTACGCAAAGTTAATTGCGTTCCTGGTTCACCGATAGACTGTGCTGCAACTACACCAACAGCTTCGCCAAGTTGAACCATACTTCTTGTAGAAAGACTATAACCATAGCATTTAGCACAAATACCATGTTTCGCTTCGCAAGTTAATGCAGTACGAACTTCAATGCTATCGATAGGCGAATTTTCAATTGTTTCTGCAATTTCGTCAGTAACAACTTCACCCGCTTTAATAATCATATCTTTGTTTAATGGATTGATTACGTCATGTAAAGAAACACGACCAACAATACGTTCGGCAAGTGATTCAACAACTTCATCATTTTTCTTTAAAGCGCTTACTTCTAATCCACGCAAAGTGCCACAATCAACTTCATTAATAATCACATCTTGTGAGACATCAACCAAACGACGTGTTAAATAACCGGCATCGGCAGTTTTTAAAGCGGTATCGGCAAGACCTTTACGAGCACCGTGGGTTGAAATAAAGTATTCAAGAATTGAAAGTCCTTCTTTAAAGTTCGATAAAATTGGATTTTCAATAATTTCACCTCCACCAGAGGTTGATTTTTTAGGTTTAGCCATCAAACCACGCATACCGGTTAACTGACGGATCTGTTCTTTAGAACCACGAGCTCCAGAATCAAGCATCATATAAACTGAGTTAAAGCCCTGTTTATCTTCTCTAATGCGTTTCATAGCAAGCTCAGTTAAACGAACGTTTGTTGATGTCCAAACATCAATAATTTGGTTATAACGTTCATTATTGGTAAGCATACCCATATTATAGTTTGCCATAATATTTTCTACTTGCTTGTTAGAAGCCGCAATCATGGCAGGTTTTTCTTCGGGAATAATAATATCGCCTAAGCTGAAAGACAATCCGCCTCTAAAAGCGAAATAATATCCCATATCTTTAATATCGTCTAAAAAGCTGCCGGTAGTTGGTACATCGGTTAATTTTAAAACTTTACCAATAATCTCTCTCAGCGATTTTTTAGTCAAAACTTCATTGATATAACCAACTGCTTTTGGTACGACTTCGTTAAACAGCACACGACCAACGGTTGTTTTAATTAGCTTTGTAACTAATTCGCCATTTTCGTTTAAATCTTTTGTTCTAACCGTAACCCTTGCATTTAAATCAACAGCTTTTTCATTAAAAGCTATGGTCAATTCTTCTGGAGAATAAAATATTGTGCCTTCCCCTTTTATTTTAACTTCAGGTGTAGAAATACGCTCTTTAGTCATATAATATAACCCGAGCACCATATCTTGCGATGGTACTGTAATTGGTTGACCATTAGCAGGATTTAAAATATTTAAAGATGCTAACATCAATAATTGCGCTTCTAGAACAGCTTCTGGTCCAAGTGGTAAATGAACTGCCATTTGGTCGCCATCAAAGTCGGCGTTAAATGCCGTACAAGCGAGCGGATGTAATTGTATGGCTTTACCTTCAATCAATTTTGGTTGAAAAGCTTGAATACCTAAACGGTGTAAGGTTGGGGCTCGGTTTAATAAAACGGGATGCCCTTTAATAACATTTTCTAAAATATCCCAAACTACAGGTTCTTTTTTATCGATTATTTTTTTAGCAGATTTTACAGTTTTAACAATACCTCTTTCAATTAATTTTCTGATAACAAAAGGTTTGTATAATTCGGCTGCCATATCTTTAGGGATACCGCATTCATACATTTTTAGAGTTGGTCCGACAACAATTACAGAACGTGCTGAATAATCGACACGTTTACCAAGTAGATTTTGACGGAAGCGGCCTTGTTTTCCTTTTAATGAATCTGATAAAGATTTAAGAGGTCTATTTGAATCGGTTTTTACTGCAGATGATTTTCTAGTATTGTCAAACAATGAATCTACCGATTCTTGTAACATACGTTTTTCATTACGCAAGATAACTTCAGGCGCTTTAATTTCAATCAATCTTTTCAAACGGTTATTTCTGATAATTACACGACGATATAAATCATTTAAATCAGATGTAGCAAACCTACCACCATCTAGTGGTACTAAAGGGCGTAATTCTGGTGGAATAACCGGAATGACTTTCATCACCATCCATTCAGGATTATTTTCTCTATTGCTTTTAGATTCTTTAAAAGCTTCAACTACTTTTAATCGTTTTAAAGCTTCCGTTTTACGTTGTTTAGACGTTTCGGTATTTGCTCTGTGACGCAATTCATAAGATAAATCATTTAAATCAATTCTTGCTAACAAATCGTACAAGCATTCTGCACCCATTTTAGCAATAAATTTATTAGGATCATTATCATCAAGGTATTGATTATCTTGAGAAATGGTATCAAGAATATCTAAATATTCTTCTTCGGTAAGAAAATCTAATCTTTTTAAGGGTTCTCCTTCGGCGTTTTTAGCACCACCTGGTTGAATAACTACATATCTTTCGTAATATATAATCATATCTAATTTCTTAGATGGTAACCCTAAAAGGTAACCCATTTTATTTGGCAAAGATCTAAAATACCAAATATGAGCAACGGGAACCACTAAATTGATATGACCTACGCGGTCTCTACGTACTTTCTTTTCGGTCACTTCAACACCGCAACGATCACAAACAATACCTTTGTATCGAATACGTTTGTATTTTCCGCAGGCACATTCATAATCTTTAATTGGCCCAAAAATCCGTTCGCAAAATAAACCATCGCGTTCAGGTTTGTGTGTGCGATAATTAATTGTTTCTGGTTTAAGAACCTCGCCTCTTGAAACATTGAGAATAGATTGTGGAGAAGCTAATCCTATGGTAATTTTATTAAATTTTTTTACAGTGTATTTTTCGGTTTGTCTTGCCATAATAATGGAATCAAATTAAACTATTTTTATTAATACCGCCACCAAAAAGTGGCGGTAACTGTATGTTATTACTCTTCTAACCTTATGTCTAAACCTAAACCTTTTAATTCGTGCATTAACACGTTAAAGGATTCAGGTAAACCTGGTTCTGGCATGGTGTCACCTTTAACAATGGCTTCATAAGTTTTTGCTCTACCCATAACATCATCCGATTTTACGGTAAGCATTTCTCTTAATGTTGCCGATGCACCGTAGGCTTCTAGTGCCCAAACTTCCATTTCTCCAAGACGTTGACCACCCATTTGTGCTTTACCACCAAGCGGTTGTTGTGTAATTAGAGAGTATGGACCTATAGAACGCGCGTGCATTTTATCGTCAATCATATGACCTAATTTTATCATATAAATAACGCCAACAGTTGCAGCTTGGTCAAAACGTTCGCCTGTACCACCATCATATAAATAGGTATGTCCATAAATTGGAACGCCTGCTTCGTTTGTCAGTTCTATAATTTGTTCTAAAGTAGCCCCATCAAAAATTGGTGTTGCATAAGTTTGTCCAAGCTTTTGACCAGCCCATCCTAATACGGTTTCATAAATCTGACCGATATTCATACGAGAAGGTACACCAAGTGGATTTAAAACAATATCAACTGGCGTTCCATCTTCTAAGAAAGGCATATCTTCGGCTCTTACAATACGAGCAACAATACCTTTATTACCGTGACGTCCTGCCATTTTATCACCAACTTTTAACTTGCGTTTTTTAGCGATATAAACTTTGGCTAATTTAATAATACCTGCTGGCAACTCATCTCCTACAGAAATAGCGAATTTTTCTCTTCGCAACATTCCTTGTAAGTCGTTCACTTTTATTTTATAATTATGAATCAATTCGCTGATGAGTAAATTAAGATCTTGATCGGTTGTCCAAACACCTTTTGTTAAATGGGTATAGTCTTCTACAATATTTAACATTTTTAAAGTGAATTTTTTACCTTTAGGCAGAATTTCTTCGCCCAAATCGTTTTGAACACCTTGAGATGTTTTGCCGTTTACAAGTAAAAATAATTTATCTATTACTTTAGTTTTAAGATCTTCGAATCTAGAATTATAACTACCTTCTAAGGCAAGCAATTCATCTTTTTCTTGAGAGCGTTTGCGTTTATCTTTAACGGTACGTTGAAACAATTTTTTATCGATAACCACACCGTGTAATGATGGCGAAGCTTTTAGTGAAGCATCTTTTACATCACCTGCTTTATCACCAAAAATAGCGCGTAATAATTTTTCTTCAGGAGTTGGATCTGATTCGCCTTTTGGTGTAATTTTTCCGATTAAGATATCGCCTGGATTTACCTCGGCACCTATTCTAATCATACCATTTTCATCAAGGTCTTTGGTTGCTTCTTCACTGACATTCGGAATATCGTTTGTCAATTCTTCTGCTCCTAATTTGGTATCTCTAACTTCTAAAGAATATTCATCAATATGAATTGAAGTAAATATATCTTCTCTCACAACGCGTTCAGAAATTACGATAGCATCCTCAAAATTATATCCTTTCCAAGGCATAAAGGCTACTTTCATATTTCTACCTAAGGCTAATTCGCCGTTTTGAGTAGCATAACCTTCGCAAAGTACTTGTCCTAATTCAACAATATCACCTTTTTTAACAATTGGTTTCAAGTTGATAGAAGTCCCTTGATTAGTTTTTCTAAATTTAATTAAGTTGTATGTTTTAGAATCGCTATCAAAACCTACCATACGTTCATTTTCGGTTCTGTCGTATTTTATGGTAATTTCTCTTGCATCAACATATTCAACAACACCTTTACCTTCGGCATTAATTAAGATTCTTGAATCTTTTGCAACACGTCTTTCTAAACCTGTACCAACTATTGGCGCTTCTGGTTTCATTAAAGGCACGGCTTGACGCATCATGTTTGATCCCATTAAGGCACGGTTAGCGTCATCGTGTTCTAAGAACGGAATTAAAGATGCTGAAATTGAAGAGATTTGATTTGGTGAAACGTCCATATAATCAACATCATTTGATGGAATTACAGGAAAATCGCCACCTTCTCTGGCTACAACTTTTTCTAAAATAATATGACCTTTTTCATCTAACTCTAAATTAGATTGGGCAATTTTTTTACCTTCTTCTTCTTCGGCACTCAAATAAATAGGTTCTTTAGTTTTATCAACAACACCTTGTTTTACAACGTGATAAGGTGTTTCTATAAAGCCCAGATTATTAACTTTTGCATAAACAGCCAAAGATGAAATCAATCCAATATTTGGACCTTCGGGTGTTTCAATCGGACACAAACGACCATAATGTGTAAAGTGAACGTCGCGCACCTCAAATCCGGCTCTTTCTCTAGATAGACCTCCTGGTCCTAGAGCAGATAAACGTCGTTTATGTGTAATTTCGGCTAATGGATTGGTTTGATCCATAAACTGAGATAATTGGTTTGTACCAAAGAATGAGTTGATTACCGATGATAATGTTTTAGCATTAATCAAATCAAGAGGTGTAAAAACTTCGTTATCTCTAACGTTCATTCTCTCGCGGATGGTTCTAGCCATACGAGATAAACCCACACCAAATTGTCCTGCCATTTGTTCACCAACTGTACGAACACGACGGTTTGACAAATGGTCAATATCATCAACTTCGGCTTTAGAATTAATTAATTCTATAAGATATTTTATGATGGTAATAATGTCTAATTTGGTTAAGATTTTAATGTCCATATCAACATTAAGTTCCAACTTTTTATTCATCCTGTAACGCCCTACATCTCCTAAATTATAACGTTGCTCAGAAAAGAATAATTTATTTATGATACCTTTAGCGGTTTCATAATCTGGTGGTTCAGCATTTCGTAATTGACGATAAATATATTCTACAGCTTCTTTTTCGGAATTTGTAGGATCTTTTTGTAAAGTGTTATGAATAATTGCATAATCGCCTATTTCATTATCTTCTTTATGAAGTAAGATTGTTTTAACTCCAGAATCGACAATTTTATCAACGTGTTCTTTTTCAAGAATGGTATCTCTATCAAAAATAATTTCATTACGCTCAATAGAAACAACTTCTCCCGTATCTTCATCGACAAAATCTTCGTACCAAGTTCTTAAAACTCTTGCGGCTAATTTGCGTCCCAAAACTTTTTTAAGACCTGTTTTAGACACTTTAATTTCTTCGGCAAGGTCGAATATTTCGAGAATATCTTTATCACGTTCAAAACCAATAGCTCTAAACAAAGTTGTAACTGGTAATTTTTTCTTTCTATCAATATAAGCGTACATCACTTGATTGATATCGGTTGCAAACTCAATCCAAGAGCCTTTAAAAGGAATGACTCGAGCTGAATATAATTTAGTTCCGTTTGCGTGGAATGACTGACCAAAAAATACGCCTGGTGAACGGTGTAATTGCGATACTACCACACGTTCTGCCCCATTTATTACAAAGGTACCACTTTGGGTCATATACGGAATTGTACCTAGAAAGACATCTTGTACTATGGTTTCAAAGTCTTCGTGTTCTGGGTCGGTACAAAATAATTTTAGTCTTGCTTTTAATGGAACACTATGCGTTAAACCGCGTTCTATACATTCTTGGATAGAGTATCTAGGAGGATCTACAAAGTAGTCTAAAAATTCTAATACAAAATTATTTCGGGTATCAGTTATTGGAAAGTTGTCGGTGAAAGTCTTGTATAAACCTTCGTTGCCTCGTTCATCGGCTTTAGTCTCTAACTGAAAGAAATCTTGAAAAGATTTAACTTGAATCTCTAAGAAATCTGGATATTCGGTTACTGATTTTGCTGATGCGAAACTTAATCTGTTTGAACTATTTTTCGTTGCCAATGGAGAAAAATTTAGAGTTTAAAATCTGTTATAAATTTATTTACGATTATATACGCAAAATGGTTTAGGTCTATGAATGTAAATTCAAAGACCTAAACCTAAACTGATTAAGCTATTTAAAGCTTATTTAAGCTCAACTTCAGCTCCTGCTTCTTCTAAAGATTTTTTAAGCGCTTCAGCTTCATCTTTTGAGATGCCTTCTTTAACATTGCTTGGTGCTTCGTCTACTAATGCTTTAGCTTCTTTTAAACCTAAACCAGTTAATTCTTTAACCAATTTAACAACTGCTAACTTAGAAGCGCCTGCTGCTTTAAGAACTACTGTGAATTCTGTTTGAGCTTCTGCTTCTTCTGTTGCTGCTGCTGCTGGTCCGGCTACTGCAACCGCTGCTGCTGCTGGTTCAATACCATAATCGTTTTTTAAAATATTTGCCAACTCATTAACTTCTTTTACAGTTAGGTTAACCAATTGTTCTGCGAATGCTTTTAAATCTGCCATTTTTTGTTGTTTTTAAATTTTTAAATATATTAGTTTTTGTGCTTAAAATTTATTTTTCTGATAATGTTTTCAAAATACCAGTCAGTTTATTACTACCCGATTGCAATGCTGAAATAACATTTTTAGCAGGCGATTGTAATAATCCAATAATTTCACCAATTAATTGTTCTTTAGATTTAATTGATACTAAAGTATCTAATTGATCATCTCCTATAAAAATTGCTTCGTCAATATAAGCGCCTTTTAATAAAGGAATCATTGATTTTTTGCGGAAATCTTTAATAATTTTAGCAGGGCTATTGCTAACCTCCGATAACATTAATGAAGTATTTCCTTTTAAAGTGCTTGGTAATTCGCCAAAATCTTTATCAGATTTCTCCATTGCTTTACTTAGCAATGTATTTTTAACAACGGCTAACTTAACATTGGCTTTAAAGCAAGCCCTTCTTAAATTAGATGTTGCTAGTGCATTTAATCCCGAAATATCAGCTAAATAAATAATATTTGTTTGAGCTAAGGTCTCTGTTAAGTTATCAATAACTTGTGCTTTTTCTTCTCTTGTCATAATAATTACTGCTTAACGTTAAACCAATTTATTTTCAATTGCGATACCAGGACTCATGGTACTTGAAAGATAAATACTCTTAATATAAGTTCCTTTAGCTGTTGTTGGTTTTAACTTTATTAAAGTATGAATTAATTCGCTAGCATTGTCTCTAATTTTAGATGCATCAAAGGAAACTTTTCCTATGGCAGCATGAACAATACCTGTTTTATCTACTTTAAAATCAATTTTACCAGCTTTAACTTCTTCAACTGCTTTCCCAATGTTCATTGTAACCGTACCTGTTTTTGGGTTAGGCATTAAACCTCTAGGTCCTAAAATTCTACCCAAAGGGCCTAATTTTCCCATAACACTAGGCATGGTTATAATTACATCAACATCAGTCCATCCTTCTTTAATTTTTTGAAGGTAATCATCTAAACCTATGTAATCTGCGCCTGCTTCTTTAGCTTCTGCTTCTTTATCTGGTGTAACAAGTGCTAAAACTCTAACATCTTTACCCGTTCCGTGAGGTAATGTAACCACACCTCTAATCATTTGATTGGCTTTTCTAGGGTCTACACCTAAACGAACTGCTAATTCTACAGAGGCATCAAAATTTACATTGGTTATTTCTTTTACTAAAGCAGAACCTTCTTCTAAAGTATAAAGCTTATTAGCTTCAATTTTAGCTTTAGCCTCTTTTTGCTTTTTAAATAATTTTGCCATTTTAATAAATGTTATTTAGTTTAAGCAGGAGCATTCCCCTTAACGGTTAATCCCATAGAACGAGCAGTACCTGCAATCATTTTCATAGCAGACTCAATTTTAAATGCGTTTAAATCAACCATTTTATCTTCTGCAATTGTTCTAATTTGATCCCAAGTTACCGAAGCAACTTTTTTTCTATTAGGTTCACCTGAGCCACTTTTTACTTTAGCAGCTTCTAATAATTGTACTGCTGCTGGTGGTGTTTTAATTACAAACTCAAATGATTTATCTACATATACAGTAATTGCAACAGGTAATAATTTACCTGGTTTATCTTGAGTTCTTGCATTAAATTGTTTGCAAAACTCCATGATATTTACTCCGGCTGCACCTAAAGCTGGACCTACTGGTGGCGAAGGATTTGCTGCACCTCCACGCACTTGTAATTTTACAACTTTACTAATTTCTTTTGCCATGTTTAAAACTTTAGTTAAATTTTTTAGAGTGTGGAAGCACTCAAAAAATTAATATTTATTTATGCGTAACAGTTATGATATTTTTTCTACTTGCATATAACTTAATTCTAACGGTGTTTTTCTACCGAAAATTTTAACCATTACCTCAAGTTTGCGTTTTTCTTCATTTATTTTTTCAATACTACCATCAAATCCATTAAATGGACCATCAACTACTTTAACAGTTTCTCCAATAATAAATGGAATCGAAATACTATCAGTTTGAATTGATAACTCATCTACTTTACCCAACATTCTATTAACTTCGTAATTTCGCATGGGTACCGGGTCTCCTCCTTTTTTTGCTCCTAAAAAACCAATAACACCTGTAACAGATTGAATAACATGTGGTAGTTCTCCGCTCAAATTGGCTTGTATCATTATATATCCGGGAAAATAAACGCGTTCTTTATGAATTTTTTTTCCGTTTCTTATTTGAATTACCTTTTCGGTAGGTACAATTACTTGTTCTACATAATCAGTTAAGCCAAGCCTCGTTATTTCGTTCTCAATATAAGTTTTTACCTTATTTTCTTGTCCGCCTATAGCTCTAATTACGTACCAATTTTTAATAGATTCTGCCATTTGATTTAATTAAAAATACTAAAATATTTATCTAAACCGAACTGAAAGAATTTATCAGCTAAAAAGATAACTACTGCAAAGACAACTGTAAATACAGCTACAACAAGCGTTGATTTTTGAGCCTCAGCCCAAGATAACCAAGTAACCCTTGTTTGTAATTCTTTGAAAGATTCTACAATATAATTTATAATATTCATATTTTTATCCATTTGCACGGGAGGAGAGACTCGAACTCCCGACACCTGGTTTTGGAGACCAGTGCTCTACCAACTGAGCTACACCCGTTTAAGGTTTTACACTAACTCCCGACCGTTTTCGGGTTGAACTTACATCTGCAAATCCATAAAGACAAGGTGCCTTTCTCTTATTTAGAGATTAAGCACCTTGTAAAATAATTATTTAAAGTATTTGAGTAACTTGACCAGCACCTACCGTTCTACCACCTTCACGAATAGCAAATCTTAAACCGACATTCATGGCTATAGCTTGGTGTAATTGAACTTCAATTGTTAAGTTGTCGCCAGGCATTACCATTTCTACACCTGCGGGTAACTGAATAGTTCCAGTTACATCGGTTGTACGAACATAAAATTGTGGACGATAGTTGTTATGGAATGGTGTATGACGACCACCTTCTTCTTTTTTAAGGATATAAACTTCAGCCTTAAAGTGATCGTGAGGTGTTACAGATTTTGGTTTGCAAATTACCATACCTCTTTTAATATCTTCTTTTGCGATACCTCTTAATAATAGACCAACATTATCTCCTGCTTCTCCTCTATCTAATATTTTGCGGAACATTTCAACTCCAGTAATTGTAGATGTTAATTTTTCGGCACCCATACCGATGATATCAACAACATCACCTGTGTTAGCAATACCTGTTTCAATACGACCTGTAGCTACGGTTCCACGACCTGTAATTGAGAATACGTCTTCAATAGGCATTAAAAATGGTTTTTCGATATCTCTAACTGGTAATTCAATCCATTTATCAACGGCTTCCATTAATTCTTCAACTTTAGCTTCCCATTTTGGTTCGCCGTTAAGTGCTCCTAATGCTGAGCCTAAAATAACAGGAGTATTATCACCATCATAGTCATAGAAAGAAAGCAATTCTCTGATTTCCATTTCTACTAATTCAAGTAGTTCTTCATCATCTACCATATCTACTTTATTCATAAATACAACTAATCTTGGAATACCAACTTGGCGACCTAAAAGAATGTGTTCACGAGTTTGTGGCATTGGTCCATCAGTTGCAGCAACAACAATAATAGCACCGTCCATTTGAGCAGCACCAGTTACCATGTTCTTAACGTAATCGGCGTGTCCTGGACAGTCAACGTGTGCATAGTGACGATTAGCAGTTGCGTATTCTACGTGAGCCGTATTAATAGTTATCCCTCTTTCTTTTTCTTCAGGGGCATTATCAATTTGATCAAAGTTTTTAATTTCACAAAAACCTTTTTTTGCTAATACCATTGTAATAGCAGCAGTTAAAGTTGTTTTACCGTGATCAACGTGTCCAATTGTACCAATGTTTAAATGTGGTTTTGAACGATCAAAATTTGCTTTTGCCATGATTATTGAATTTAAATCTTAGTTATTAATTAGTGTTATAGTGTTTTATTTTTTATTATAATTTTTAATCTTAAAAGAGCCAGCGACGGGAATTGAACCCGTGACCTTTTCCTTACCAAGGAAACGCTCTACCCCTGAGCCACACCGGCTTTAAAGATTAATAAGAGCGGGAGACCGGGTTCGAACCGGCGACATTCAGCTTGGAAGGCTGACGCTCTACCAACTGAGCTACTCCCGCATTTTTATTCTTTTTATTTCCGCTTTCAAATCTTTATTTGAAATGTGGTGAGAGAAGGATTCGAACCTTCGAAGCTTGCGCAGCAGATTTACAGTCTGCCCTCGTTGGCCACTTGAGTATCTCACCATTTTTTCAAAGAACAGAATCAATAAAGGGACTTCCTAGAACCAAAGCTCTAGTTATCCCATTTTTTCAGGACTCATCCTCTAACAAAAATTTTAAAACTAATTTTAAGACTTTTGTCATTCCTGCTTTAATTTGAGCCGATCGAGGGACTCGAACCCACGACCTGCTGATTACAAATCAGCTGCTCTAGCCAGCTGAGCTACATCGGCTTTTAAAAAAAACAAAACCGCTATTTCTAACGGTCTGCAAATGTATAAAGTTTTATTTTTTATGCAAAACTTTTTCTGCTTTTTTTTAGCTATTTATTTTAGTTATTTTTTCTTTGTTTTTTTTGAGCTGTCTTTTTAAGGTTTCTAAAGCCATATTTACAGCTTCTTCGAGGTGTTTAGCCTGTTTCTTAACCATTAAATCATCTCCAGGAATACTAATTCTTATTTCTGCAATCTTGTTTTCTTTCTCACTTGTCTTCTGTACTTTTAAAAAAACTTCGGCATTTATTATCTTATCATGAAATTTTTCTAAGGTATTAACGCGATCTTCAACAAATTTAACTAATTCTTTGTCGGCATTGAAATTAACTGATTGAATAAATACTTTCATAATTTTCTAGTTTTTAGCACTTCTGGGATGTGCTTGGTTATATACTTCCTTTATTTTATTTAAGCTGCTGCTAGTGTAAACTTGTGTTGATGCCAAACTGGCATGTCCTAATAATTCTTTAATAGCATTTAAATCGGCACCTTCATTTAATAAATGGGTTGCAAAAGAATGCCTAATAATATGCGGACTCTTTTTTACCTTTGAAGATACTGCACTAAAATAGGTATTAATTACGCGATATACAAGTGAATCGTATATATTTTTTCCTTTATCTGTAATAAATAAATTTTCTGATTCTGTTTTTATTTCTACCCTTTTTAAAGTGTAGATTTTGATACTTTTAATTACAAAACTCAATAACGGAATATAGCGTTCTTTGTTGCGTTTTCCTAAAACCTTAATGACTTTACTTTCTAAATCAACATCCTTTAACTTTACATTTATGAGTTCATTTCGCCTCATGCCTGTTCCATAAAACATCTCAATCATTAGTTTGTTACGAACATTTAAAAAATCATCTAAGTCTTTTAAGCTATCTATAACTTCTGCCATTTCCTTTTCAGAAAAAGGGACTTGTAATTTCTTTTCCTTTTTAAGTGGTTTGTGTTTTAATAGCGGATTAATACTTATAGTTTTTGTTTTAAGCAAAAACTTATAATAAGATTGCAGCGAACTTATTTTTCTATTTATTGAACTATTGCTATTTTTTTTGGTGACTAAATCAACAATCCAAGATCGGATTTCACCATAAGAAACCTGTTCAATGTTTTGCGAATCAAAATTAGCCAAGCAAAATGCTGAAAAATTTTCTAAATCGTTGCGATAAGCCTTAACCGTTAGTGGCGATTGATTCTTTTCTAAAGCAATGTAATTAACAAACGAAGTAATTGACATGAAAAAAACCGTTAGTTAACAAAGTTACAAATTATGCTTTATTAAACTAACGGTTTATTATTATAATTTTAAAAATTATGCTTGTTCTTCAGAAGTTTTTTTTCTTTGAACGTAAGTCGCTTTAATTTTTTGCGCTCTATTTGAAACAGAAGGTTTTGTAAATTGTTTGCGATCGCGCAAATCTTTCATCACTTTAGTGCTATCAAATTTTCGTTTAAAACGTTTTAAAGCTCTATCTATGTTTTCTCCGTCTTTTATTGGAATAATTAACATGATTTATCACCTCCTTTCATATGTTCCTTAATGGTTATTATTTTGGGTTGCAAATATACATTATAATTACAATTATAAAAACTATTTTTA
>JAVHOP010000089.1:0-11169 GCA_036170135.1 Flavobacteriaceae bacterium | reverse complement strand
GAAATCATATTTAAAATGAGTTTTTGTGCAGTGCCGGCTTTCATCCGTGAACTTCCGGTTACAAACTCTGGTCCGACTACCACTTCAACAGGAAACTGAGCCAATTTTGCTAGCGGACTTTGGGTGTTGCAAGTAATACATCCGGTAAGGATATGATTGTGATTGGCTTGTTTAATAGCGCCCAAAACATAAGGAGTTGTTCCCGAAGCTGCCAAACCGATAACGACATCTTTTTGATTGATATTGAATTGCTCTAAATCTTTCCAAGCTTGTAAAGGGTCGTCTTCGGCAAATTCTACGGCTTTGCGGATGGCGCTATCGCCACCGGCAATAAGTCCGATTATCAAATTGTGGGACACACCAAAGGTTGGGGGGCATTCTGATGCGTCTAAAATTCCTAAGCGCCCGCTGGTTCCGGCACCAATATAAAAAAGGCGTCCTCCTAATTTTAATTTTTCGACAATTTTGGTGACTAAAATTGCAATTTGTGGGAGCGCTTTTTCTACAGCTAAAGGCACCGTTTTGTCTTCGGAATTGATATTTGTTAATAAATCGCTTACAGTCATTTGTTCTAAATGATGGTAATTAGATTCTTGCTCGGTTGTTTTAGTATAGTTCATCAATCAAAAATAATAAAAAAAGCGTCAATTCTTATTGACGCTTTTGTATTTAAATTTATATTTAGTTAATTAAGCCAAAGCCTTGTCTAAATTTAATCTTATTGCTTCAAGAAAATCTTGGGTATTTAAATAATCTTTAGAAGAGGTATTTTCTTTATGAACTAAAAGGGCTAAATCTTTAGTCATTTCACCACCTTCAACGGTGTTGATACAAACTTTTTCTAGCGTGTGGCAGAAATTAACCAAGGTTTGATTATTGTCTAATTTACCACGATGTTCTAAACCTCTGGTCCAAGCAAAAATAGATGCCAATGGGTTAGTAGATGTTTCTTTGCCTTTTTGGTGTTCGCGGTAATGACGTGTTACGGTTCCGTGAGCGGCTTCGGCTTCTACCGTTTTGCCATCGGGTGTAACCAAAACAGAAGTCATTAAACCTAATGAGCCAAATCCTTGAGCTACGGTGTCAGATTGTACATCGCCATCATAGTTTTTAAGCGCCCAAACAAAGCCGCCACTCCATTTCATCACACACGCAACCATATCGTCAATTAAACGGTGTTCGTATGTTATGCCTGCAGCTTTAAATTTTTCTTGATATTCGTTTTCGAAAACTTCCTGAAAAATATCTTTAAAACGGCCATCGTAAGCTTTTAAAATAGTATTCTTTGTAGATAAATAAAGTGGCCATCCTTTAACTAAAGCCTGATTAAAACTAGAACGGGCAAAGCCATAAATTGAAGAATCTACATTGTACATTGCTTGTGCCACGCCATCGCTTTCAAAATTATAGACTTCGTGAACTTGAGGTTCGCCATTTTCGGGAGTAAAGGTCAAGGTCAATTTCCCTTTTCCTTTAGTAACAAAATCAGTTGCTTTGTATTGATCGCCAAAAGCATGACGTCCCATGCAAATAGGTTTTGTCCAACCTTGAACGTAACGCGGTACATTTTTCATAATGATGGGTTCTCTAAAAATAGTGCCACCAACAATATTTCTCAAAGTGCCATTAGGCGATTTCCACATTTTTTTTAAACCAAATTCTTTAACACGCGCTTCATCGGGGGTAATGGTAGCACATTTAATGCCTACATTATATTTTTTAATAGCTTCGGCGGCATCAATGGTAACTTGATCATTGGTTTCATCGCGATTTTCCATACCTAAATCGTAATATTTGATATCTATATCTAAATAGGGAAGAATTAATTTATCTTTTATAAATTTCCAAATGATACGAGTCATTTCATCACCGTCCATTTCAACAACGGGATTTGCAACTTTTATTTTTGTCATGATTGTAAGATTGTTTTAAGTGTGGCAAATTTACTAAAATGCTAAGAAAAATTGAATGATAATCCGATTTTATTTCAAATTTATAAGAATATTTTAACAAAATATTAAGCATAAAAAAACCTACAATTCGAATTGCAGGTTTTTAGTAAAGATTTTTATAAAAATTCTATTTTCTAACTTCTTTGATTCTAGCTTTTTTACCTGTTAAGCCTCTAAAGTAGAATATTCTTGCGCGTCTTACTTTACCAATTTTGTTTACTTCAATTTTTTCGATTGTTGGTAAATTCAATGGAAAAATACGTTCTACACCAACGGTTCCCGACATTTTTCTGATGGTAAACGTCGCAGAGCTACCGGCTCCTCTTCTTTGGATAACAACGCCTCTAAAAAACTGAGTTCTGGTTTTAGCGCCTTCCACAATTTTATAATAAACGGTAATGGTGTCGCCTGCCGAAAAAGAAGGTAATTCATTTTTGGTCACGAATTCGTCCTGTACAAATTTTAATAAATCTTCCATTTTTTAATGGTTTAAAAGTTAATCATAAAACAACATTCACGGTTTTCGTCAGAGGTTGATTTTGAGTCCGCAAATTTAAAAATTAATTTCTAATATGTGCTATTTATTTGAGATATTTTGATAATTGGTAGCGTAGTATACACAAAATTTCCGAACTGTTTTGCCACGAAGCTTTATTAGGATTGGTTTTAGCTCGGTTATTTCAGTAAAATAAGGTTTTAATTTGTCTGGAATAATACTTGATTGTTTATCGGTTTTTAGATTTTTATCTGAATCGATAAAGAGCGCATTTTTGCCATTTAAGTTTGATAAATTATCGCCGATAAAATTATAATGTAGCGCAAATTCGCCAATCACATTTTGTGAATATACTTTTTGATTGAGATAAAAATTGAGGATAGAAGTTGTCTTGTAATTATCTGCCGAAAAAATAAAAGTATCTGGATATCCTTCTTGAATTTGAGTGACTTCTTTTGCTAATTCTTCCCATCCAAACCAAGTGTCGTCTCCTTTTACAGGAACAACATAAAATAGAATTTCGATTGCTAAAACAATATGAATACCAATAGATAATAAGGTGTTAATTTTAATCCATTTATTAGAAATGTAAATAGCAGCGAGAATTAAACCCGTAATATAACCCGGCATCAACCAATTTATCTTTACCCAATAAAATAGTGAAATAGCAAAAAATCCTAAAAATGTTGGCAAGAAAAAACAGAGTAAAAATAGTTGAGAGTCTTTTGGAATGCGCCATTGCAATAACTGTTTTTTAAGAATTTTATATGTAAGCACTACAATAAAAACAAACAAAGTTGGAATTAAAATAAGCAATTCGTGTCCAATAGTCCCTAAAAAAGATAAGGGTTTTAATCCGATAGACGTAACGCTTTCGGCGCGTTGCGTCGATTGAAATAAAAAGGAAACAAATTGGTGTTGGTCATTCCAATATAATACCGGAAATGCTACTAAAATCGATATAATTATTGCGAGTAAAAATTCCTTTGAAAGTAATAATTTGCGGTGTTGTTTTGATAAAACTAAAAAAGAAACTAAACCAAATTGCAAAAAGATAGACGTGTATTTGCTATCAAAAGCCAATCCCATAAAAATACCGGACAAAATCCAATACTTAAAATTCTCCTCAAAAATTGCTTTGTGCAAGGCAATTAGCGAAAGTGTCCAAAATAAGAGTAAGGGTACATCAGGAGTAGAGATGATTGAAAGTATCGAAATCATCACACTGGTACTCATAATCAACAAAGCATGTTGTTGTTTTTGCTTTGATAAAAACAAGGTTGATAATTTGTAAAAGGCAATTAACGTGAGCGAAGTCAATATAAAATCAGTCAGCTTTACTACAAAAACCGAGCGTCCAAAAAGTTCAGAAAAGAATCTCAAGGCGTAGCCAATCATTCCGGGATGATCAAAATACGACCAGTCTAAATGTTGTCCGTAAAAATAATAATAGGCATCTTGAGGCATCAGTCCCATTGTGGGTAAGAGCGAAAATCTAAAGATTTGAAACGCTATTACAACAACTAAAAGCGGCTGATTTTGGAAAATTTTTTTCACGCTTAAAAAGATATGATTCCAGATACGCCAAAAGATTTTTCTTTTAGCGTTGGTACAAAGATAGCGGATAGTTTCTTTTCTTTTTTACTTTCAATTTGCTGGCTTTGAATTCTATAAAACACATCGGTTACCAACATACCAACACCGGCACCAACTAAAACATCCGATACCCAGTGTTTGTTATTCAGCACTCTTAAAGCACCTGTTGCAGTGGCAAAAACATAACCGCTATAACTTAAAATCGGACTCGATTCCCTCAATTCGTGATGCAACGTTCCCGCTAAGGCAAATGCATTTGAAGTGTGCCCTGATGGAAAAGAATTGCTGCTGCCATTTGGCCTCGTTTCGTTTGTTATGAGCTTAAGCGATTTTACAATAGCGTAATTGGAAACAGTGATAATAAGCAGGTTTTTGGCTTGCGTTTTTAAATCGTTTTCAGTTTTTAAACCAATAACATCAGCAATTGATAAAATAGCAATGGGCGAAAATTGCAAAACATCATCGGCTCGTGTTTGAAAATTTAAACCCTTTTGGATGTGATTTTGGAGGCTGATTTTTCCAAGACTTCCTACTGCATAATTGACATAAATACCAGCGCCAATAAGCGATAACGGCACAATTGATTTTTTAAGGAAATCGTTTTTTATTGCTAGAATACTATCGGTTTGGCTATAGCCGATGCCTTGGCAAAAAAGCGCCAAAGAAATACAGACAACCAAAATAATTCTATTCATCTAATAAATTGGGCTTTAAAGTTTTTGTCTTTTTATAAGCTTCGTCAGCACGCCATTCATCAATTTTTCTAAAGTTTCCCGACAGTAAAACATCGGGAACTTTTAAACCTTTATAATCAGCCGGACGCGTGTAAACCGGGGGCGCTAATAAATTATCTTGAAAAGAGTCGGTTAGTGCAGAAGTTTCATCACCTAGAACTCCTGGAATTAATCGAATGATGGCATCGCATAAAACGGCTGCGGCAATTTCGCCACCGCTTAAAACATAATCGCCAATAGAGATTTCTTTGGTGATAAATTTATCGCGTACACGCTGGTCAATACCTTTATAATGCCCCGTCAAAATAAGAATATTCTCTTTTAAAGATAAGCTGTTTGCGGTTTTCTGATTTAAAACTGGGGCATCGGGAGTCATAAAAATCACTTCGTCGTAAGTCCGTTCATTCATCAATTTTGATAGACATTTATCAATGGGCTCAATCATCAACACCATTCCGGCACCGCCGCCAAATTGCATGTCGTCAATTTGACCGTATTTATTGAGGGCATAATCTCTTAAATTATGAAAATAGACTTCTACAAAACCTTTATCGATTGCGCGTTTGATTATGGAATATTCAAACGGGCTTTTGATTAATTCGGGTGTAACCGTAACAATATCTATGCGCATTGTGCAAAGGTAGGGGTTTTAGTAAGATTGTGATTTGAAGAACTGACTATTTGATGGTTTATTTTCATTTTCTGATTACGATATTTGACGACTCAGTTAAGTGAGTTAGCGCGATATTTTAGTAAGTTCTTATTTTTTTATACATGCGCTTACAATCCGATCTACTTCGTACAAATCTTGTCGTAATTCAATATTTATAAACCCTTTTTGTTTTAACAATTGGGTTAATTCGTTCCCTAAATATTGGTTGATTTCAAAAAATAATGTGCCGTTTGGTTTGAGATTTGTTTTGGCAAAAGTGGCAATTTTATCATAAAAAATTAACGAATTATCATCTGATACGAACAGTGCCAAATGCGGTTCGTAGTTTAAAACATTTGGTTTCATCAGCGATTTCTCATTTTGTTTTACGTAAGGTGGGTTGCTGACGATGATATCAAATTTTGTATGAAGTGTCTTTAAATTTAATATATCTGCCTCAACAAAATTAATTGCTACCTCATTTAAATCGGCGTTTTGCTGGGCGATGTTAAGCGCCTCTTTTGAAATATCTAAAGCCCAAACTTCGGCTTTAGGTAAATGTCTTGCCAAAGCAATGGCAATGCAACCACTGCCGGTACCGAGGTCTAAAATTTTATAGCCATCGGCTATTGGCTTTTGGCTTTTGGCTGTTTTCAAAATCAAAGACACTAATTCTTCGGTTTCGGGGCGGGGAATTAAAACGGATTTATCGACCTTAAATAGCAACCCGAAAAATTCGGTGTTTCCTAAAATATATTGTATTGGTTCTTGATTTCTTAAGCGTTCTAAAGCTTCCCTGAAAAATTCAACATCTTTATCAGAGATATTTTGATTTGGATTTAATGCCAAATCAATGCGTTTTAAATAAAGTTTAAAAGCTACAAGTATCGATAAAAAAGAATCAATTTCCGTTTGCGGATATAAATCTTGAAGTTCTTCTGTAAAATACTTCTTTAAATTTTGGATGGTCATCTTAAAATTGTTTTAGCATCCAAATATGGCAGGCCGTATGGCATGCTTTTATAAAGGGTTTATCTAAATATTCAAAACCTAACTGCTGATAAAAGGCTTGCGCTTTTTTCATAGTTGGGAAAGTCTCTAAATAACATTGTTTAAAACCTTTTTGTTTGGCAAATTCAAAACAACGATCAACAATTTGATAGCCAATTTTTAAGCCACGCGCTTTGGGTAACAAATACATTTTTTTCAGTTCACAGGTATCTTTAAAATCATTACTTAAACCATAAATACCAGCACCTCCAACTAATTCACCATTTAAAAGAGCAACAAAATAGCGCCCGTTTTTAGCCTCAAAAGTTTCATAAATGGCATCTGTTTTTGAGTCGGTAAATGGTGTGCCATCTAAATTGGCTTTAAACTCAGCTAAAACTTGTCGGATAATCAAAGCAAGTTTGACATTATCTTCACGTTTTATCAATCGGATTTCTATTTTATTACTCATCTTAAAGTCCTACTTTTGTGTTGTGAATATACAGCAAAAATACATAAAACGTTGTTTAGAATTGGCTAAAAATGGATTCGGATTTACTTATCCAAATCCGATGGTTGGTAGCGTAATTGTTTATAAAGATAGAATTATTGGCGAAGGTTGGCATCAAAAAGCCGGTGAACCACACGCCGAAGTCAATGCCATCAATGCTGTTAAAGATAAATCGCTTTTAAAAGAAGCAACGCTCTATGTCAATTTAGAACCTTGTTCACATTACGGAAAAACACCGCCTTGTGCCGAATTAATTGTAAAATACCAAATTCCGAATGTGGTAATTGGCGCTTTAGATACCAACCCGAAAGTGTCGGGAAAAGGTGTGTTGCACTTAATCGACAATGGTTGTGAGGTATTTGTTGGCATTTTAGAACAAGCGTGTTTAGATTTAAACAAACGATTTTACACATTTCACAATTTAAAACGTCCCTATATTATTTTAAAATGGGCAGCTTCCGCAGATGGTTTTATCGCTAAAAGACAAATTAATGAGCAAGAACGAGAACCGTTTTTTATCACAAATAATCAGTCTTTGCAGTTGGTTCACTTGTGGCGCGCACAAGAAGCGGCTATTTTGGTTGGAACAAACACAGCTGTAGCCGATAATCCAAAATTAGATGTGCGACAAATGAATGGATTAAATCCGATACGCGTAGTTTTAGACCGATTGCTCAGAATTCCGAAGCAAAGTTACCTGTTTGATAAAACAGTCAAGACCATCGTTATAACCGATTCAAAATCAGATTTTTCCAAAAATGAAACGAATTTGCTTTTTGAACCTATTGATTTTGGCAAAAATGTTCCAAGGCAAATTTGTGAGGTGTTATACAAACATGAAATACAATCGGTTATTATTGAAGGAGGTAGCCAGATTTTACAAAGTTTTATCGATGCTGATTTATGGGATGAAGCGCGGATTTTTAAAGGCGAAATCAATTTGGTAGAAGGAGTCAAAGCTCCGCAGTTAAATGGAACATTAATCAGCACTCAAAAAATATTAAACGACCAATTGTCAATTTTTAAGCAATGAGCGATGATGTTTATTTTACGATAGAAACACAAACTTGTGGACCTATTTTTAAAGATAAAGGCTCAAAATTTTTAGGTTTTGCATTTCCCATTTCTTCCGAAGATGACGTAAAACCTTTTATTGATAACTTAAAAAAAGAACATCACGCAGCCCGACATTGGTGTTATGCTTGGCAGTTGGGTGTTGAAACGATAAATTATCGCACCAACGATGATGGCGAACCAAGTAACAGTGCCGGGAAACCAATTTACGGACAGATTTTATCTAAGAACCTGACTAATATTTTGGTAGTTGTTGTTCGTTATTACGGCGGAATTAATTTAGGTGTTGGCGGATTGATGCAAGCTTATAAAACCGCCACACAATATTGTTTAGAACAGGCTGAAATTGTTGAGAAGACTTTACAAATGGAATTTATCTTAAAATTCGATTATAAAGAACTAAATAAAGTTATGCGTCTTATAAAAGAAAATCATTTGACAATCATTTCTCAAAGTATGGAAATGATTTGTGAATTTAAACTTTCAATTCGTAAAAAGGAAGCTAATATCATTGAATCAATTTTAGCCAATTTTCAAGATGTTAAGTAAACTATTTTGAATCCTTAAAAAAAGGCTCTATCAAATCTAAAATATATTTAGGAGCTCGGGTAGGTTTATTTTTTTTGATATCGAAAAATACCAAAGTAGATTCGCCGGTTGTTAGCAATTCTTTTTGTTCGTTATAAATGCAGTGCTCAAATGTAATTTTGGCGCTTGGAAGTTTAGAAACTTTGCTTGTTAGTGTAATTAAATCATCATAAGTTGCTGGTTTAAAATATTTAACATGTAAATCTATCACAGGTAACATAATACCAGAGTCTTCCATATCTTTATACGAAATTCCTAAATTCCGCAGCCATTCGGCACGACCGAGTTCAAAATATTGTGCGTAATTGCCATAATATACATATTTCATTTGGTCTGTTTCGCTATAACGAACGCGGATACTAATTGTATTTGCTAACATAAAATAAACATTAAATTTTTATCGTTACATAATAATCAAAAAATAATCAAAAATCAATAGCAATTTCATTTTTTTATAACAAAAATTATGCACACTTTTGTAAAGCGATTTTTAGAAAATTGAATTTCCTTTAAAACCGTAATTAACAAACCAAATACATTTTAACCTATCAATGATTAATACTGTCGAATCAGTTTGGAGCGCTTGTCTGTCTTTTATAAAAGATAATATTAAACCGCAAGCATACAAAACTTGGTTTGAGCCAATTGTTCCCATTAAGTTATCTGGTGATGCCTTAACTATTCAAGTTCCGAGTAAATTTTTTTACGAATGGTTAGAAGAGCATTATATAAAGTTATTGCGTGTGACTTTGGTTAGAGAGCTTGGAGCTGATGCTAAATTGATTTACGATGTTAAAATGGAGAATGCATATAGCAGTCGCCAGCCACATACCGTTAAAATTCCGAGTGCTAATAGAAAACCGATGTATGGACAAGATGTTTCGATGCCGATTGAATTTAATAAAAGAGAATTGCGCAATCCGTTTGTTATTCCTGGAATTCAAAAAGTTAAGATAGAATCACAGTTAAATCCCAATTATAATTTTGATAATTTTATTGAAGGTGATGCCAACCGTTTGGCGCGATCGGCTAGTTTGGCAGTTGCTAATAAACCTGGTGGAACGTCGTTTAATCCGCTGTTGATTTACGGTGGCGTTGGATTGGGAAAAACCCATTTAGCGCAAGCCATTGGCGTTGAGATTAAAAATAAATATGCCGATAAAACGGTACTTTATATCTCTGCCGAAAAATTTACCCAACAATATATTGATGCCGTTAAAACCAATTCAAGAAATGATTTTATTCATTTCTACCAAATGATTGATGTATTGTTGATAGACGATGTTCAATTCTTATCTGGTAAAACAGGTACCCAAGATGTATTTTTTCATATTTTTAATCACTTGCATCAAAACGGAAAACAAGTGGTATTGACATCTGATAAACCACCGGTTGATATGCAAGATATTGAACAACGTTTACTGTCGCGTTTTAAATGGGGATTGTCTGCCGAATTGCAAGCACCCGATTACGAAACGAGGGTTTCGATACTTCAAAATAAATTGTATCGCGACGGCGTAGTAATGCCTGAAGAGATTGTTGATTATATCGCAAAAAACATCAAGACAAATGTTAGAGAAATTGAAGGTGTTTTAATTTCTTTAATCGCACAAGCCTCTTTTAACAGAAAAGAATTTACTTTGATGCTCACCAAACAAATTGTAGATAAATTTGTTAAAAATACAAAACGCGAAGTTTCTATTGAACAGATTCAAAAAGTAGTTTCAAAATATTTTGAATTAGATGTCAGTACGTTGCAATCTAAAACACGCAAACGAAATATTGTACAAGCCCGACAATTGGCGATGTTTTTTGCCAAACGAATGACTAAAGCATCTCTGGCAAGTATTGGCGCTCAAATTGGAAAACGCGATCACGCAACCGTACTTCACGCTTGTAAAACTGTAGAAAATTTAACCGAAACCGACAAGCAATTCAGGAAATACGTTGAAGATATCACAAAAAAATTGACGTTCTAAAAACGCTTTAAATGATACGTATTCTAATGGTATGTTTGGGCAATATTTGCCGTTCGCCTTTAGCCGAAGGACTTTTAAAATCTAAATTAGACAACACAAAATTTAAGGTCGATTCTGCTGGAATAGGTTCTTGGCATATTGGTCAGCAGCCCGATAAACGCGCCATAGAAGTTGCAGATAAACATCATTTAAATATTTCTGAACAGCGTGGCCGACAATTTTCTGTGGATGATTTTGAACGTTTCGATTTTATTTTTGCAATGGATTTAGAAAATTATAAAAATATTCTTGAAATGGCGCCAAATGATGAAGCCAAGCAAAAAGTAAAGATGATCATGGATGTTTTATTTCCGGATGAAAATTTGGATGTTCCAGATCCTTATACCGGAGGCTTATTCCAATTTGAACAAGTCTATGATATTTTAGACAAAGCAACAAACAAATTAGCCGCACAACTAAATGAAAAATGATAAAGGCAAACTTTATTTAATTCCTACAACTTTAGGCGATAATGAGCCTTTAGAAGTGTTGCCACTTTCTGTTAAAAATATCATTGAACGCATTGATTATTACATTGTTGAAAACGAAAAATCGGCT
>JAVHOP010000088.1:0-2359 GCA_036170135.1 Flavobacteriaceae bacterium | reverse complement strand
TAAATCAAAAAATAATTTCAACAACTAAGCGCAATAAAAGTCTATTTTTGTAAAAATTAAAGGGCTTTTATCAATCATTACATTGAAAAATAATACTCAAAAAATACTGCTCGGTCGGACTGATATAGCCGATTTTCCGAAACTACTTTTAAATCATATCGATGTTAAAATAGATACCGGTGCTTATACATCGAGCTTGCATTGTCATCATATTGAAGTTGAAAACAACATCTTAAAATGTCAATTTCTAGACCCTAATCATCCCGAATTTAAAGAAAACTATTTAAAATTTACTGAGTTTACTAAAAAAAAAGTAAAAAGCTCCAATGGAATTGTCGAAAATAGATATCTCATTAAAACAGAAATTCTGATTTTTGGCGAAACCTACCCTATCGATTTAACATTAACCGAACGTGGCTCTATGAGGTTTCCGGTTTTGTTGGGGCGAAAATTTCTATCCAAAAAATTTATCATCAATACTTCCCGAAAAAACTTATCCTACAAAAATAAAATCATCAAATATTGTTTCCTATGAAAATTGTAATCCTTTCAAGAAACCCTAATTTATATTCTACTAAAAGACTTGTTGAAGCAGGCGAAAAAAGAAACCATGAAATAATTGTTGTAGATCATACAAAATGCGACATCATTATCGAAAAGAAAAAGCCCGCAATTATGTACAAACACGAATTGCTCACCGATATTGATGCCGTTATTCCAAGAATTGGGGCATCGGTAACCTTTTACGGAACGGCAGTAGTAAGGCAATTTGAGATGATGAAAGTTTTTACGGCAGTCGAATCGCAAGCATTGATGCGCTCAAGAGACAAATTGCGCAGTTTACAAGTATTATCGCGCGCCGGACTTGGTTTACCAAAAACGGTTTTTACCAATTACTCTAAAGATGTAAAAGATATTATAAAAAGAGTTGGCGGTGCGCCATTAGTGATAAAATTGTTAGAAGGAACCCAGGGTTTAGGCGTGGTTTTAGCCGAGAATGACAACGCAGCCGAATCGGTTTTAGAAGCCTTTAACGGATTGCAAGCTCGAGTTATTGTTCAAGAATTTATCAAAGAAGCCAAAGGAGCCGACATCCGCATATTTGTGGTTGATGGCGTGGTAGTTGGCGCGATGAAACGACAGGGAAAAGAAGGAGAGTTCCGCTCTAATTTGCATCGCGGTGGAACTTCACAAATTATAGAACTAAGTGCCGATGAAGAAAATGCTGCTTTAAAAGCAGCCAGAATTATGGGTTTGGGAATTGCCGGAGTCGATTTATTACAATCGGCAAGAGGTCCGCTTATTTTAGAAGTCAATTCCTCTCCCGGATTAGAAGGCATTGAAGCGGCAACCGGAAAAGATATTGCCAAAAAAATAATTCATTATATAGAGCGCCATGCTGACTGATATGAAAATCATCAACCAAAAAATTGGTTTGGGCGAATCGGTTCAAGTTAACATGGATTTTGCCAGATTAAATACACGTTCAAAAATTGACATTCCAATTATTGTAGAACGCGCTAAACTAAAAGGGCCATGTTTGTTGTTGATAGGTGGCATTCACGGCGACGAAATTAACGGCATTGAAATTGTCCGCCAGATTGTTGCCAAAGGATTAAACAAACCTACAAAGGGCACCATTATTTGTATTCCGCTATTAAATGTATTTGGGTTTATCAATCAAACCCGCGAATTCCCCGATGGTCGCGATTTAAATCGCGTATTTCCGGGTTCAGAAAAAGGTTCGCTTGCCAGCCGATTTGCTTTTCATTTGATGAAAGAAGTCATCCCCTACGTTGATTATTGTATTGATTTTCATACCGGTGGCGCACAACGTTTTAATTATTCTCAAATACGAATTAATGGTGCCGATGATGAAACCTTAAAATTGGCAATTGCTTTTGATTCACCTTTTATTGTTTTTGCTAAAAGCAGAGAGCAATCGTTTCGGGAATCATTGGTTAAATTAGGAAAAAAAGTCATTCTTTTTGAAGGTGGCAAGTCGCACGATTTAAATAAAACCGTCACAAAAATTGGTATTCAGGGCGCTATTAATATCATTCATCAATTGGGCTTAGCCAATTTATCTACAAAAATATCGGTTAGCAATCCAAGCAAACCGCCCATCATTATAAAAAGTTCAAAGTGGATTCGTGCCAAACATTCCGGCATGTACCGCTCTTTGGTTAGTGCTGGACAAAAAGTTGAAAAAGATATGAAGTTAGGCAGTATTTCTGACCCCTTCGGCCATTTTGAAAAAGTTTTTAAAAGCCATGAAAACGGCTATATTTTAAACTCAAACCACGCCCCCGTAGTTAACCAAGGCGACGCCTTGTTGCATATTGGATTTGAAGAATAA
>JAVHOP010000087.1:0-11375 GCA_036170135.1 Flavobacteriaceae bacterium | reverse complement strand
AAAAACGCACAACTAGAAGTCGATAATTGGATAAAAGAACACGGTGTTCGTTATTTTAACGAGCTCACCAATATGGCGCAACTAACCGAAGAGGTTGGCGAAGTAGCCCGTATCATTGCGCGCCGTTACGGCGAACAAAGCGAAAAAGAAAGCGATAAAAATAAAGATTTGGGCGAAGAATTAGCCGATGTTGTGTTTGTGGTGTTGTGTTTGGCTAATCAAACGGGTATTGACTTGCAAATAGCTTTTGACAAAAAAATGGACGTAAAAACCAAACGCGATCACGACCGCCATCAAAACAACGAAAAATTAAAATAATGGCTGTAAAAAACGCTTTCAGTTTTTATAAAACAATGGTTTATACAGCCGTTATGTTTATGATTGTGCTCACTTTTATCGAAGCTATTTTTAGCTTATTTTCAGAGATAGGTTTTAATGGATTTTTACAAAACTTCAGCTATCCATTTATTATAAAATACCTTGTAGCCAAATTAATTGGCGGATTGGTTTACGGTATTTTTATGGCATTTATTTTAAAAAGGCGCGCTAAAAAATTAAATTAGATTTTTCGGTTTTTTTATATTTATTAACATTATTGTCCAGTTAAATTTTCCAAAATAAACAGGTCGCCTCCCGAAAAATCGGGACAAGCTAGCTGGGGCTTTAATAACTGTATTTTTGCATTTTTCTACAAATAGCTCGCTCCTAACGGAGCTTTTTAGTCCCATCAGGACGACCAGTTTATAATGAAGAGATTTTACATTGAAAACAAGCCCCATCGGGGCGGCCTGTTTTTGAAGCCCCTTCTATATTGAAATTAATCATTCTTCAAGAATTTTTATCGGACAACAATGATTTATTAATATGAATGAAGTTAAGAGTCTTTTAAACTAATTTGATAGCGTTACTTAACTTCATTCAATTTTACTGATCGTGATTTTTAGAGTTAAGGTCTTTGATTTTTTTCTAAAACTGCATTTACAGCTTCTTGATCAAGTTTTTTCCAATCGCCGGTAGCAACATCTACAATAATTGGAATTACGCCGCCTAATACATCTAATACAATCCAACCTGCACCAACTTTTGTATTTACAACTCTAGTAACACTTTGGTATCCTTCTTTACGGTATTCAATTGTGTAAGATTTATCTGCTTTAAGATTTAGTTCAATAGGGGTTTGCCCCATGTTGAACCCATTTACGAAAACTGTAGCCCCTCTTGGGTCACTACTTACAGCCAAAGGATGTAAATTTTTACCGAATAACGTGGCACAACTTGTAGTGCCAAATAAAGTCAAGAAAACAAACAAAAAAATAATTATTTTTTTCAAAATAAATAATATTAAATCTTACTCATAAGGTTTTTCAGAAACACCCCGTTTTTAACAGTGGGTTCTGGTCTCCACTTTATTATTATTTTATAAATAATAAAATAAATTATATAGCCATGTATTTTATGTATAAATACAAGCGTCTTTAACAAACCAATAGAGGGGTATTCTCATTAATTATTAGAAACATATTTAGGATATGAATCTAAGCTTCACCAAATATATTAAATATTTTTATTAATACCACTTATAAGTAGGATATATATAAGTGGTAACAAATTAGTAGGAACTAGCCTTATTTTGTTGAATGGCAAACAACGAAGAATTTACTCAAAAACAACTCCAAAATTTGGGTAACCGCCTACGTGAATTACGTATTGCAAAAGGCTATACTAATTATGAATTATTTGCTTATGATAATCAGATTCCTCGTGCACAATATGGTCGTTACGAAAAGGGGCAGGATTTGAGATTCAGTAGTTTACTAAAGATTCTTAAAGCGCTTGATATTACTTTAGAAGACTTTTTTAAAACAGGCTTTTAATAAATCGCTACAACAATTTTGAACTTAAATGATACCTATTTGAACTATCATCAATAAGAAAATTAATTTAATTAACTTTGTATAAAATTTTTAAGAAAATGAAAGTAGAATTAGAAATTCCTGATAGTAAAGCAATCTTTTGTTTAAAAGTATTGCGAAGCCTTGATTTTGTTGAAAATGTTAAACCAATGTCTTTTGATAAAATTAGTTTATGGCATGACTTAAAAGAAGCTTCTATTGAAGTAAAATTACACAAGCAAGGAAAGATTAAATTAAAAACCGCCCAAGATTTGCTCAATGAGTTATAGTATTTTACCCACACACCGATTTGAAAAAGAATTAAAGCGTCTGGTAAAAAAGTTCCCCACTCTAAAAACTGAATACGCCGAACTTATTCGGATAATAGTCCTAAACCCAAAAACAGGTACTTATGTTGGTAACAATTGTTATAAAATACGTATCGCCATTCAAAGTAAAGGGAAAGGAAAAAGTGGTGGCGCAAGAGCGATAACTTACGTTTATATTGAAACCAAAACCGTTTACCTACTTACCATTTATGATAAAGGCGAAAAAGAAAATCTAAAATCCAATGAGCTTAAAATAATGATTGAAAGTTTGGATTTAGAATAGTGAAAACTAATAAAATAGGATTTTTTATCTAAAATCAAATTACAAATAATAACGCTTATTTTTACCTAAACAACTTATAAATATCGTTTCCGTTTGCAAACAAGAGCAGCGCAATTAAGATAACAAACCCGGTAATTTGAGCGTACTCTAAAAACTTATCGCTTGGTTTACGTCTGGTGATGATTTCGAATAAGGTAAACATGACGTGACCACCGTCTAAAGCCGGAATCGGCAATAAATTCATAAAACCTAAAATAAGCGATAGAAAGGCGGTAATGCTCCAAAATGCTTGCCAATTCCACTCCGATGGGAAGATACTACCAATGGCAATAAATCCGCCAACCCCTTTGTAAGCGCCCGTGCTCGGATTAAAAATCGCTTTTAATTGTTGTACGTAACCCAACAATTTTTCTTTAGATTTTTGCAAACCTACCGGAACCGATTGCAATAAGGAATAATCTTTAGTTTCAAACGTATAGATGTTCATTTTTTCTAAATCGGCAAACGAAAAATTATAAAGGCCAACACCTAATTTTCCATTGGCATCAATTTTTAAATTGAGTGTTTCTGTTTTTCCGTCTCGAAGCACATTTACAGGAACTTCCTGATCTTTTAAACTTTGTAAAATATTACCAACTTCATCAAAGTAATGAACAGGAATATTATTGATTGCAATAATTTCATCTTTTAGCTTTAGGCCGCGGTCAATATTTGGCGATGTTTTTGAAATAGAGCCAATAACAAACGGAATCCTTAAGCTTATAAATTGCCTTTGGTCAGCATCAATTATTTGAGAAATAAAATCGTTCGGAATAGCAATAGTCATAATGGAGTCATGACGGTTTATGGTTAATTCTTTACCAAATAAAATTCCTAATTGGATATCAGAAAAGTTTTTAACAGCATCATTGTCAATTTTTAAAATTTTATCACCATTATTTAAACCCAATTTAAATCCGATAGAATCGGTAATCATCACCCCATCTTTTACATCCTGATTTGGCAAATATTTATCTCCATAAAAATAAGCCATACCAATATAAATTAAAATAGCGAGAATAAAGTTTACGGTAACACCACCTAACATCACAATCAATCTTTGCCAAGCGGGTTTTGTTCTAAATTCCCAAGGTTGTGGCGGTTGTTTTAATTGCTCTTTGTCCATACTTTCATCAATCATTCCGGCAATTTTAACATAACCGCCCAAAGGCAACCATCCAATACCATACTCAGTTTCGCCTTTCTTAAAGCTGAATAGTTTTTTACCCCAAGCATCAAAAAACAAAAAGAATTTTTCGACGCGAATTTTAAACAGTTTGGCAGGTAAAAAATGTCCAAACTCGTGAAGTATAATTAGTAAGGATAAGCTCAGTAAGAATTGAGAGATTTTTATAATTAATTCCATGTAGGTGTTTTATATGTTTTAAGTGCACAAATGTACAGTTTTATAAATAAAATCTAAACTTAAGAATATTCAATAATTTGTTAAATTAACTTAAACTTAAACAGCGATAGTTAAAACAATTATAATCGTAAATTTGAAACCAAAATATTAATCCCATGGAAAATCTCAAGTTTTTTAAAAAATCGCTCCCCACCCTTTTGTTTATGCTTTTATTTTCGGTAGTGGCCATTTATTCTTTTTATAAAATACAAACGCCAAGACAAGAATTGCCTATCATCAATCCCGTCGATGTTAACCCAAAGTTGGTAGATCCCTCAATGCGCAGTAAACGAGAACATCACAAAATTGCTCCCTTTAAAATGATTGATCAAAAAGGCGATACGATAACCGATAAAACCTACAGCGATAAAATTTATGTTGCCGATTTCTTTTTTACCCGTTGTCAATCTATTTGCCCAATTATGACTAATTATATGGCACAAGTTCAAGAAGCTTTTAAAAATGATGATGAAATCATGATGCTCTCTTTTTCGGTTACCCCCGATATTGATAGCATCCCAGTACTTAAGGCTTACGCCGATAAAAATAATGCGATTACTTCAAAATGGCACATGGTTACAGGTGATAAAAAAGAAATTTACAATCTTGCCCGTAAATCGTTTTTTGCCGTTTTAGATGAGGGAGATGGTGGGCAACAAGATTTTATCCATACCGAACAATTCGTGCTCATCGATAAAAATCAACAAATTAGAGGCATGTATGATGGCACCAATAAAGAAGCCATTCAAAAACTTATTAAAGATATTGGCATCTTAAAACAAAGCTACGATAAACCCTGATAAACAGGATGATTTTAAGCATACTTAATTTAGTATATTTGCCCCTATTTATATTCAATCTCAATAGTAATTGAAAACAACGGTCGCCAATTTAAAAGTAGGAGAACAAGGTTGCATAGAACAAATCGCTTTAAAGAGTATTCCCTTAAATTTACTAGAAATGGGTTGCTTACCAGGCAAAGTTGTTGAACTCATTCAAATAGCGCCTTTTAAAGACCCGCTCTATATAAAAGTTGATGGCAACTATTTAGCTATCAGAAGAGATGTTGCTGCTAAAATTCAAATCACCAAATTATAATTTAGGGAGATGGGTGACAAAAAATTAATTAAAATTGCGCTAGTTGGCAATCCTAATACCGGCAAAACCTCCCTATTTAATCAACTTACCGGATTAAAACAAAAAGTAGGAAATTACCCCGGCATTACCGTTGACAGAAAAGAAGGTTTTTTTAGACTGAATCCCAAAACCGCCGCTTCAATAATTGATCTACCAGGCACTTACAGTATCAACCCAACAACACTTGATGAAAATATTGTGCTCGACACCCTTTTGAATCTAAACGCTGCCGAATATCCCGACGTGATTGTGATGGTTGCCGATGTTGAAAATTTAAAACGAAACCTGCTCTTATTCTCGCAACTAAAAGATTTAAAAATTCCCATTGTATTAGCTATTAATATGGCTGATACTATGAAAAAAAAAGGCATTACTATTGATGTTGAATCGCTTAAAGCCGATTTAGGTACCGAAATTGTATTGATAAGCGCGCGCAAAAATAGCGGTATCGAAAACCTAAAAGTCGCTATCTTAAACTATCGTAAAATAGGTATCAAAACCTTAGATGATTTATCGACAAAAATTGATGAAGCTTTTTTTGCGGATTTAAAACGTGCCTTTCCAAAATTGCATTTATACCAAGCATGGCTTACCATTACCCAATTTCGAAATTTAAAACATTTAGAGCCCTCACAAATAGAAGCTGCAAAACAATTTATCATTAATCACCAAAACGTAAAGCAACTCCAGCACCGAGAAACCATTTTAAGATATCAGCAAATCAATAATATCTTGAAAAAGGATTATGATGTTAATCGCATTGAAGGAACCGATTTAAGAGCAAAAATTGATAACATATTGATGCACCGCGTTTTTGGTTATGTCATCTTTTTTTTAATTCTCTTTGTTGTTTTTGAATCTATATTTGATTGGGCTACCTTTCCGATGGATTTAATAGATCACGTTTTTTTACAACTCAGCTATTGGGCGCATTCACAATTAGCTCCTGGTGTTTTGACCAATTTAATTATCGATGGTATCATTCCCGGAATTGGCGGTATCGCCATTTTTATTCCACAAATTGCCATCCTATTTTTGTTTATTTCAATTTTAGAAGAAACGGGTTATATGAGTCGTGTGGTTTTTTTAATGGATAAAATCATGCGTGTGTTTGGATTAAACGGCAAGAGCGTCGTCCCGTTGATGTCAGGTACTGCTTGCGCCATTCCAGCTATTATGTCGGCTAGAAATATTGGCAGTTGGAAAGAGCGATTAATCACAATTTTGGTTACCCCCTTTATAACCTGTTCTGCCCGATTGCCCATTTACGCCATCATCATTGCACTCATTATCCCCAACCAACGCCTATTTGGTATCATCAGTTTACAAGCTACCGTTTTAATGACCCTGTATTTAATTGGATTTTTAACAGCCGTTTTTTCGGCGTATATTTTAGATAAAACCCTTAAAATACAAAAGAAAAAGTTTTTTATTATAGAAATGCCCAATTACAAAATACCCTCTCCTAAAAATGTAGCTTATGCCATCATCGAAAAGACGAAGGCTTTTATTTTTGGAGCAGGAAAAATTATTTTGGCCTTGTCAATTATTTTGTGGTTTTTAGCCTCAAATGGACCCTCAAATTTTAAACATGCCTCACAAATTGTAAAGCAAGAAAATCCTGAATTAGATGAATCAAGTACTGCCTATAACAAAAAATTGGGCTCGTACAAATTACAACATTCCTATATCGGCACAATGGGTCATGCCATAGAACCTATTATTAAACCTTTAGGTTACGATTGGAAAATAGGTATTGCTTTAATTAGTTCATTTGCTGCACGCGAAGTTTTTATAGGCACCCTAGCAACCATATACAGTGTAGAAAATGAAGGTGATACCGAAACTATAAGGGAGCGCATGAAAAACGAAATCAACCCAAATACAGGTAAACCATTATTCGATTTTCCAACAGGCATGTCCTTATTGTTGTATTATGTTTTTGCCATGCAGTGCATGAGTACTTTAGCTGTCGTTAAGCGCGAAACAAATTCGTGGAAATGGCCTATTTTACAACTCTTTTTTATGACCGGATTAGCCTATTTAGTTTCATTTATAACTTATACGGTTTTATCTTAATATCGGTTTAACTGCAATTTGCAACACACTTTTTAGGATACTATTGGCACTTTCAATTAATAAATTGTTCTTATCTTTACCACTTTAACCCAATTAAATATTTTGGTATGAATTACGGCACTGAATTTAAAAAATACGCAACCAAGCATCACGGTATCAATAGCTTGTATTACGATAAATTAGTAAGTAGCGTTACGCCTTACATTATAGAAGAACGCCATTTAAATGTGGCACAAATGGATGTGTTTTCGCGTTTAATGATGGATAGAATCATCTTTTTAGGAACTGCCATAGACGATTATGTAGCGAACGTTATTCAGGCACAATTGTTATTTTTAGAAAGTGTAGATGCTACAAAAGACATTTCCATTTATATCAATTCACCAGGAGGTGGCGTATATGCAGGTTTAGGAATGTACGACACCATGCAATTTATCAAACCCGATGTAGCGACTATTTGTACTGGCATGGCGGCATCAATGGCAGCGGTTTTAATGTGTGCAGGCACCAAAGGGAAACGTTCTGCTTTACCTCATTCACGGATTATGATTCACCAGCCGCTTGGAGGGGCTCAAGGTCAAGCAAGCGATATTGAAATTACGGCTCGTGAAATCTTAAAATTAAAAGGCGAATTATACGCCATTATTGCAAACCATTCAGGCCAAACTCTTAAAAAAGTCGAAAAAGATAGCGATCGCGATTATTGGATGAAAGCCGATGAAGCTAAAGAATACGGTATGATTGACGAAATATTAAAAAGAAACTAATTAAAAATATGGCAAAAGAAATTCTGACTTGTTCATTTTGTGGTAGAAAAAAAGCGGAAACAAATCTATTGATTGCCGGTATTGAAGCGCATATTTGCGATAGATGTATTGAGCAAGCTCACGGCATTGTCTTAGAAGAAATGAGTGATACAGGTGTTAAAAACCTTGCAGCAGAACTTATTTTGCGAAAGCCAAGAGAAATAAAAGAATTTCTAGATCAATACATCATCGGACAAACACAATCAAAAAAAGTGATGTCGGTAGCTGTATATAACCATTACAAACGCTTGCTTCAAAAACCATCGGCTAACGATGTTGAAATAGAAAAGAGCAATATCATTTTAGTTGGCGAAACTGGCACAGGTAAAACACTGATAGCCCAAACTATTGCGCGTATGTTAAATGTGCCGTTTGCTATTGTTGATGCAACTGTTTTAACCGAAGCCGGCTATGTTGGCGAAGATGTTGAAACCATTTTAACACGCTTACTTCAAGCCGCCGATTACAACAAAGAAAAAGCCGAAAAGGGTATTGTTTTTATCGATGAGATCGATAAAATTGCCCGTAAAGGCGACAACCCATCTATCACCAGAGATGTGTCTGGCGAAGGGGTACAACAGGCGTTATTAAAACTGCTAGAAGGAAGTGTTGTAAATGTGCCACCAAAAGGTGGACGTAAACATCCGGATCAAAAATTTATCGAAATTAACACCCAAAATATTTTATTTATTGCAGGTGGGGCATTTGACGGTGTTGATAAAATTATAAGTAAACGCCTTAATATGCAGGCTGTTGGGTATAGTGCATCTATTAGTGATCACAAAATTGAAGCCGAGAATTTGTTGCAATATATTATCCCAAAAGATTTAAAAAGCTTCGGATTAATTCCCGAAATTATTGGTCGTCTGCCCGTATTATCTTATATGAGTCCGCTTGACGGCGAAACCTTAAGAGCTATTTTAACCGACCCCAAAAATGCACTTGTAAAACAATACACCAAGCTTTTTGATATGGATGGAATTGCCCTAACTTTTGAAGAAAGCGCTTTGAATTATATTGTTGATAAAGCCTTAGAGTATAAACTCGGTGCGCGCGGTTTGCGGTCGCTTTGTGAAGCTATTTTAACTGACGACATGTTTGAATTGCCGGGGACAGACACTAAAGTTTTGAAAATCAATAAAAAATATGCCGAACATAAATTGTCTAAATCAACCCTCAAAAAATTAAAGGCGGTTTCTTAAAAACCAAATACTTTTAGGTTTTTAAAATCAAATGATAAGCAGAGCTACCATAGACCTTATTTTTCAAACCGCACAAGTTGATGAGGTTATTGGCGAATTTGTACATTTAAAAAAGTCGGGCAGCAACTACAAAGGACTCAGTCCGTTTTCTGACGAGCGAACGCCATCGTTTATGGTATCACCGGCAAAGCAAATCTGGAAAGATTTTAGTTCAGGAAAAGGTGGTAGTGTGGTGACGTTTTTAATGGAGCACGAACATTATACCTATCCTGAGGCACTCCGTTATCTAGCCAAAAAATACAATATTGAGATTGAAGAATTACAACAAACTGATGAGCAAAAACTTGAGGCCGACGCGCGTGAAAGTATGTTTTTGGTTACTCAATTTGCTGCCGGTTACTTTCATAACAATTTGATAAACACAACCCAAGGTAAAGCTATTGGACTGAGCTATTTTAAAGAGCGCAATTTTACTGATGAAACTATTAATAAATTTAATTTAGGCTACGCCTTTAATGAGCGCGATGCGTTTACCAAAGCCGCTTTAGATAAGGGATTTTTATTAGATTACCTCGAAAAAACAGGGCTCACTATTGTCAATGAGCAAAATAGTTTCGACCGATTTAAAGGTCGCGTAATCTTCCCAATTCTCAGTATGAGTGGCCGCGTACTCGGTTTTGGCGGTCGCATTTTAACATCCGATAAAAATGTTGCCAAATATCTGAACTCACCCGAGAGCGATATTTACCATAAAGGAAAGGTATTGTACGGCCTTTTCGAAGCAAAACAGGCGATAGCTAAAGCCGATAATTGCTATTTGGTTGAAGGTTATACCGATGTGATTTCGATGTATCAAAACGGAATTGAAAACGTGGTAGCCTCGTCTGGAACTGCTTTAACGCCCGATCAAATTCGATTGATAAGCCGTTTGACAAAAAACATTACCGTTCTTTACGATGGCGATGCGCCGGGTATAAAAGCGTCGTTTAGAGGTGTCGATTTAATTTTAGCCGAAGGGCTAAATGTTAAAGTACTCACTTTTCCAGATGGTGATGACCCAGATAGCTTTGCAAGGAAATCATCTCAATCTGAATTAAAAGAATTTTTAGAAACCGAAGTCAAAGATTTTATCACCTTTAAAGTGTCGTTACTTTTAGAAGAAACCAAAAATGACCCGATTAAAAAGGCGGCATTAATTAGGGATATTGTGACGAGTATTTCTAAAATTCCCGATTTAATTCAGCGTGAAGTTTATCTTCAAGAATGCGCGCGATTGATGAATATTTCAGAAA
The DNA here is from genome assembly GCA_036170135.1 of Flavobacteriaceae bacterium. GTDB lineage: Bacteria > Bacteroidota > Bacteroidia > Flavobacteriales > Flavobacteriaceae > CG1-02-35-72. Next base: position 911 of record JAVHOP010000087.1, on the reverse strand, counting down.
GCGTTTTATTTAACGAGCTAGCTCAGCATCTAAAAAAAAATAATACGCAAACTATTCAACAACTTCAACAAGTTCAAAAAGAGACTTTTCAAGTAGTTAAAACAGAGGCGCCTTCCAATTTAAACACCTTGTTTGTTTTAGAAAAAGCGATTATAAAGATTTTGTTACTTTACGGAAATAATGAAGTAGAATTTGTAGATTATGTTGCCAATACAAATGCTGATGGCATTGATGTAATTGAAGAACAAATCATCAATAATACAGTAGCAAAAGAAATTTATTTACAATTGCAAGAAGATGAAATTGAGTTTACAAACGAGTTGTTTAGAAGTATTTATTACGAAATGATTCATCAGCTAAACCAAGATGAAAAAATTAACATCGATGCTTTTGTCAATCAAAAATCGGATGATATGGCACAAATTATTACCGATATTTTGATGGAAGATGAAAAGTATCTTTTAAGCAATTGGAATCGAAAAAAAATATATCCAAAAAGCAAAGAAGAGAATTTATCGCAATTGGTTACCGAAACGGTTTTAAATTTGCGTCGCATCTTAATTGATCAAAAAATAAATGTTCTTAAAAAGGAAGTTCAAGAAACGCCTCAAAAACAATTACTTGAACAAGTATTAAATTACATTCACTTAAAAAAATTGCTCTGCGAAAAATTAAATAGAGTAGTGTAAAATAGCTATTCAGTCTTCTTTTTAATCCCTGCCGAAATCAAAATAAGTGCAATCAAGAATTTATAAATCCCCGCTGGCGCGAGCATCTTGCTCGTGCTCCAACGGCAAATCTTTTGTATATATTTGATAAAACAATAAAAATGCAAGACGGATTTAAAATGAAGGGACAAAATAATCAATGGTACGAGCAAGATGCTCGCACCAGCGTGGAGTAACCATATT
>JAVHOP010000086.1:0-11508 GCA_036170135.1 Flavobacteriaceae bacterium | reverse complement strand
GTTATTTATATTTAATTCCATCTGCAAAAAATTAGAAAATGATTTCGTAAACTTAATAAATTAAAGTCAGTTAAACAATTAACTAAAATTCTTGCTTTAACACAACAGATAAATTGTTGCTAATAATAAAATATTAAGATGACAATAAATAAAAAAATTAATAATGTCCGATAAAAGTTCAAAATAAATTATCTTATTTTTTAGTTAATTAATAAGTTGTTTGTTAATTTTTTAACTATAATGATTTCTAAAAGTAAGACCTCTAAAATAGAATTTACTGTATCAATTCATCAAATATTTTCTGCCAGTCCTTCTATCGGTTATCAAGGAACCTAATCAGATTCACTTAGTTAAAAAGATGACCTCCATTCTATTAATTTCTAATCGGACTACGGTATATTTTTCTAAAAAACCCATAAAAAAACCTCCAAATATTTTTAGAGGTTTTAATAAATAAATAATTGAATTTTAACTTTTTAGTAAATTATTTAGCGTTTTCTTTTTTAATTAAATTCAATGCAGAACCTTCTTTAAACCATTCAATTTGTCCAGCGTTGTAGGTATGATTCAATTTAATGACATTTTTAGAGCCATCTTTGTGAACCATTTCTAATGACAATTGTTTACCGGGCATAAATTGATTTAAATCTAAAAAGTTAAAGGTATCATCTTCTAGAATCAAATCATAATCGGTTTCATTGGCAAATGTCAATCCTAACATACCTTGTTTTTTAAGATTGGTTTCGTGAATTCTGGCAAATGATTTTACAATTACGGCAGCCACTCCCAAATGACGTGGTTCCATCGCTGCATGTTCACGTGACGAGCCTTCGCCATAATTTTGATCGCCCACTACAATTGAATATAGACCGGCTGCTTTATAAGCTCTGGCAGTATCTGGCACTGTTCCAAACGCGCCATTTAGCTGATTTTTAACTTTATTTGTAGCACCACCAAAGGCATTGACTGCGCCAATTAAACAGTTATTTGAAATATTGTCTAAGTGGCCACGGAAACGCAACCAAGGTCCAGCCATAGAAATGTGATCGGTTGTACATTTACCCTTCGCCTTAATCAACAATTTAGCACCTCTTAAGGTTGATGGAATCGGTTTAAAAGGTGTGAGCAATTGTAATCTTTCTGAATTAGATTCTACCACCACATTCACTTTAGATCCGTCTTCAAAAGGAGCCACAAAACCCGGATCTTTAACATCAAAACCTTTTGGAGGTAATTCAAAGCCTTTAGGTTCATCAAAACGAACTACTTTTCCGTCTTTATTGATAAGTGTATCGGTTATCGGATTAAAATCTAATCTTCCCGAAATAGCGATTGCAGCAACCATTTCTGGCGAAGCTACAAAGGCATAAGTATTGGGATTGCCATCGGCGCGTTTAGAAAAATTCCTATTGAATGAATGAACAATTGTGTTTTTTTCTTGTTTATCGGCATCATCTCTAGCCCACTGACCAATGCAAGGTCCGCAAGCATTGGTAAAGATCTTGGCGTTTAAACTTTTAAAAATATCTAATAAGCCATCTCTATCGGCCGTATAACGCACCTGCTCAGAGCCTGGATTAATACCAAATTCGGCTTTAGCTTCTAGCTTATTATCTACTGCTTGTTTTGCAATAGAAGCTGCTCTCGATAAATCTTCGTAAGACGAGTTGGTACAAGAACCTATTAGTCCCCAATCAACTTTTAAGGGCCAACCATTTGCAATTGCTTTTTTGGTCATGGTGCCAACTTCAGTCGCTAAATCTGGCGTAAAAGGTCCGTTTAAATGTGGTTTTAAATCGGATAAATTAATCTCGATTACTTGGTCAAAATATTTTTCTGGATTTGCATAAACGGCGTCGTCACCTGTTAAATAAGCGGCAATTTTATTAGCTTCATTTGCAACTTCATCCCGACCTGTTGCACGTAAATAACGTTCAATTGATTGATCATAACCAAAAGTTGATGTGGTAGCACCAATTTCGGCACCCATATTGCAAATGGTTCCTTTGCCTGTGGCGGAAATTGATTTGGCTCCTTCGCCAAAATATTCAACAATGGCTCCCGTACCACCTTTGGTGGTCAAAATTCCCGCCACTTTTAAAATGACATCTTTTGGCGCTGTCCATCCCGATAATTTACCGGTTAATTTAATACCAATAAGTTTTGGAAATTTTAATTCCCAAGCCATTCCAGCCATCACATCAACAGCATCTGCACCTCCTACGCCAATAGCAATCATACCTAATCCACCTGCATTAACAGTGTGTGAATCAGTTCCTATCATCATTCCTCCGGGAAAAGCATAATTTTCTAAAACCACTTGGTGAATAATTCCAGCACCCGGTTTCCAAAAACCAATGCCGTATTTATTTGAAACGGAACCTAAAAAGTTGAATACTTCGCTGCTCGTATTTATTGCATTTTGCAAATCTTTATCAGCGCCTAATTTGGCTTGAATTAAATGGTCGCAGTGCACGGTTGTTGGTACCGCTACCCTACTTTTTCCAGCTTGCATAAATTGCAACAATGCCATTTGGGCTGTTGCATCTTGACACGCTATGCGGTCTGGCGCAAAATCGACATAATCTACACCACGTTTAAAATCTTGATTTGGATTGCCATTCCAGAGATGGTTGTATAATATTTTTTCGGCTAAAGTTAACGGTTTGCCAACTACTTTTTTAGCAGTATCTACGCGTTCAGTCATTCTTGAATAAACGCCCTTAATCATTTCTATATCAAATGCCATAGTGTTAAAGTATTATTAATAAGTTTTGAATTATTATTTTTTGCGAATTTACGAAATTCAAACTGCTTTTTAAAGCTATTTAACTAATATGTTTATTTGTTAAGAATCATGAAATTAAAGCAACATAAATTATCAATTATGAAATTTATAGATTCTTTTTAGGGCTAATTTTACCGATTTAACAATATAAAAATCTCAAAAGAATCTTGCTAAGTATCAAAAACAGATTGTTAGATATCGGCATATTGAATTTATTTATCTCAAACATTTCACTGTCAGGAATTGTTCCACTAAAGATAATAATTTGCTTGTTCTTGAAATATGTTTTTCACAAATAAAAAAGCAGGTCTATAAGCCGGATTCTGTCATCTTCTAAAAGAAAATGCCTTATCATTTATCTGAGTTAAACATTGCTGCTTAACTTGAGCTGTTTACCCCTTGGAATCGAGCGTGAACCCTTATCCGAAATAAATCGGAGCTCCAATATACGTAACATTGCACCGCGTAGAGTTTACCTGGTTTCACTACAGCCTAACTGTACTTGCTTTCTGTTGCACTTGTCCTCGGCTTTCGCCGGATGGGCGTTACCCATTACGCTTCACTGTGGTGTCCGGACTTTCCTTTCCGATAAATCGGAACGATAAGGCGACCTGCGGGGCAAAGATAGGCTCTTTAAATTTAATATTTAAATTTAGTGTTAATCTACAATTCGAATCGCAAACCTAAAGTTATATTGTTTTGATCAATCACATTATTTTTAAATATGGGATTGATGTAATAACGCATAAAAACACTGGTATCTCTGTAACCTATAAAAGCATTTAGACCGTATAAAAAATTATTTACGTTAAAGTCTCCTTTTTTGATATCTTTAACTTTCACTTCGTTCATGTGGTATTTTAAAACTTGTTTTGTTTTAACATTGAGACCTAAAAATCCGCCAAAGCCCATTTTAAAACCACTATCAGGTTTAAAATGCATGTTCTCATAATTTGATTTTGTATTGCCAAAATCTATTTCTAAATAAGCTGGAAAGAGCAATTGCAAGTTTTTAAATTTCGATTTATCTAAATTTTCGATATGTATTTGCAATAAAGTTGTGTTATTATTTGTTACATAATACTGATTGTATTTTGGTCTAAGTGTATTGTAAATAAATGAGAAACCGTAATCTACATATAATAAACCGCTATTTTTAAACATTCTGGTTTTAGAATTTGAGCCAATTTCGATTATCTGAGACTTCCAAAAATCGAAATCAGAATTTTCTATGGAATTTGTCAGATTATCGGTTGCTAAATTGCTAAACCCTATCGATAAGATAGTTGATGATTTTGTGCGTCGGTTATAATCATGTCTTCTGTGCCGATGATTATAGCTGTCGGAATAATCAATATCTAACCCTGCAAATCGAAATCTTCGGCTGTTTTCTTCTTTAAAAATACCTTCATCAACTTTATTCTGAATTAAATCTCGCAATTGTTGTTCGACTTCTGCAATGCGCGTTTTGATACTTTGAGCTGACTTTTGAGCAGCATCTTCTTTAAGCCGCTGAGCTTCTTCTTCTGAAATCTCTGAAGCTTGTTGTCTAATATTTATCTCTTTAATTGCATCTTTTAAAAGTGCACGTTCTTCGTAAGTAATACTTTCTATTCTGTTTTTAAGTACTCTGGCTTGTTCTTCGAAATTCTGATTTTGGGCAGATAGTTGTAGCACACAAAGCGTTGAGAAAGCGATAAATAATGTGGTAATATTTTTCATAATCTATTTGTTTTTAATTATTTGATGTAATTTTAGTTGTTTGAGGTTTTGACTAAACCTTTTAGGGCACGCGAACCGGTTTGCAAGGTTAAAATCACCTTTTCGGGAAGTGGTTTGTTTAGCTCCACTTCTATTTCGTATAATAATTGGAATGCGTTAACCGATAAACTATCAGTGCTATTTGCTGACATTTTTGATTGTGCCCCATTTAAAAGTAGGTTTATTTCGGCATCGGTCACTTGGTTTTTAAACATAACAAGTTTTGAATTTTGAGGGTTAAGAACAGTCAGTTTTGTTTCGGATTGTATGTTTGGCAAAACAGAAATTGTTAATTTATTTTTAGCATATTTTTGAATTAAAGCATTTGGTTCAAGTTTTGAAACCTTTTGTTTAAATTCCGTTTGCAAATGTTTAATTGGAAGCGCATCAGCAATTGCATTTTTATTTTCAATAATGATCGGTTTTGATGAATCTGATTTAATGTCGCTGATAATTTGTTTCTCTATTGGTTTTTTATGAAATAACTGAAATCCATCAGTTAAAAAAAATAAAGCAATTACAACACTAGCCACAAGCAAGATATATTTTGACCTATTAAGACGATTCATGCGTTGATGAGCATCAATCTTTATAGTCAATTTTTCAAATGCAAATGCGCTCGGATTGATGGTTCTATTTGTAAATTCTGATTGTATCAGTTTTTCAACATCCTTTTCCATTATTGACATTTTTTAGCGTTATATAATCATCCTTTAGTTGGGTTCTAGCTTTAAACAATCGCAATCTCGAAGCTTGTTCAGAAATTTGTAGGGTTTCCGAAATCTCTTTGTGATTATACCCCTCTATTGCAAAAAGATTAAAAACAAGACGGTTAGCTTCGGGTAGCTTATCGACCAATTGTTGTAAATCTGACACTTCAAAGTCGGCTTGTTCTTGGCTTTCTGTTTTACTTTCAAAATAGCGATTGTCATCAATTAATATCATTGGCTTTTGTTGTCTTAAAAACGAGATGCATTCATTAACCATAATTCTTCTTATCCAACCTTCAAAACTCCCTTTGTTTTCGAAGGATTTTATTTTAGTCATCACTTTTAAAAATCCATTAAGCATCACTTCTTCGGCAAAATGAAAATCTTTGACATACTGCCTACAAACACCCATCATTTTTGGTGCAAAACAATCAAACAACTCTTTTTGAGCGCTTTTATCATGCTGACTTAACCTTTTTATCAAAAGTTGTTGGTTGTTAAAAAGTGAAATGACTTTCAAAATTTTATATTTAAATAACTATTTATTTAGAAGACGCCAATCAAGGTCATTTTGTTTCTGTGTTTTGAAGGTATTTTTATTTTAATTTTTGGAAAATAGAATTTAAAACATAAAAAAATGCACTTTGAAGTTAATCAAAGTGCATTTAGCAGTTATTTTTTTTAGTTTAAGTAAAAATAATTTGCGTTCTGTCGCCATCGCACAACTCATAAAATTCGCCAATGGTGATAATGTCTTTTACCTCATCCGATAAATCTTCTTTTTTTAATTTAAACATATCAACAGCCAATTTACAAGCGTAAATAGTGCCGCCACCAGCGGTAATCATTTCTAAAAATTCATCTACGGGAGGCATTCCCAATTCATCCATTTGTTTTCGCATCATACTCGACACTGCCGATTCAACGCCTGGCAATCCGCCCAGCATTGTTGGAAATGGCAATCCGCCCGGTATTTTCATTGCTGGATTGCCGGTTGTTGCAGTGTGCAAGTGTTTCATCGATTTTTTTGTAATTCCTTCCAATCCAAAGAAAGTGAAAAACAAATTTGTTTCAATGCCTTCCATAACGGCGCCGTTTGCCATCACCAATGAGGCATATACATCTTCTAAATTTCCTTTAGCGCATATAATGCAAACTTTTTCTAATGGTTTTTTTTCTTTTGTTTCCATTTTTATAATTTTAAACTAGATGCAACTAGTTGGTTTAGGTATCCCCGCTATTTTTGATGAGAATTTTAAAGGCCCTTTTGGGAACAATTCATACAACTGTTTAATGTCAACAATTCCCGATTTACCAACGCTTCTGATGGTTAACGCTTCTTTGGCGATTGTTCTGTCGCGTAAATAATTGATAACTTCAAAGTGTTTATCTGTTAATTCAATATTTAATTCTTTTGCAATTTCTTTTGCAATTTCTTGGTTCCATTGAGTCATATCTTCCAAGTATCCGTCTTCGGTTACTTTTACCGCAACTCCTGCTATTGTTTTTGCATCCATAATATTTAGTTTTTATAGTTTATATTTAATTTTTTTCTGGTTTTATGTCAAAAACTTTGCCTTTAAAACTCATATTTCTTGTTACAAATGGAATTGAGATTCCTTTTAAAAGCATATTCCAATAAATCCATCTAAAGGCAAGTTTTCCCCAATGATTTAATACGCTTTCTTTTAAAAGTGACATTGGGCCAATTTTTGCGAAAGGAAATTTTCCGTGTACAGGCTCTGTTTCATAATTAAAATCGATAAGTAACGCTCTGTTATTTCCGGTTTCAATAAAACAGTTCGCGTGGCCGTCAAATTCTTTTTTTAAGGGATAGCCATCAATATATAACAGAATATTATCTGCCAAAGTTTCTGCTTCAAAATGGGCAACTGAGCCTGCTTTGGAAGCAGGAATATTGGTTGCGTCACCAATTACAAAAATATTTTTATGGGCTTTTGATTGTAAGGTATTATGATCGGTTGGCACAAAATTTAAATCGTCTCCCAAACCCGATCTTGCAATCACTTCATCGCCCATATTTGTTGGAATGGTCACCAATAAATCAAAAGGGATCCTTCTGCCTTCATAATCCACAATTTCTTTGGTGTCATTATCCACATGTTCTATGGCAAAATCAGTTTCAATTTTTATACTTTTTTCCTGTAAAAGATAATTCAATGCAGTTGTGCAAGTTGGTTTTGTAAATGCGCCCGAAAGCGGCGTAACATAGGTAATCTCAACTTTGTCCCGCATCCCTTTATCGCGGAAATAAGAATCGGCCAAAAATGAAAATTCTAAAGGAGCAACCGGACATTTAATTGGTATTTCGGTAATATGAACCAGTAATTTTCCGCCTTGCCAATCTCTTAATTTATCTCTTAAGGACAAAGAGCCTTCATAAGTGTAAAAGTCGAAAATGTCTTTTTTCCAAAGCGGCCCAATTAATCCATTGGTTTCTTCTGGTGCAATTTTACAGCCTGTTGCAATAATTAAAATATCATAATTTAAAGTTTCCCCTTCCAATTCAACTTTATTTTCTTCAGGAATGATTTTCTCAATTTTTTTCTGAATATATTTTACATACTTGGGAATAAATTTTTTACCCACTTTTTTTACCTGATCTTCATTATAAATATCAAAAGGAAGAAATAAAAATCCGGGTTGATAATAATGGGTTTTATATTGATCTACGATGGTAATATTCCATTTATCACAATTGAGTTTTGGTCTAAGATGGTTGGCCATCATTGTACCAGCTGTGCCTGCGCCTAAAATAACTAAGTTTTTCATTTTTAAATTTTTGAATTTTTAAATTAATTACGGATTTTCCGCATTTGGTTAAAAATATTTTTTATGTATTGTAAAGTTCCTTAAGTTGCATCGGGCTTTATATGATAATTATCAATAAATTATGTAACGATTGTTACATAATTATTATTGAGATTGTAAAATTTTTTAATCTATTGTATCAATCGACTATAAAGCGCTCATTTTTAAAAAATCTTTTAAAACTCCTGCTTTATAAAACTTATTTGATTAATTTGTAACCAACACCAAACATAATTAAATCGGTTTTCATATTATAAGAAACCATACTACCCGGAATTTCGCCATAAGGATTACTATCAGATGACAGCAATGGGTTCAACATAGGCCCTGAAGTATTACCACTGCTTGTGCCATGATGATATACACCGTTTAACGTTAAACGATTATTAATTTTATAACCAAAACCAAATTGGAATGCATTTTTAATTATGGCAGTTGCTTCTACAGAGTACATTGCTAAGTCACTTTTAATAGGATTGCTACTGTAAGTATAACCAAAACGCAAGGGCATTTTATCGATTAATTTAAGCTGTAAGCCTACAGAAACAATATCTATATTTTGCCATCCAAATCCGGCTACAGAACCTGTAGAGGTCCATCCATTAGCGGCAAAACCTTCTGTATTTTCGTATTCAACATTTCTATAGTCAATGGCTAAATCCCATTTATCAGCAGAATAGCCAAATCCTACAGAAAATATAGCAGGATAATTCATTTGGAATTTAACATTAGGAGCCTCAGAGCCATCTAAGTATTTGCCACTAAAATTAAAGTCGCTAAAAGATTGTTCTGTTTTATATGACATCCCTAATTTTAATCCATAACCTGAATCATAAAATAAACCCAATTGACCACCAAAACCAATGGCCGAAGCTGCATCAGATTCAGGATAGCCCAAAGTAGGACTTGGTGAAGAAATTGGATTGGGATCTACTTCTAAAATTGCAAAATTTACAGTTGGTTGAAAACCTATTGAAAATTTATCCGATAATTCATAAGCATACGTAAAGCCCGTTTGCATTAAAATATAATTAGAGCGCAATCTTCCAAAACCGCCCGCTTGTTGTGGATAATTAATTGGGTTAGAGTTAACTGTTGGATTAAAACCTGGGGATAATGGATTATTTGATTCCTCTGGAAAGGTAACTCCAAATCCGCTAATACCAAATAGCGATAATCCAAAAGTATGTTTGCTATTTGCCTTAGCCCAAACCATTGCTAATGCCGGCATCGGAGAAAGTCCTCTAGCATCTTTTGTGGTTCCTGAAACACTTGGCGCTCCGGGTCCTAACATTCCTGCCGGCAATGAAGAACTTAGACTTGGAGAAGAAAAGAAAAGTCCTAAATTAAAGTCAGTTATCTTTTCATCGAAAACAGAAATAGAAGCAGGATTCCATTGTAAAGCGCCACTGATATCTATAGGTTGCGCTGTTGACGCACCTCCCATTGACATATTAATGGAGCCAACTCCTTGCATTATATGACCAGTTTGTGCAGATACAATACTGCCAAAAAAAGCCAAAATTAAAATCGATAATTGTTTTTTCATAATGCTTAAAATTTAAATTAAAACTTATTAATTATACAAATTTATGATGTGCTTGTACCATAAATATTGATAAGAATCATATATAAACTTGATATTTATCATTGATTGGCATATCTGTATTTATGCATTTAAAATTAATCCTATGAGCCTAATTGCAGATTCATTATATAAAAAAAACAAATTAGAAGTACTTAAAGTGATTAAAGTTTAGACATTGGCGCAGTACGCATGTTTATATATCGATTTTTTAATTTAATTTTGATTCTGAAAATCCTTAAAAATGTATTTTGATTTCTTTGGTATTATCATTCTCATCATAATTTTCTTTAGTTGCTTGTTTTTAATAGGGTATGTCTTACTTAAATTATATGAAAAAACACGTACCAAACTAGCTCTTATAAAAGCCAGCTTAATACAACAACAACTTGTTTATCCCGAAAAGGTAAAAGCTATTGAACGGTTTGCCTTGTTTTTAGAGCGCCTTAAAATTGAAAATCTAATTGTGCGTATCAAACCCATTTCTGAAAATGTATTGCATTATAAATTGCTTTTAAACGCAACCATAGAGCAAGAATTTAACCACAATGCCGTGCAGCATATTTATATATCTGAGACTTGTTATGTAGCTATACAAAATGCCAAGAGTGTAATGGTTCAACAAATTGATAAGCTGTCGCAGACCGAAAATTGCAGTATTTCCGAATTTCAAAACCTATTAATTACTGAAAATTCAGCCATCAATCAATACATCATAACCGCCCTAGCACTTTTAAAGCTAGAACTAAATAATTAATAAAAGATAATACTATCTTTTATTAAAATAATTAGTACATTTGTGCCATAATTAACAAATAAATATTATGGAAAATTTACGCGATAAAACAATTGCCGAAGTTGTTACTTTAGATATCAGCACCGCCAGTATATTTAAAAAATATCATTTAGATTTTTGCTGTGGTGGCGGAATCACTTTAGAGAAAGCTTGTGAAAAAAATCAAATCAATATTGACGAATTATTAGCCGATTTAAATTCACACCAACAAAAGTCTGATGCACCAAATTTAAATTTTAACGATTGGGATTTAGCTTTTTTAATAGATTATATTGTAAATGTTCATCACAGATACGTTTCCGAAAATGCCGATATTATCGCTGAATTCGCTCAAAAAGTCGCCAAAGTACACGGTGACCACAGTCCTGAAGTGATAAAGATTGCCGAACTTTATCAAAATATTATAGCCGATTTGATTCCCCACATGTTAAAAGAAGAACAAATATTATTTCCTGCTATTAAAAGCCTATTAAAAAATAATCAAGAGCAGTTTCCTTTTGGTTCAATTAAAAATCCGGTTAAAATGATGGAACACGAACATGAAGTTGTGGGCGCTTATGCCAAAGAAATTATTGCGCTTAGCAACAATTTTGAAACACCGGAATGGGCTTGCAATACCTATAAAGCTTTATATTTTAAATTGAATGAATTTATTAACGATTTATTTCAACATATTCATTTAGAAAACAATATCTTGTTTAAAAAGGTTAAGGCTTTGTAAAAAAGCATCAAGACTACTGAGCTTAAGTATCAAGACCGCTACGCTACAAGTATTAAGTATCAAGACTTATAAAAAAATTTCCCCGCTCGCGCGAGCATCTTGCTCGTGCTTTATAAAGCGCCCAATGGATAAATTAGATTTTTTGTAAAAAAATGTTTGGATGTTAATTAATTAGCTATCTTTGGATTATACAAAAATAAACCAATAACCTATTTCTCCTTATGAAAAAACAGATTCTATTATTAAATTGCTGTTTTTTGGCATTTAACAATAATTTACTGGTTGCGTATAAGGCAAATATACACGCAACTAGTT
>JAVHOP010000085.1:0-2459 GCA_036170135.1 Flavobacteriaceae bacterium | reverse complement strand
CTATTTAAAAGCTTGTATTCTGTATCACAAAACATCAAATAAAACAAAGTCTCAAATAGTAACAAATAAAAACCTATAATAATTTAGGCCAAAGTAAGTAAAAAACGCTATTTGTTAAATTGCAAGGACAAAGTTGCGTGAATGCTATCTATCCAACTGAAAAACTGAAATACTTATTAAGGTAAATTATTTTTAATTTTTTTAATAATTGGATTTATTTTGGTTTCTAGAGGTGTAACATCTCCTAATAGAAAAGCCCAAGGCTTTAACGTCTCTATATTTTCCATAATAACCTTTGCAACCGCCAGAAGTGGGATTGATAAAAACATACCCGAAATACCCCATAATGCATTACCTACAAATAATACAACGATTGAAAATAGCGCATTTATTTTCACTTTTGATGATACAATTAAAGGCACAATAAAATTATTGTCAATAAGTTGAATGATATAATAGACTATTAAAACATAAAAAGCAACCATTCCATTAGAATTTGTTGCCAAGGCAACCATCAGCGGTAAGGCAACTGCAACCAGACCGCCAATATATGGGATAACATTTAACAAAGCACCAGTAACGCCAAGCAAAATGGCATACTCAATTCCGAGCGCAAAAAGCGCTACGGTATTTAATATTGCTATAATAATACCTTCAATAACCAATCCTGAAAGATAGCGTTGAATAACAGTTTTTGTGTCTGTGATAATCTTAGTTATTGTTTTTTGATCACTTTTGCCAAACACCAAGTGAATAAATTCAGTCAATCGCTTTTTATAAAATAATAGCAAAAAAACGTAAACAGGTATCAATAACAATAACATGATTTCATTCCCCACGGCAAAAAGGGTTTGACTCACATCGGCACTGCTAATATTTAACAGTTCTGATTTTGCATTAGCCACCCATTTATTAACTTCCCAAAGGCTTAAATCAAAATAACGCGCAATCCACCTTATAAACTCATTAACTACCTGAGCAAATTTATCCACAAGCATAGACCAAGAATCACCCAGTTGACTTATCTCTGTAAACATAAGTATGGCGATTGCAGAGGTTACCAAAAAAGTGAGCAATAAAGTTAAAATAATCGCTACCACCACATTTAATTTTTTTCTAATGAAAAAGTTGACTATCGGGTTTAATAACACGGCAATCATCATCGAAAAAATAAGCGGAACAATAATGTCTTTAGCGATATATAAGATGCAAAAGAGCACATAAAATCCGACTAAAACAATGGTTAGCTTTGCGTAGAAAGGCAATTTAATGGGTATAATAATTTCAGAATCAGAAAGCTTCTTCATAAACTTAAGCGTTAAAATAGTTATGATTCAGATTCAGATTCTGATTTATTCTTAAACATTTTAAAAATACGCATTCCAATTGATTTTATAATTTCAGGGTTTTTCGAAACCAAATTTTGAACACTAAACATTAATGCCGAACCCAATAGTTTCTTTAAAGGACCGCCAATAATGCCTTGTAATAAAATTTTAGAAACGTAACCAGCGCCTAAGCCCACAGTCGAATTTAAAACATTATCTTTTATATCGTTAGAAGTGCTTATATCTTTAAAAGCACCCAACAAAATATTAGCAGGTTTAAAGCTGCTATATACCAAACGGAATTGTTCTTTAAGAACTATTCCTTCATCTACTTGTCTTTGTTCTAGTAGCAATATAGCTGCTCTTAGTTCACTTTGTGTGGTAATTGTTTGCATGTTTTTTTTATTGAAGTGCTTGAGTAATAATTAAATCGGCTAATGGCTTTTTAATCCATTTATGGAGAAAGAAATGCAAAACAATACCTGCTACCAGATAAAATGCTGCAACAATAAAAAATCCGTAATAAGACTTGCCAAGCAAATCACCTAAATAAAGTGCCACTCCAATATTAAAAACCAATATAAATATCGACATCATTAACACCACGCTCAACCGCGCTACCAAAGTAGAAGCCACAACAGTAGTGGTTTCTAAAGCTTTTAACTTAGACAACTCGTAAGTTGTCCTCCCAAAAGTTTCGGCCTTTTCAAATAGCGATTCAAATGAATTTGTGGTTGTTTCCATAGTGTTGTTTTTAATGTAAAGGACTATTAGATAGACTTTTTAGATTATTCATTTCTACTTTACTTTTTGAGCTGCTTTATCAACCGCTTCTTCTACTTTAGCAAAACTGTCTTCGGCTTTTTTAGAAACCTCATCTTTAATTGATTCATACTTCTTGGTAATGCCATCAATAAATTTGTTGAATTCTTTTTCTAACCCTTTACCAGAAGCTTTGCTTTTTTTCAAAATTTTCTTTCTTGTAGAAGAACCTTTATCTGGTGCTAATAAAATTCCAATTGTTGCGCCAATGGCAACACCTGCTAAGCTTAATAAAATTACTTTTCCTGTGTTCATAATGATTGTTTTTAAAGGTTATTAATCTGTTATTTATTTTGTACAAAGGTGCGC
>JAVHOP010000084.1:34230-37884 GCA_036170135.1 Flavobacteriaceae bacterium | reverse complement strand
CTAAATAGTCAATTTCTTTATATCCGCTTATTCTTAAGCCTGTGCAATCGGTCATGATTTCACGTGCTGCTTTACGAATGATGGCCGCATTTTCCATGCGTAAATCATATAATTCAGAGGCTTCTGCACCGCTTATTTTAGCGGGGATTATCATAGCATTTGCTCTAATATATTGAGTGTATTGTTTTAGCATGTCGCGTTTAAAGTCATCTAATGTTTCAACATTTTGACTATTGACACTTTCGCTAATTTTATCACTTAATGTCATAATTTCCCAAGCTTTTTTATAGATAGGCATCTTTTTTACTTGTTCGTGATTGTAATCTTCATTATCGTCAAACATAACATATTAAATTTTTGATAAATTTATAAAGATTAAATTTAAAGTTACAACAAGCCTTTGAATCATTTTGTATTTTTACAGTTCTAATTTTCACAGATGAACATTCATTTTATAGCTATTGGCGGAAGCGCCATGCACAACTTAGCCATTGCTTTACAGCAAAAAGGCCACACGGTAACCGGTAGTGATGACGTGATTCATGAACCGTCTAAATCAAGATTGGCAGCCAAAGGTTTGTTGCCAAAGGCCTGGGGTTGGTTTCCCGAAAATATCGATACAACAATTGATGCTATTATTTTGGGAATGCACGCCAAGCCCGACAACACAGAATTGCTAAAAGCACAACAATTGGGCTTGAAAATATATTCCTACCCCGAATTTTTATACGAGCAATCAAAAGATAAAACACGGGTGGTTATTGGTGGCAGTCATGGCAAAACTACTATTACAGCGATGATTTTACACGTCATGCATTTTTGCAAAATTGAAGTCGATTATATGGTCGGCGCACAGTTAAAAGGCTTTGACACCATGGTTCATTTAACTAACGAAAATGAGTTTATCGTTTTAGAAGGCGACGAATATTTATCTTCACCAATTGACAGGCGCCCAAAATTCCATTTATACAAACCCAATATTGCGCTTTTAAGTGGCATCGCTTGGGATCATATCAACGTGTTTCCGACTTTCGATAATTATGTAGAACAGTTCAGAATTTTCGTAGATGCTATAAAATCAGGAGGTATTATGGTTTATAATGAAGAAGATAGTATTGTAAAAGAAGTGGTTGAACATTCCGATAACAAAATTAAAAAATATCCTTATCAAACGCCGGAATATACCATCAAAAATGGCACAACTTTTTTAGTAACCGAAGTAGGGGTCATACCACTTGAAATTTTTGGAAAACACAATCTTCAAAATCTGGCTGGAGCAAAACTAATTTGCCAACAAATGGGCGTCAGCGCAAACAATTTTTATGAAGCCATAGCCAGTTTTAAAGGAGCCGATAAGCGTCTCGAAAAAATTGGGGAATCAAAGACTTCAGTCATTTTTAAGGATTTTGCACACTCGCCAAGCAAGGTACAAGCCACTACAAATGCCGTAAAAGCTCAATATAATAACATAAAAGTTATTGCTTGTTTAGAGTTGCATACTTACAGCAGTTTAAACGCCGACTTTTTAAGTCAATATCAAAACGCGCTTGATGCTGCCGATGTTGCGATTGTTTTTTATTCGCCCGATGCAATTGCGATTAAACAATTAGCTGAGATTAGTGCCACTCAAATTAAGGCTGCTTTTAAACGCGACGATTTACATGTTTTTACAAATCCAAAAGCCTTTAGCGATTATTTATTCTCACTTAATTTAGCAGATACCGCTTTGTTGCTGATGAGTTCAGGTAATTATGGTGGCTTGGATTTTGAAAAGTTATGCGCCTCAATTTAAGAATCTATTAGAACGCTAAAGCCTTCGGATTCAGCCTGAAGTCTATTTTTTATAACAAACCGGTAAAATTTCGCCTGTTACCAAACGATATTTTTCGAGAGTTTCTGCGTTGAGTTTTTTACAATAATCAACTTCTTTAACATCAAAGCCTACGGATCTTAGGCGGTTAAAATAATCACGACCATAAATGCGCACGTGGTCGTATTGTCCAAAATGTTTTTGACGTTCTTTAGGAGAAGTGATGCTAAAATCTTCGTA
This sequence comes from Flavobacteriaceae bacterium, assembly GCA_036170135.1. Lineage (GTDB taxonomy): Bacteria > Bacteroidota > Bacteroidia > Flavobacteriales > Flavobacteriaceae > CG1-02-35-72. The sequence continues at coordinate 35,834 of JAVHOP010000084.1, read as the reverse complement.
AGTTTTATCACGGTTCAAATCTTGTGGAATTTGAAAAACGCCAAATCCACTTGGTTTTAAAACTCTATAAAGTTCTTGCATAGCCTTTTTATCATCGGTAATATGTTCTAAAACATGGTTGCAAAAAATGATGTCAAAAGTATTATCTGTAAAGGGTAAGTTGCAGATATCTGCTTTTACATCTACGTTTGGGGCATACAAATCGGCGGTGGTATAATCTAAATTTTTTAGACTTTTAAAACGTTTTAAAAAACATTGTTCGGGAGCTAGATGCAATACTTTTAACTTATCGGTAAAAAACGACGTTTCGTTTTTCAAATACAACCACAATAAGCGGTGGCGTTCTAACGATAAGGTTCCGGGCGCTAAAACATTGGGGCGCTGTTGACCATATCCATAAGGTAAAAATGAACGAAAACTATTACCATCAATCGGGTCGGTAAAAGTATTACCACGATACCAAAACGCTAAAAACGGACGCACAATATAACTCAGTTTGATAAGAATTGGGCGCGGTATTACATTTAAAATAGTTTTAAAAATACCCATAGATTACAATACTAAAGGAATTTTTCTAAATGGGGTTTCCTCATCACTGCTTATGCCAAGTGCTTTGTAAATGTATTGGAAGGTTGAAAGCAATTCGGGTTTACCATCAACTAGGGCAATATCGTGTTCAAAATGGGCTGAGGGTTTGTTATCTGCCGTCAATATGGTCCAGCCATCACGCAATTGTTTAATGCGGTGCGTCCCCATATTTATCATCGGTTCAATGGCGACAACCATGCCTTCTTTAAACTGTTTCCCTTTACCGCGGCTACCGTAATTTGGCATTTCGGGGTCTTCGTGCATGATGCGCCCCAAACCGTGACCAACTAATTCGCGAACCACGCCATAACCTTCTTTTTCGGTAAATCGCTGAATGGCATAACCAACATCGCCAACACGATTGCCGGCTTTGAAAGCGGCAATACCTAAATAGAGGCTTTCTTTGGTGATTTGTAACAATTTTTTGGTAGCCTCATCAACTTCGCCCACTTCAAAAGTGTAGGCATGATCGCCGTAAAAGCCATTTTTTAAGGAGCCACAATCAACCGATATGATGTCGCCATCTTTTAATGGCGTGTCATTGGGAATGCCGTGAACAATTTGTGCATTTGGACTCATACAAAGCGTGTTAGGAAAATTATAAAGTCCTAAAAAACCAGGTATTGCACCGTGGTCGCGAATAAAAGTTTCGGCTAATTTATCTAGATATAAGGTAGTAACGCCGGGTTTAATCTCACTTGCCAACATCCCTAAAGTTTTAGAAACAATGAGCGCGCTTTCGCGCATCAATTCAATTTCTTCTCTCGTTTTAATGTGAATCATTGCAATATATTATTATGGCGCAAAGATAATTTAAAAAATCCTTTTTTGTATGGATATATTTTTAGTAAAAAAATTATACAAATATGATTTTAAGCAGTAAAAATCACGTTTATTCAAATTAAATTTGCAAAAAAATGAGAATTATGTATCACCCTATTAGCGCAGCCGATGCTGTAAAAGTTATAAAGTCTGGAGACCGTATTTACATTCAGGCAGCCGCAGCGGCACCAAAA
>JAVHOP010000084.1:0-34130 GCA_036170135.1 Flavobacteriaceae bacterium | reverse complement strand
AGTTATAAAGTCTGGAGACCGTATTTACATTCAGGCAGCCGCAGCGGCACCAAAAAAGTTGATAAGCGCTATGACCGAACGTTTTAGTGAACTCAAAAATGTTGAAATTTGTCATTTGCATACCGAGGGTGACGCGCCTTATGCCAATCCGATTTATAAAGATAGTTTTTGTGTGAATTCATTTTTTGTTGGTGGAAATGTTAGGCCTACTCTAAAAAATGGAAATGGTTCTTATACACCTGTGTTTTTGAGCGAATTACCTTTGTTATTTAAGCGAAATATCATTCCGATAGATGTGGCTTTAATACAAGTATCGCCACCAGATAAACACGGTTATTGCTCGCTGGGCGTCTCGGTTGAAGCGACTTTAGCTGCCATTTCAAACGCCAAACATGTCATTGCACAAATCAATCGTTTTATGCCGCGTACCCACGGCGACGGTATTATTCACATTTCGGAGTTAGATACTTTTGTTGAATATCATATCGGTTTAACCGAATTGAAAATCCCGGAATTAACGCCCGAAGCTCAAAAAATTGGTGATTATATAGCCGAATTAATTGAAGATAGAAGCACTTTGCAGTTGGGAATTGGGGCAATTCCAAATGCAGTTTTACAACGTTTGCACAACCATAAAGATTTGGGATTACATACCGAAATGCTTTCGGATGGTGTAATCGATTTGATTTTAGAGGATGTGATTAACAGCAATTACAAAAAAGTAAATCCGGGACGTGCCTTGGCGACTTTTGCTTTAGGAACCAAACGGTTATACGATTATATTGATGACAATCCGTTTGTAGAAATGCGTGCCGCCGATTATGTTAATGATGTGGCTACGATAAGGCAAAACCCAAAAATGGTTTCAATAAATTCGGCTATTGAAGTCGATTTAACCGGACAAGTTTGCGCCGATTCTATTGGAAAACACATCTATTCGGGTGTGGGCGGACAAATGGATTTTATTAGAGGGGCCATGCTAAGTGAAGGCGGAAAAGCTATTATTGCTTTACCTTCAACTACCAAAAAAGGTGAAAGCCGCATTGTGCCATTTTTAAAACAAGGTGCCGGCGTAGTGACGACTAGGGCGCATGTTCAATATATTATAACCGAATTTGGCGTTGCCAATTTATATGGAAAAACCATTCAGCAACGCGTAAAAGCCTTAATCAATATTGCACACCCAAAACATCAAGAAACGATTGAACGGACTTATTTTGAAGCGGGAATTTATTAAGATTTTTTAAATGACCAGAAACTGCTTTTTTTAGGTGGGTCACCTAAAGGTTTTCCTTGACTGATAATTTGGTACATTTTACCCCAATCCATCATACCACCAATATTGCGGTCATCAATAAAGACATCGGCTAATATTTTGCGGCTAATTTTATTGGGGTCGAAGGTCTCTTCTACAAAACTTTTATTTACGGCATAAAATTCAACACCGTTTTGACGGCAGAATTCTATCGCTTCATCTAATAAACTACCACTTCTGTATGTCCAAAGTATTAATCGGTGTCCATCTTTTTGAAGGGCTTTTAACGAATCGAAAGCAAAAATGATAGGCTTTCCAATTTTAGGATAAGCCGATTCCACGATGGTACCATCAAAATCTACGGCAATAACAAGAGAGTTTTGTGGAATCATAAAGTCTTAATTTGCCACAAAGATAAGAATTATATTAAAGATTTACGGGTCATTACTTTAGGTTGTTCAATTCCCATCAGCTTTAAAATTGTTGGTGCCACATCGGCTAGAACACCACTATTAATGTGTTTTAAATCTTTATCTACCAAAACTATGGGCACCGGAAATGTGGTATGTGAGGTATTTGGTGTGCCATCTTCGTTTATCATTTTTTCACAATTGCCGTGATCGGCAATGATAATGGTAGTATAATTATTTTCAAGTGCTGTTGTTACCACATCTTTAACGCAAGCATCAACTGCTTGGCAAGCTTTTATGGCAGCTTCCATCACACCGGTGTGTCCAACCATATCGCCATTGGCAAAATTTAAACACACAAAATCAACGTCTTGTTTTTTAAGCTCCGGAATAATACCGTCGCGGATATCGAACGCACTCATCTCGGGTTTTAAATCGTAAGTGGCGACTTTTGGTGATGGACACAAAAGGCGACTTTCGCCTTCAAATGGTTTTTCGCGACCGCCCGAAAAGAAAAAAGTAACGTGGGGATATTTTTCGGTTTCGGCAATTCTGATTTGTTTTTTGTGGTGTTTTTCTAAAACTTCGCCTAAGGTGTCTGATAAATCATCCTTGTCGTAAACAATGTGCAAACCTTTAAAAGCATCGTTGTAATTGGTAAGTGTTACAAAATAAAGCGGCAGAGTTGACATACCGAATTCGGGATAGCTTTTTTGTGTTAAAACCTCGGTTAATTCTCTTCCACGGTCGGTTCTAAAGTTAAAATAAATCACCACATCGCCTTCCTTAATATTTCCGATTGGCTCATTATTGGTATCTACTTTAACAATGGGTTTTATAAATTCATCGGTTATATCATTTTTGTAACTAGCTTCCATACTTGCAATCAAGTTGGACGATTTTTCGCCTTCACCTTTTATTAGCGCATTGTATGCAATGGCAACGCGTTCCCAGCGTTTATCGCGATCCATAGCGAAATAACGACCTGATATTGTGGCTATTTTTCCGGTAGTTTTATCTAAATGTTTTTGTAGTTCTGATATAAATCCAACACCCGATTTAGGATCGCAATCGCGACCATCGGTAAAAGCATGAACAAATACATTTGATACTTTATTATCGGATGCAGCTTTTGTTAAGGCTTTTAAATGTTCAATATGCGAATGAATGCCACCATCAGAAACGAGTCCTAAAAAGTGTACATTTTTATGATTTTTTTTGGCATGATCAAAGGCTGCGATAATTTCTTTTTCCTTTTCTAAGGAACCATCAGCTACAGCCAAATTAATTTTAACGAGATTTTGATAGACAATGCGTCCGGCACCTAAATTCATATGGCCGACTTCCGAGTTCCCCATCTGACCTTCGGGTAAACCGACATTTAAACCATCGGTTCGTAAACTGGCATGGGGATAATTTTTATAAAGTGAATCTATAAAGGGCGTATTGGCGTGGTCTATGGCCGAAACAGCTGGATTTTGAGCAATGCCCCAACCATCTAAAATCATTAAAATAACTTTTTTGTTCATCAAATTTTATTTTTTATTGTAGCAAAGGTACAAAGTTAGCTTACAAGAAATGAGGCTTTCAACTAATTTTAACGAAATGGTTTTCGATTAAAAATCGAAGTACCAATTAAATAAATCGGTTCTAAAACCTAAATTAAACCAAGTAGTTGTTTCGGAAGTGAAATTTGCAGTAGTTATGGTTGGCGTAAATTTTCGATAGGTGATGTTGGCGAAAACCTTGAGATTTGTAGCGGGATTAATGAGATAACCAGCTTGTAAATCGCCTATAAAAATGGAGGTTTTATTGCCCTGTGCTAAAGTTTGATTGACATCGCTACTGCGTTTGTTGTAATCTATATATAAATTACCGCCAAAACTAATGGGATTTCCTTTAATGTCGAATCCTTTTTTGCCGACAACTAATTTTAAATTTCCAAATAAGCGATCTTTTTTGTAGCGGGCAATGGCGATAAATTCGTAAAAATTGGCGCCCCAAGGGTGGGCAAGCGGCTGGTTAAAATGGGCGTAATTTAACACCGGATTGGCGTGCGAATAGGTAAATGGACGCACGATATTTAATTCAGCTTGAAGGTGTAAATTTTCAACTTCGAAAGCATTAAAATATTTAGCGCCTAGTTGCAATCCGAATTTATTGGTCCAAGAGCCACCACCAGAGGCAAGGTTTTTTAAATTTAATTCATCGACTAAAAATTGATTATAGACCACAAAATTTTTGGTAAATTTATATTTTAATGCCAAGCCAAGTAAGGCATTTCCAGCGCTTTCACCTCTTGAAAACTCAACTGGTCTGAAGAATATTATCGGATTGATATAATTGATATTCAGCCCATCGTGATTGGCATTATCAGAAATTACCGACTCAAATAAATTGATATTTAAATGGCTGTTAACATTATAACTCAAATGGTGCATGACCACAAATTTTCGAGCATTGGCACCATTAACTTGCGCTTCGGGTCTCACGTCATCCATAAACAACCAAAGATTGGTATAACGAATTTTCCAAAATGTTGTGGTAATTTTAAAATAGGGTGAAGGTGAGGCTACATCCGACAAGAATAGGGAGCGATAACCATCGCCAATAAAATTTTTGCCTTGTCCGAATTGAAAATTGAAAAATTTATTAGGTGCATAAGATAAATAGCCTTCGGCAGCCGGATAGTCAAAGCCGTTCGTGTTAAACTCTTTAGAGCGCCCTCTTCCGGGAACGAGTCCGTTTGAATTAACGGGTTTGTTATCTATGATAAACTGGTTGATATAATTTGCAAACCGTCCTTGACTTTCGTAAATGGTCGATGAAAAATTAAATTTTGAACCCAGTCCACCCTGAATTTGAACAGCACGTGTATTGTTATAAGTATATTTTAAATCGGAATTATCTTTGCCCAGTTGCAAATCGGCAATAGGATTTAAGGTAAACCAAAAATCGGAATCTTGAACAATGAGCATGTGTTCATTAAAAAATTTTCGACCAAACCAAGTGCTTTCGGGTTTTAAAAGTGCATTTTTTTGTGCATCTAAATCGGCATATTTTGAAGCGTCATCATAAATATAAGGCTTAAATCCGGTATGTGCTTGTTCGTTTTTATTGTAATAAAAATCAAGATATGCGTAATCTGTTTGTGAAAAAGGAATGTTTAAAGCACTTTTGTGTTCGGGATAATACCCCTTTTGAGTGACTACTTTTTTAACGATTTGTGGTTTTATATTTCGGATGGGTTTTTCGGGATTTAGCTTTCTTTCAAAAAGTTTTTTTGTTTTTTGAGCGACAACTTGCAATGATTGCGGTTCGCTTCCTAGCGGAATAGTAAGCGGAAAAACAAATTGCATTTCAATAGGCCGTTCTCCCGACATGGCAGGTTTAGCTATTGGCAAGTTCTTAAAAATTTGAGTGACAATTTTTGTCAAATCTTCATATTTTGTATCGACATAAATCACTTTAAAAGCGCCATCTTTATCTACTAAAAAAATAATATTCACAGTTCCTTTAAAATTATCTTTTAATAAAATTTCGGGAAGTGTAATTTTGCTGATGACTTCTTTCTTAACGGAGTTTAAAAAACATTGTTTTAAAGCATCTTCATAAGTTTGTGAGCAACCACTATAAATGGGATATTTGGCTTCTTGAGCAAATAGTTGTAACGAGAATGAACAGATAAGCAGTAAAAAAAACAGACTTATTTTTGACATTGACTAAAGTTTGGTTACAGTATTGTTTAGCAACTGATAAGTGTCTTTTGTTTCGGGACAAGTTGCAAATCCGTTGTCATCAAAATTTAACCGATGTCCATATTCACTTACCCAGCCAATTTGTTTTGCAGGATTGCCAACAACTAAAGCAAAAGGAGGTACCTCTTTAGTAATGACACTTCCGGCACCAATTAAGGCATATTCGCCGATATTATTGCCGCAAATAATGGTGGCATTTGCGCCGATACTCGCGCCTTTTTTAACGATGGTTTGTCGGTATTGGTCACGTCTTAAAACAGCACTTCGTGGATTGATAACATTGGTAAAAACCATAGAAGGACCTAAAAAAACATCATCTTCGCAAATAACGCCAGTGTAAATAGAGACATTGTTTTGAACTTTTACATTCCGTCCTAAAATGACTTGTGGTGATACCACCACATTTTGACCAATATTACACTGAGCCCCTATGGAACAGTTACTCATGATATGGCTAAAATGCCAAATTTTTGAACCTTTTCCGATATGGCAATCGGGGTCTATAACAGCAGTTTGGTGCGCGAAGTAGTCAAGCATGTGTAGGTAGTTTAATCTTTGCTAAAGTACTAATTTTATTGCAAAAAAAATCCCATTTCGGTTTTGAAATGGGATTTATAAAAAGCTAAGCTTAAATTTTATTATTCTTGAACGTTGAATACAATTGGCAAACTGTATTTTACACCAACAGCACGACCTCTTTGTTTACCAGGCGTCATTTTAGGAATTAATCCAACCACGCGAATGGCTTCTTTTTCTAAACGTGGATGTGGTGCTCTAGCTTGTATATCAACAACATCTCCATTTTTGTCTATTTTAAAAATTACAGAAATTCTTTTTTTACCAGGTGTTAAACCTAAATCGGTAGCTAAGTCAACATTAAACTTTTTGTTAACTAAGGCAGTAATGTTATCAGATAAACATTTTTTTTGTTCTGATTTTGGTTTGCTTTCACATCCAGGAAATACAGGTGCATTTTCAATGATTGCAAAGGGGACATCTTCGGCAACATCTTCGTCTTCATTTACGGTTACGATATCCTTAACTTCTACTTTTTCAGTTTCATTTGTTTCGGTAGATTGTAGTACTGTTTCTTTAATATCTGTTTTATCTTTTACAACCTGAATAATTTCAGGAGTAGGAGGTGCAGCAGGTGGCGGTTTTATAGGTTCAACATGTTCAACAATTGGAATATCATCTTCTAGTTGATCATTAATTTTTAAATCGCCTAAAGACGATAATTGTTTGTCGTAAGTTTTGTACTCAATTGAGAGTAAAGTTACTAACAATGCCAATACCAGTCCTAATTGCATAAAGAACTTACTATAATTTTCTAAGTTCGCTTTTGGATTCTTCTTTACGTTCATTACTAAAAAGGTTTTATAAGGTTGCTAATTTAATAAAATAAATATAACATTTGCAACTTATTTAAGTTTTTTCAAAAAAATCAATTTATAGAAAGTTTCAAAAATAATAAGTGCAATAAAATTGCCAATTGTATTTGCAACTACATCGTAAAAACTAGCCGTTCTATAGGTAGTTAGGGTTGCTTGAAGTATTTCTATAATGACTCCAAAAAAAAATATACAAACTGCTAATAAAAATTTAATGTTTAATTTATTAATGGATTTAAAGTAAAAGAGCCAACTTAAACTTAATACAAAATAAGAAAAAGTATGCAGTATTTTATCTTCGTTTTCTGCTGCTCCCAACAATTCACTATGCATAGGAATCAAACTAAAAACTAAAATTAAAATACTGCAAAATAGGGCAAGGTAAATTGCTTTACCCGTTAATAAGTGCTTTATAAGCTTTAGCATCTAAAAGATTATCTAATTGACTTGGGTCGCTCAATTTTAGTTTTATCATCCAGCCTTTACCGTAAGGATCAGAATTTACTAATTCGGGTTGTGTATCTAATTCAGAATTAAATTCGGTAATTTCACCAGAAGCCGGTAAAAATAAATCGGAAACTGTTTTAACTGCTTCTACGGTTCCAAAAATGTCTTCGTATTTTAAGTTTTCGCCAACGGTATCGATATCAACATAAACGATGTCGCCTAATTCGCTTTGAGCAAAATCGGTAATACCAACGGTAGCGGTGGTGCCATTAACAGAAATCCATTCGTGGTCTTTTGTGTACTTTAAATTTTCAGGTATATTCATTTTGTTTTAAATAATTAATTTCCAAGCGTGTATCTAATACTTAAACCGGTACTAATTGACTTTCTTGGAAAGGTTGTTGAGATTGCAAATCTAGAAGTATTTTGGTCATAAAAAAAGGAAGCCATTAAATTTTTTGACAAATTATAGTCGGCTAAAAATTTAAATGCTAACAATTTTTGGCCACCTGTAACTTGATTATTTTCTTTATCAATTGCACGAATGGTGGTGAGATTTTCGCTGATAGAAAAATCGGCTTTTAGATTTAAATCGCCTTTATAAATAGTGTTGCTACTGCCATTTTTTATGCGGAGTTGTAAGTCTTTAAAGCGATAACCAACGCCAACAACATATTCTTTTCCTCTTATCTCGGTGAGTGAGTTGTTGTTAAAATTGAGATTTAATGATTTGTCTCTTTTTATTTCGGCTTTAAACGATAGTGAGTTAATTAATTTTAAATCTACTTGAATTAACGGAGAAAAATCCTCAATTAAACTTACGCCATTTATCAAAAGTTCGCTGTTAAAATCATTGGCTTTATTTTTATTGGAGTTGCCATAAGGATTGTTGGCATCGTATTGTAAATTGTTGTTAAAGCCTAAAATACCATACGAGGCGCGATAGCCATTTGACAAGGTAAAACTGCTAAAATTATCTTTAAACCATTTGATATTCATCAAACCGCGATAGGTTATTTTCCAGTTTGGTATTGGGGTACTTCTAAAAGTATTTAACGATATTTTTGTGGCATCTTTACCCGAATAAGCCGCCAAAAATGCAGGTAATAATACTTGCTGACTGGTTTCTCCAAAGCCCTCTGTAGAATTTAATCCGGCTTTTTGGGCGAGCCGATTTGCAATGATAATTCTGTTTGATTTAAAGGTTGTAAAAGTATCGTCGCCATTGCCATCAAATGCTTTTTTTAACATCATATTGCTGATACTAAAATTTCCCATCGTATTTATCGGTTCATTCGAAAAAGCATGATCAACTATATCTAATTGCTGGTTCTCACTTTTTGTAAAAATCCGATTGGCAATTAAATCAATCTGAAGATCTTTTACAGGATTAATATCGGCACTTAAATCTAATTTATCGTAATGTGTAGTGGAGAAGGTTTTGCTATAAATAGGGTCTGAAGCATTTCTTGAAATCAGCCAACCTCTTGTTAAAGCTAAATCTCTGATATCGTTTTGACTGCCAAAAACAAAACCAAATGTTGGAGACAATCCACCTGAAAAATTATCACGTCCCAAAAAGCCAATTTCCGGAATATATCCCGGCAAAAAAGTGCCGTTATTACTGGTATAACCGATATTTATTTTCTTAACTGAGGTTAAAATATCTAAAGCTATATTTCGAGTTTTTTGAGCAAAATTAGGTTTGATTTCTTCTTTTGTATCATTCTTAATTTTTTTAGAGTCGCCTTCTCTTAACTTATCAATACCAACTGTTTTATATAATTTAGATAAATTTAAGGTGGTAGAAAGGTTATTGGTATTGGCATTGCTAATGCTATTACCTACAAATTGAACTACGGCATTTGAAGAAGCTTGCCAGTCAAAATCTGCAGTGTAAGTAAAAGTAGTTGTGATAAAATCTAAATAAGGTAATTTATCAATCGGCACATTATAAGTGGCATTTAATGCTTGGTGATAGTTTTGAGGACGTCCTATTTTAAAGAAGTTATCAAACACTTTTGCATCATCATTTATAAAATCATCATACACATAATTATTTGCCGCTCTAAAATTAAAATCTAACGATTTTGTTAAATTATAAGCCACACTATAATCCCAATCAAATAAAAAGTAACGTTGTTTTAGCGTTGGCAAATCGGGTAAACCGACAACTAAAGTTCTAGATAATTGTTCGTTATACGTTCTTCGGATATTTGAATTTACAGCCAAAGACGTTGGTAATAAATTGATATTTAATTCTTTTATAAATTTTAAATAATTTTTCTTGTCAAAGAATTTAGTATTTTTAAAAGGCTCTAAAACATAGGGTTTAAAAGTATAATTATAGGTTGCCGAAGCACGAACGTTTTGGTCTTTTAAGAGTTTGGTATTATAATCTCTATGGTAGTTTTGATTGTAAGCGTAACTAACCGATAAGTTTTCAATATCGTAAGGTCTTTTCTTTTGATCGGGATCGGTGCTGGTTCGCTCTTTTTTAACATTCATAAAATTGATACTGGTGCGTTGTGTGTAATCTCTTGATGTATCGCTATTGGCATTTTTGGAATCTTGAAATTTAACATCTTGTAATTGCGGATCGAATTTTGGGTCTCTAAATGCTTCAGATGTGCTAAAATTCATCGGTAAATTTATACCCCATTTTTTTGGCAAGAGTTTACCTAAACTCATATTTGTAACAATATTATATTGTTTAATATCTTCTTGACTGCGTTCATTTACGCGCTGGTCAATGGAACCAAATCCAATAGAACTGGCGCTCCCAGCAAAAGAAACATCGGCAAAATCGGCAAAATTGGCATCGGCATTAACATTGCTTGCCCATCCGCCTTTATTGTCGAATTGTGCTACGCGCAATTCATCAAACCAAATTTCGGCACTTTTAGGAGTGGAAGCGTTATTTTTAACACCCAACATAACAGCTTTGATATTGGCGAGGTTTGGATTTCCAAATACGCGGACTTGAACAGCTTCTAAATCGTCAAATACTGGCGGATTTCCAACAGCAGGAAAAAGGGTATTCGGTAAAATTCCAGCTTCTTGACGCAAAATTTTAAGTTTACTCAATTTTTCTAAAGTAAAATCTAAGGTATTAGCTTGGGGCCAAATTTCTTCAGCCGATAAGGCGTTAAAAGCAGTGATATTTAAAGGTAATTCTATTTGATAATAATTCTCTTCGGTATCACTTCCTAATCTAATAATTGCTTTTAATTCGCCGTCTTGAACAGATGCTTGTCCTTCAATGCTTTCGGCATGGATAAATAGTTTTAGTTTTTTAAACATCCTTAAATCCATACTGATATTTTTAAAAATAGCACGGGTTTCTTGCGATGCCAAATCTTTAATTTTTAAAGATAAACTTTGTTCATTTTGACGTTGAATGGTAGTGCTTCCTTGCAAACGTTCTCTAACAATACCCGGAGGTAATATATAATGAATGGGCTGGCGACCTTCATTTTCTTCAATATTAACAACTCCTACCACAAAATTTTGCAATTGCACGCCATCTAAATTAACTGGTAAGCTCGGTGGATTGGGGAGCGTTTTGGTATAGCGCCTCCAGTCGCCACGAACCAACTCTAATTCGCCAAATCTCAACACCACTGGAATTTTAAATTTAGTTAAAAATAGTCGCATAAAGCGGATAGAATTGAAATTTGAAATGCCATTAATGACTTCGTCTGGCGATTTAATAGGCACTCTAAATTGATACCAAGTGGCGGTTTCTGAGGTGCCATCGTCTAACTTTACTGTAATTTGGCGTCTGTCAACAATGTTATTTCTGCCAATAGTTAAATCATTTTGGTTTAAAGAAACTTTGTATTGATAATAACTTTCAACCGTATTCATAGTTTGGTCTCTATCAATATCTTCGATATCAGGAAAAGAGGTTGCCGAGGTAGGATAAGATTCTGTTGATTGGTTTGCTGTAGGCGAATTGCCTTGCGTATTTGTATAGGTTTTATAGCGTTCTATAATTGATGCATTGCTATTATCAAAATCAGTCCCTCTAAAATAATGGTAATTATCGGAGGCTGGGTCTTGCTGCATTTTTGATTTTGCAGTTGGTGATAATTGATTCAAAAAGCTGCTAAAACGCGTATTTTCTTCATTGTCGTTTAAACCATCAAGTCCTACATCTTGATTGCTGCGCGCTTGGTCTTTTTCATCAAATGCATAGAGCAATGATTGGTTAACCGGAATGTCTGACCACAAGGTTTCACTAATGAGCGCAGGCGATTTAATGCCATCTTGAGGCAAGCCGTTTTCAAACATTTTACGACCGTCTTTCAAGATATCTTCAGAGATGTTACCTAAATTAATATACAATTCCCCAGTAAAATCGGCATCAGAAATAACGTGATTTGCTGGTAAACCATCCGATTCTTTAATAGAATAATGTTCATAAGGGTCGAGCATCCAAAATTGAATATATTCTATATTGGCTTGTTCAAAATCAGTGGTATTGAGGGCGCGCATAATTCCCGCCCAACGGCTTTCGGGATTAGTCAACAATCCATCAGCATCAATATGGGATGCATCAAAGTTATAACTTCCTCTTTCTTGTGGAAAATAAGCTAAATCAAAGGTTCTTACTATGGTACTTTGAGTTATGTCAACATCTTGTTGTGGAAATAATTCTTTTAAATCGATACGGCGGACTTCGGCTCGCGACAATTCTAAGTCGTTTATACCATTAGGTTTTAAAGAAGAACCGCCATAAAACAATCGGTCTATATTATACCACGACAGTTGCGAACGATTTTTTCCGTAGTTAAAATCATCCGAGTTGCCTCCTAAATTCATTAAACTTGGGTCCGTTTGATTTTGTGGTGTGCTGGCTAAAAACCATTGACTCGGTGCGTTTAAACTAAGCGGAATTTGAGAGCTTTCAAAATCATCAATATAAGAAGTGGCTTCGTTTTGCTGACCAATTTGTTTTGGGCTACCCGGAATTAAATAAGCAAACTCGCCTCTTACCGAAGCTTTTGAAGGTATATGCGTATTGATATTTGGCAATTTATTTACCAGTTTTGTAAAAAATGGAACTGGAGTGCTATAACTAAAATTAAGTCCGAATAGCGTATTATTTACGGGCTCACTGCCAAATTGCGCCTTTTGAGTGATGGGTTTTTCGTTTAAATTTAAAAGGGTTGCGCCAGCGATGAGTTTATCTGAAAACTGATGTTCAACATCAACGCCAAAAAAGCTGCGTTGTTGTTGCAAAAAGCCATTATTATTTTCTACCGATACTTGTATAGGTGCTTTAGAATCTAGTAAAGCCGGATTGATAACTTGAACATTTCCTATTTGATAATCGACCACATAATCAACACCTTCAACCAATTGGCGGCCACCCGAAGTTACCACTACCGATCCAGGTTGTGCATTAAAAACGCCTAAAGGAATCCCTTGAGCGCCCGCCGATTTGTAATAACCTTTAATGAGATATTTATCCTTTTGCTGAAAATTATTTTTTGCTTCAGATTGTGTGAGTTGGTATAATTCATTAAACACAAATTTACTGTCATTTGGATTTGTAAGTATGGCTTCTAAATCTTTACCAAAAGGTTCTATTTCTGGAAAAATAACATAGCCTTTATCAGAATTAATGGTTATTCCTTCTATATAATCAAAAAAGCCATCACCATTAGGTTTTACATTATTTGTTTGGTCTAATCGGTCAATATTTAAAAGATTTATCAGGGTTTTATTTTGAACAGCAACTGTTTGTGCGCCTTGTAAAACATTAATAGGAACACCTGTATTGTCGTCTTGGTATAAAACTTCTAATCTAAATTCGTCTTTCTGCATTTGGTAAGCATTGAGCGAATACACATTTTTCATCATCAAATTCCATAATGGGATGTTGGTATTAATCACTTCGCTACGCAACAATTTTACAACGATATTATTGGGAGCGGTAATACCATCATCCGAAAATTCACCCACTTTATAAACCTTACCGTTTTCGGTATATTCAAAACTCACCGCCAGCACATCGCTTTGCGATAAACGACTGTTTAATGTTAAGTAACCCAATTGTGGATTGTAAGTAAAATCTGAGCCAAGTTGAAGTTTTTTTGCGTTTTCTAAAACAGAATAATCATTGCCCTGCGACATACTAAAGGGCGCTAAAGCCGAGTTAATAGTCGATATGCTTCTTATCAAACCGTTTTGTACCAATAAATTATTCAAATTATTTGCTTCGTTTGAAGCGTCTTGTAACCCACTTGGTATGACGTTAGGATTGCCGATATTAATAGTATTTTTTTCGCCTATATCGGCTAAAGCCACAATATTACGCACATTTTGCGTGGTACTATTTCGGTTAGAAATCCAAACTTCAATACGCGAAATATTTACGCCGCTGCTTATAAGTGGCAAATTTGCTAAAGCAGCATTGTAATGATCTCTAAATTTTTGAGCTAAAAAGAAATGTTTGTTATCGTCGTAATCGCTAATTCTTAAATTGAACTCGTTAATGCTAGCGCCACCTTGAGCTGCAACTGTTCTGGTTTCTGATTTTTGTTGCGATAAAACAGCGGTTACAGTAGTTTTTCCGAATTGCAATTCCGTTTTTAAACCCATCAAATTTTGAGCACCTTTTAGCAAGGAATTTTTTATGGGCATGCTGATGTTCCCGACTTCAATTTTTCTGATGATATCATCTTCGGTTGGCGTATATTCTAGTTTTACTTGATTTTGAAAATCAAAAGTTGATTGGGTATCGAAGTTGGCGCTAACCTTTAAACGCTTGCCAATTTGAGCCGATAAACTAGCACTAATTTGTTGCTCAAAATCAAAAGTTGTACTCTTCCTATTGTTTTCTGAGAGTTGCGGATTGTCAACTTTTTGATATAAAACACCTAATTTTAACAAGACTGTTCCTTGCGGATTTACAACCACGCTATTGCCTCCAAAAATGCTTTCAAAGAATTTTGAGTTGACATAATAAGTGGGTAATTCATTTTTCTTGGCGTCGAGATTATCTTTATTTAAACGGCTGTTTGCGCTAATTTTTTGTTTGAAGTAATCAATCATATCGCGATTTAAGCGATATTCTTCATACTCCGCTTTAGACATGTAGTATGGTGCTTTTACGTAGTAATCGCCAATTTTTTCTAAAAATAAATACTGACCTTGATTTGGATCATAAATAACTGTAGTTTGATTGGGATTTTTTAAATACAGACTTCCATTTTGGTGACTTCTAAAAAAATATTTTAATGGCAGAATGGTGTCTTTGGCAATGGTATCTTTTACAATGGTGTTATTTGAAACAGTGTCATTTACTATCGGAATTGGAGGTGGGGGTATGGGAATTTGTGATATAGCTTGCTGACATATCAGAATAAATATCCCTAAACTTAAAGGTAATTTTATGTTTGTTTTTATTAATCTCAACCTTTTTATAGATTTTTTAGCGCTAATTTAATAATGTTCTCTAAAGAATCATCAGCGTGCTCTAATATAAGTTTTTGTACCGTTTTTTCTGACTGTCTTCTGTTGTAACCCAAAACTTCTAAAGCACTTAACGCTTCATCTTTAATTGTATTGTTTTGAAATGGTAAATCTTTAGGCATATTGAATGTTTTTAAGATTTTATCCTTTAAATCTATTATTAAACGCTGAGCTGTTTTAGCGCCAAGTCCTTTTACTGATTGAATGACCACAACATTTCCACTGACAATAGCTTCTTGAATTTGTGTTGGTGACATTGATGATAACATTATTCTGGCAATACTTGGCCCCACGCCAGAAACCGAAATCAAAAGTTTAAAAATTTCGCGTTCTGTTTTGTCAAAAAATCCATAAAGGGTATGAGAATCTTCCTTTACAATTAGTAAGGTTTCAAGTTTAATTAATTCGCAGTCAGAAATTTGCGAATATGTGTGCAATGAAATGTGGGCTTTATAGCCCACACCATTGCATTCTATTACAACATAGGTAGGTGTTTTTTCAACAAGCTTACCTTTTAGATAATATATCATAAAATCAATTTAATCTATACCCAAAGATATTAAATTATTTATTGATTTGCTTTTTCTTGTGCATCTACTACGGCAATACTTGTCATGTTTACAATTTCATCGACATCACAACCGTATTGAATAATATGAGCCGCTTTGTTAAAGCCCATTACGATTGGTCCTACCGATTCAATATTATTTAAACTCTTTAATATTTTATAGCTGATATTGGCTGAATCTAAGTTTGGAAAAATAAGTCCGTTTACCGGATTGTTATTTAACTTACTAAATGGAAATTTATCATTTAACATCGTGTTTGTTAAGGCAAAGTCGGCTTGAATTTCGCCATCTACATTTAGTTCAGGATAAAATTCGTGTAAATAAGCCACAGCATCGGTAACTTTTTTAGCTTCGGGTAAGTCAGAATTTCCAAAATTAGAATAAGATAACATGGCGAGATTTGGTTTAACCCCAAAGGTAACCATTAAATTAGCGGTCATATTGGCGATATTTGCCAGCTCTTTTGTGTTAGGATTGATATTTACTGCGGTATCCGAAAAGAAAATGGGACCTCTTTTGGTAAGCATAATGTTGGTTGCAGCAATACGATTAATACCTTCAGCTCTGTCAATAAGTTCAATCATTGGTTTTAACGCTGATGGATAGCTTCTAGTAAAACCGGTAATTAAGGCATCGGCTTGACCTTCATTAACCATCATAGCCGCAAAATAGTTGCGTTCGCGCATCAATTTTTGAGCGCTGATGTAGCTCACACCTTTACGGTTTCGCTTTTCCCAATATTTTTTAGCAAATTCATCTCGTCGCGTTTTTTCGGCATCCGATTTTGGATCGATAATTGGCAAATCAATTTCAAAATGTATTTGTTTCATCAATTTGCGAATTTCAGATTTATCGCCTAGTAAAATTGGCAAGGCAGTACCGTCATCATAGCAAATTTGAGCGGCTTTAATCACATTATAATTATCGGCTTCGGCAAAAACAACCTTTTTTGGGTCTGTTTTAGCACGGTTAGTAATCATACGCATCAATTTATTTCCGGTACCCAATCTAGCGGCTAGTGTTTCTTTGTATGCCTCCCAATCTTTAATTGGATTTTTTGCTACACCCGATTCCATGGCGGCTTTGGCAACGGCTGGAGGAATGGTGGTAATTAATCGGTTATCGAATGGTTTAGGGATGATATAATCTTTGCCAAATTCAAGGCTCTTTAGATTATAGGTTTTGATTACTTGTTCGGGAACGGTTTCTTTCGTAAGATTAGCTAATGCTTTTACGGCTGCTAATTTCATCTCTTCATTAATAGACGTTGCTCTAACATCGAGTGCGCCTCTAAAAATATAAGGGAATCCTAAAATGTTATTGACTTGATTAGGATAATCTGAACGACCTGTACCCATAATGATATCGGCACGAGACGCCATAGCGACCGGATATTCAATTTCTGGGTCTGGATTTGCTAAGGCAAAAACCACAGGGTTGTTTGCCATTGATTGCAACATTTTTGATGAAACTAAGCCACCTTTAGATAGGCCTAAAAACACATCGGCGTTGACCATAGCTTCTTCTAAAGTATGTAAATCGCGAGAAGTAGCAAATTCTGCTTTTTGTAAAGTGAGGTTGTGGGCATCTTTTCTAATAACGCCGTGGCTATCGCACATTACCAAATTCTCGCTTTTTATTCCCAATTTTTTGTAAAGTTTACTACAAGAAATGGCGGCAGCACCTGCGCCACTAACAACAACTCGTGCCTCTTTTATTTCTTTTCCTGCAATTTCGAGGGCGTTTAATAAGGCTGCGGCTGAAATAATTGCGGTACCATGCTGGTCGTCGTGCATGACGGGAATGTCGAGTTCTTCTTTTAAGCGACGTTCTATTTCAAAAGCTTCGGGGGCTTTAATATCTTCTAAGTTTATCCCTCCAAAAGTTGGTGAAATAGCTTTAACAGTTTCAATAAATTTATCTACATCATGGGTGTCGACTTCAATGTCAAAAACATCAATATCTGCAAAAATTTTAAATAACAAGCCCTTACCTTCCATCACGGGTTTCCCGGCTAAAGCGCCTATATCGCCAAGACCTAAAACGGCAGTTCCATTTGAGATTACGGCTACTAAATTGCCTTTTGCCGTGTAACGATAAGCATCATCTGGGTTTTTCTCTATCTCTAAACAAGGTTCGGCAACACCCGGTGAATAAGCTAATGATAAATCGCGTTGGGTTGCATATTTTTTGGTAGGAACTACTTCAATTTTTCCTGGAGTTGGGAATTCGTGGTAAAGTAAAGCTTCACTTTTTTTTCTGTTAGAATTCATTTTAGATAAAATTAAAAATTAAGAGGGACAAAGTTATATTTTAAAATTGAGTAGAAAACTAATATTTGTCATAGTTCTAAAAAATTGATATTGCGCAATAACCCAGAAAATTTTGTTCGTTTTACTGCCGAATTTCTAAAAACTTTTTGAAAAACCACTTTCGTAAGGTCTTTCCAATCTGATTTTGAAAAGTTTAGCAATTCACTTGGCGGATTAAATAAAGGTTCTTGATGTGGTTTTGAGAATCGGTTCCATGGACAAACATCTTGACAAATGTCGCAACCAAAAATCCAATCGTTAAATTTTCCTTTTTCAGAATTTGGGATGGCGTTTTTCAATTCGATTGTAAAATACGAAATACATTTGCTCCCATCAATGGTGCTATTTGGTAAAATGGCTTGGGTTGGGCAGGCGTTTATACAATTGGCACAACTGCCGCAATGGTCAGTTTTAAAAGGTAAATCATAAGCTAAAGGCAGATCGATAATAAGTTGTGCCAAAAAGTAAAATGAGCCTTTTTGTTTGGTGATTAATAGGCTGTTTTTACCAGTCCAACCTAAGCCTGCTTTTTTAGCCCATGCGCGTTCTAAAATGGGAGCAGAGTCAACAAAAGCGCGCCCGTTTACGTTTCCAATTTCTTGTTGGATACGCCTTAACAAGGTTTTGAGTTTTGATTTGATTACAAAATGATAATCTTCGCCATAAGCGTACTTGGCAATTTTAAAAGTGTTCGGTATTTGTTTTTTTGATGGGTAATAATTATAGCTCAGTGAAATAACAGATTTGGCATTTTCGACTAAGAGTCTCGGGTCTAAACGCATATCAAAATGGTTTTGCATATACTGCATCTCACCTTGATAGCCTTTCTTTAACCAACTTTCTAATTTAGGGGCTTCGTCTGCCAAAAAATCGGCTTTTGCAATACCACATTGGTCAAACCCTAAATTTTGAGCTTCGTTTTTGATGAAGTCGGAATAAGCTTGAGCCGTTTTCATCATTGAAAGAGTAATTTAAAATAATTCGTTTTGTTTACCGTTTTTTGTTCTTCCAAGATGTTTATAAGCCAAATCGGTAACTTCACGGCCACGCGGTGTGCGCATAATAAATCCTTGCTGAATTAAAAAGGGTTCGTAAACTTCTTCAATGGTTTCTACATTTTCTGAAACCGATGTTGCCAAAGTACTGATACCAACGGGACCTCCTTTGAATTTATCAATAATGGTTAACAATATTTTGTTGTCCATCTCATCGAGGCCATAAGTATCAACATTTAAAGCTTTTAAGGCGAATTTGGCGATTTTTATATCGATAGAGCCATTGCCTTTTATCTGTGCAAAATCGCGGACACGTCTTAACAAAGCATTTGCAATACGTGGTGTACCGCGACTTCGACCCGCAATTTCGATGGCGGCTTCCATATTAATGGGAACTTTTAAAATGAGCGCACTTCGTTGTACAATGGTGGTTAGCAATTCGGTGTTATAATATTCTAAACGACTGGTAATGCCAAATCGGGCACGCATGGGCGCAGTTAATAATCCAGATCGGGTTGTGGCACCAACCAAAGTGAAAGGTTCCAAATTTAATTGAACGGTTCGGGCATTAGGACCTGATTCAATCATGATATCTATTTTAAAATCCTCCATAGCAGTGTAAAGATATTCTTCAACAACCGGACTTAACCGATGGATTTCATCAATAAACAACACATCACGCGCTTCTAAATTGGTAAGTAAGCCAGCTAAATCTCCGGGTTTATCTAAAACCGGACCCGAAGTAACCTTAATACCTGTTTTTAATTCATTCGCTAAAATATAAGCTAGGGTGGTTTTGCCCAAACCGGGTGGGCCATGAAATAGAGTATGATCTAAAGCTTCATTTCTTAGGTTGGCTGCCTGAACAAAGATTTTAAGATTCGATTTAATTTGGTCTTGCCCCGAAAAATCTTCAAAAGTAAGTGGTCTTAATTTTTTTTCGATATCTAAATCTTCGTGAGAAAGGTTCTCTAAAGAAGGGTCTAAGTCTAAATTCATACAACAAATGTAGTACTATTATCCGAAAAAATTCTCGCTAGATGCTAATCAAATGAAAAGGGCATTAATACAACAATGGCCTCTTTAAAATTTTGTTTAATGGGAAGTATCGCGTGATCGGCTTCAATACGAGTTCTGAATTTGCCAATCATCACTTTCCAGTCGGGAGTGGCAAAACTAATATTGGCGGTTTGTTCCGGAAAAGCCATTTCAAAATCATCCTTAAATTTATAAGCTAAGTTTTCACTTCCATAATAAATTTGAATACTGTAACCCATACTCGGATGAGTTAAATTATAAGCAACTTTCTTAACTAAAATCGAGTCTATAGCCGGATTCTTTTTAATACTGAAATAATTAGAATCTTGACCATAGCCACAAAGGCATATTAAGACAGTAAAAAAAGTTAGAGAATAAGATATTTTAAAACGCATCCGAACCGCTTTTTAATTAAAAACACAAAAGTAATCATGTTTTTTTAACATTTTTAATAAAAGATTTTGAATGTTACATATAAATGATATTTTTGTCCTTTTATATTTAACCATTAAAAAATTATATACTTTCACTTTTAGTTAGGGAAGAATATTGTAAAAAAAATAACGTATTTATATATATTTTTATGAAGAATGAGATAAAACACAGTCTAGTTAACAAGCTAACTACTTTAAGTTTTACTTTGTTTTTCCTTATAAACATTAGTATTTCTGCTCAAAGCGGAGATGCGGTAAAAGGAAAAGAATTGTTTAATGCCAATTGTGCGGCTTGTCATAAATTAGACAAAAAACTCATTGGTCCCGCTTTGGGAAATGTTGCCGATAGGCGTTCAAACAAGTGGCTTAAATCTTGGATTAAAGACAATAATGCACTAAGAGCGACGGGCGATGCCGATGCAAAAGCCATTTTTGACGAATTTAATGGTATGCCAATGTTACAATTTCCTCAATTATCTGAAACAGATATTGATGATGTTATTGCTTATACTTCTGTCAAAACGGATGGAACTGTTACGGGTACACAAGTAGCTGTTGTTGACCCAAGGGTAGCCGAAGGAAAGCAATTATTTCAAGCCAATTGCGCGGCTTGTCATAAATTAGATGCAAAACTTATCGGTCCGGCATTAGCTAATGTTGCCTCTAGACGTTCTAAAGAATGGTTACACGCTTGGATAAAAGACAATAATGCACTAAGAGCAACAGGCGATGCCGATGCTAAAGCCATTTTTGAGCAATTTAACGGCATGCCAATGACGCCATTTCCACAATTATCTGTCGATGATATTGATAAAATAATTGCTTACACATCCTTTGTAGAATCAAAACCTGCCGTAACGCAATTAAATGCCGAAGCTTCAAACATTGCAAAACCAAAAGCATCAACTACTTGGATGAGCATCATAGTAGGTTTAGCAATCTTAGCTTTAATTATTTGGATTTATGTTAAAAGTAATAATGGATTCTTAAAAATTGTCGCTACTATATTTTTATTGTTTGGTGTGGCTTATGCTGGATTTGCCGCTTTATTTGAAGTTGGAATCGATACCGATTATCAACCGGTTCAACCCATTCAATTTTCGCATAAAATTCATGCTGGAGATAACAAAATTGACTGCCAATATTGTCATTCATCTGCTAAACACAGCAAAACTTCAGGTATTCCAAGTTTAAATGTATGTATGAATTGTCATAAAAATATTTCAGAATATAATGGTCCCGTAAATAATGGTAAGGACAAAGCTTTTTATGATGGTGAAATCCAAAAAATTTACGACGCCATAGGCTGGGATAAAACTAATTTAGTTTACAAACCAAATTTTCAACCTGTGCCTGTAAAATGGATATTGGTTCATAATTTAGCCGATTTTGCTTATTTTAATCACTCGCAACACGTTACTGTTGCAGGCATTACTTGTCAAACTTGCCATGGGCCGGTGCAAGAAATGGAAGAGGTTAAACAATTTACAAAATTAACCATGGGCTGGTGTATCACATGCCATAAAACTACCGAAGTTAAAATGGAGGGAAATGGCTATTACAATACCATTCATGACCAATTGTCAAAAAAATATGGAATTCAAAAGGTTACCGAAGCGCAAATGGGCGGACAAGAATGTGGAAAATGTCACTATTAATATCATTAAAGAAAACAAGAATCTAAACAATGGCATCAAATAAAAAATACTGGAGAAATGTTGAAGAGCTTAAAGCAGACAGTTCGCTTGTTGAGCGTTTAAGTCAAAAAGAATTCTTAGAAGAAATTCCAACAGATACTTTTTTAGGCGATAAAGATAATTTATCAAGTTCATCAACTACCAGACGTGATTTTCTTAAATATGTTGGTTTTACTACAGCAGTAGCATCATTAGCAGCTTGCCAAGGTCCCGTCTTAAAATCGATTCCTTATGTTGTAAAGCCTGATAATATTATTCCCGGTGTGGCAAATTTCTACGCCTCTACGATGGCTGATGGAACTGACTTTGCTCATATCTTAGTAAAAGTCCGCGAAGGTCGCCCTATAAAAATTGAGCCTAATAAAATGGCTGGAAATTGGGGGTCAACCTCAGCAAGAGTTCAAGCTTCTATTTTATCTTTATATGATAATAACCGATTGAGAGGACCTTTAGCCGAAACTAAAGAAACCGATTGGTCTAGTCTTGATAAAACACTAATCGAATCTTTAAATACCCTAAAAGCTAATAACGAAAAAATTGTTGTTTTAACAGGTACAACCGCAAGTCCAACTTCTAATAAAATAATAGCAAATTTTGCACAAACTTTTGGCAATGTTCAACATATTGTTTATGATGCCCTATCCGAAAGTGCTGCCTTAGATGCCTTTTTTGAGATGTATGGTGAACGTGCTTTGCCAAATTACAAATTTGAAAATGCCGAACTTATCGTTTCGATTGGTGCCGACTTTTTAGGCGATTGGCAAGGTGGGCAATATGCTGCGTCTTATACCAAAGGACGCGTTCCGGTAAACGGAAAAATGTCAAAACACATTCAAATTGAATCTAATTTATCTTTAACCGGAGCTAACGCCGATAAGCGCATACCCGTTAAACCATCAGAACAAGTTTTTGCTTTAATCAATTTATACAATGCCATTACTGGAAGCAATTTTGCTTCAAATCCAACCCCTGCCGATGCAACTATAAAAATAGCAGCAAATCAACTAAAAAAGGCAGGTAGCAAAGGGGTGGTATTATGCGGAATTCAGAATAAGGATGCCCAAATTCTGACTAATGCTCTTAACGAGGCCTTATTATCGGAGGTTTATGATTTTAATTCGCCCCGCTTTATAAAAGCCGGTAATGATGAAGCTATTAAAAACCTAGTAGCCGAAATGACGGCAGGCAAAGTAGGTGCTTTATTAATTTATAATACCAATCCTTCTTTTACTTTGCCAAATGCTTCGGCTTTTAATGAAGCTTTAAAAAAGTTAAAACTATCGGTTTGCTTCAGTATGACTGATGACGAAACGGCTCAAAACTCAAAATATGTCGCTACAATTCCACATTATTTAGAGTCTTGGGGCGACACCCAATTTCAAGCAGGAAATTTTGGTTTGATGCAACCAACTATCAATCCCTTATTTAATACGCGACAGTTTGAAGAATCTCTCTTAATTTGGATGGGTAAAAACACAACTTTTTATCAAGCATTACGCGAAAATTGGACGACTTCAATTTTAGGTACCGGCACGTGGAATCAAGCCTTGCACGATGGTGTTTTTAAAGGGTCTAATTCGCTTGACTTAACCTATAACATGATGGAAGTAGCTTCATCGGCTGCAGCATTATTAAACCAAACAAAGTCGGCTGATTTTGAATTGAATTTATACACTAAAATCAGTATGGGCGATGGCAAACAAGCTAACAACCCTTGGTTGCAAGAATTGCCGGACCCCATTACAAGAACCTCATGGGATAATTACATAACCATCTCGGCTACCGATGCAAAAAAGCTTGGCCTAGAAAATTTCAATGTAAGTAATGGTGCGCTAAACGGAAGTAAAGTAAACCTAAAAGTAGGAGATGCTGTTCTAGAGAATGTCCCAGTTTATATTCAGCCCGGTCAAGCCAACGGCAGTATTGGACTAGCATTAGGTTATGGCAGAACTGCTGGCATGCAAACCGAAATGATGACAGGTGTCAATGCTTTTGCATTGATGCAAGATTTAAATCCGGTTCAAACCGTAAGCATCGAAAAAGCAGCAGGAATTCATGAATTTGCCTGCGTACAATTACAACACACCATTATGGGGCGTGATGAAATTATTAAAGAAACTACTTTAGATGATTTTATCAATAAACCTAAAAAGGAGTGGAATGAGACACCTGAATTTTCATTAAATCACGAGGAAGTTTCGGCAGAACGCGTTGATTTATGGGAAAAATTTGACGATACCGTCGGACATCATTTTAATCTATCGATAGATTTGGCAACTTGTACAGGTTGCGCTGCTTGCGTTGTTGCTTGTCACGCCGAAAATAATGTGCCGGTTGTTGGTAAACACGAAATCCGTGTGAGTCGTGATATGCATTGGTTGCGAATTGATAGGTATTACACCTCGGATATGACTAACGAAAAAGCCAAAGAAGCAGGCATTTTCGGAACTGGTGAAATGTTTAACACGATGACAATTCCATCCGAAAATCCACAAGTAGCTTTTCAACCAGTCATGTGTCAGCATTGTAATCATGCGCCATGTGAAACCGTTTGTCCGGTTGCAGCAACATCGCACGGGCGACAAGGTCAAAATCACATGGCCTATAATCGTTGTATTGGAACCCGATATTGTGCAAACAATTGTCCATATAAAGTACGTCGTTTTAACTGGTTTAAATATGCCAATAATAATGAGTTTGATTTTAATATGAATAATGATCTTGGAAAAATGGTATTAAATCCCGATGTAGTTGTTCGTTCACGTGGGGTTATGGAAAAATGCTCTATGTGTTTGCAAAAAACGCAGTTAAGTATTTTAACAGCTAAGAGTGAAGGTCGTCCTGTTAAAGATGAAGAATTCCAAACCGCATGCTCGAGTGCCTGTCCAACAGGCTCGATGGTGTTTGGCGATATAAACGATAAACAGAGTGAAGTGGCTAAACTAACAGAAGACGTTCGCGCCTTTCATTTATTAGCTGAAGTGGGTACAAAACCTAATGTGATGTATCACTTAAAAGTTAGAAATACAGAAGAATCATAAATTAATAAAGAGTTACAATAAATTATGTCTCATTACGAAGCACCTATAAGAGAACCGTTAATATTTGGAGATAAAAGTTATCACGATATTAGTGTTGATGTTGCCGCCCCAGTTGAGGGTAAAGCCAATAAATTATGGTGGATTGCTTTTAGCATTGCCTTAACTGCCTTTTTATTAGGCATTGGCGCTATTTGCTATACCATTGGCGTCGGAATTGGCGTTTGGGGATTAAATAACCGAATTAACTGGGCTTGGGATATCACCAATTTTGTTTGGTGGGTAGGTATTGGTCATGCCGGTACCTTAATCTCTGCCGTTTTATTGTTATTCCGACAAAAATGGAGAATGGGTATTAACCGTTCGGCTGAGGCAATGACAATTTTTGCGGTTTTTCAAGCCGGATTATTTCCAATTATTCACATGGGACGTGTTTGGAATGCCTTTTATGTGTTGCCACTGCCAAATGCCTTAGGCTCACTTTGGGTAAATTTTAACTCGCCATTATTATGGGATGTTTTTGCAATCTCAACGTATCTTTCGGTTTCATTAGTATTTTGGTATACCGGTTTGTTACCAGATTTTGCGATGTTAAGAGACCGTGCCGTAAAACCTTTCCAAAAAAAGATTTATGGTTTATTGAGTTTTGGATGGTCGGGACGCTTAAAAGATTGGCAACGTTTTGAAGAAGTTTCTTTAGTGTTGGCCGGTTTGGCTACCCCTTTGGTACTTTCGGTTCATACCATTGTGTCAATGGACTTTGCAACCTCAATTATTCCGGGCTGGCATAGTACTATTTTCCCGCCTTATTTTGTTGCTGGCGCTATTTTTTCAGGCTTCGCCATGGTGCAAACCTTGTTGATTATCATGCGTAAAGTATCGCACCTCGAAGCATATATTACTAAAATTCATATCGAAAACATGAACAAAGTAATTATTGTAACTGGTGGGATTGTTTCGGTTGCTTATATGACCGAGTTTTTTGTAGGATGGTATTCAGGAAGTAGTTACGAAGATTATACTTATCTATCAGTTGGTGCCGCAACAGGTCCTTATTGGTGGGCGTTTTGGTCGCTGATTACTTGTAACTTTATATTTCCATTAACTTTATGGTTTAAAAAAGCGCGAACCAGTTTAATTTGGTCGTTTATATTATCAATTATCATTAATATTGGAATGTGGTTTGAACGTTTCGATATCATTGTAATCGATTTAAGTCGAGGTCATTTACCATCATCTTGGACGATGTTCTCACCAACTTTTGTAGATGTATCCATCTTTATAGGAACCATCGGATTTTTCTTTGTACTGTTTTTATTGTATGCAAGAACCTTTCCGGTTATCGCACAAGCCGAATTAAAAAGTATTTTGAAATCATCAGGAGAAAATTATAAAAATTTAAGAAAAGAAAATCATGAGTAGTACAACCATTCAAGCTATTTTTGACGATGATGATGTACTTTTAAGTGCTGTAAAAGAACTTAGAACTGCCAATTATCATATTGAAGAAGTGTTTACGCCTTTTCCGGTTCACGGACTTGAAAAAGCAGTAGGAATAGAAGGAACACGCATTGCCATAACCTCATTTATCTATGGATTAATAGGTTTAACGTTTGCCATTTGGTTGATGGATTATACCATGATTACCGATTGGCCTCAAAATATTGGCGGAAAACCTAGTTTTAGCTTTGCCGAAAATATGCCCGCATTTGTGCCGATTATGTTCGAATTGACGGTATTCTTTGCGGCACATCTCATGGTAATCACCTTTTATATGCGCAGTAAATTATGGCCTTACAAAAAAGCTGAAAATCCAGATCCACGTACAACCGACGATCATTTTATGATTGAAGTATCTACAGCCAACGATGTTAAATCACTTGAAGATTTATTAAAAAAATCGGGTGCTAAAGAAATTAAAACTAAAGCATAACAAATCATGAAGCAACTATTTAACATCGCTATTCTAGCTTTATTTGCCCTAAGTTTAAGTTTTTGTAGTCGCGATAACCGTACCCGAAACGTGCGTTATATGGCTACTACCGATATGTATAATCCGGTTGGATATGAAACTTACGCACCAAATTCATTTTTTAAAAATGGTTTAGAAGCTCAAAATCCGGTGGTTGGAACCATATTTAGAGGTGAAGTTCCCTATGAAATTCCAAATAATGAAGCAGGTTATCAGTTAGCGCTCAAAACGTTAAAATCACCTTTAGAAGTTAACGCCATAAATTTAGCAAACGGCAGAGCCATGTTCACCATTAATTGTATTTCTTGTCACGGCGATAAAGGTAATGGTCAAGGTGTTTTAATGCAAAACGGAAAGTTTTTGGGTGTTCCTAATTATAAAGATAGACCCATAACCGAGGGTAGCATTTACCATGTTATTATGTATGGCAGAAACTTAATGGGTTCTCACGCTTCGCAATTAACGCATACCGAACGTTGGCAAGTTGTTCAATATGTACAGCAGTTAAGAGATAGCTTGATTAAAATTGATACCATAAAATAAGATAGAATTAAAAATTATGTATAGTTTTTCAAAAAAATTAAAATTAAGCGCCATCGCTCTAATGATATTAGGAGCTTTAGGAATTGCTTATGGTTTTTTAAACACGCCACAAACTAATGCAGATGTTAAAGAAATGATGCAGCACGATTCCGCCGAGCATCAAGAAAACACGACAACTGTGGCTGTAGCCAATGAGGCTAAAGCCGATGAACAACATACCGAAGCAAATGCAGTTAATGAAGAATCGCAATTGACACATGCTTTACATGGTTTGCAAAACAGACCTTATACAGCGGTTTATATCGCCATGTTTTTCTTTTTTATGATTGCCTTAGGAACTTTAGCATTTTATGCCATTCAATATGCCGCCCAAGCCGGGTGGTCTATCGTTCTGTTTAGAGTGATGGAA
The DNA here is from genome assembly GCA_036170135.1 of Flavobacteriaceae bacterium. GTDB lineage: Bacteria > Bacteroidota > Bacteroidia > Flavobacteriales > Flavobacteriaceae > CG1-02-35-72. The sequence goes on along the minus strand of JAVHOP010000084.1, from coordinate 6,377 downwards.
GGTATTACGGCCTATCTGTTACCTGGGTCTTTATTTATTTTAGGATTTTTAATCTTAATGGCAACAAATGGTCATCACTATTTTGTTTGGATGAATCCGGAATTATACAATCCGCAAAGCGAACATTTCGACGAAATATTAATGGCAAAAAGCTGGTGGTTAAACATCCCGTTTTGGATGATTAGAACTTTTATCTTTTTATTGGGATGGAATCTATATCGTTATTTTTCTCGAAAAAATTCGTTGGCACAAGACGAAGCAACCGATTTAACACACTATAAAAGGAACTTTAAAATATCGATCATGTTTTTGGTGTTCTTTATCATTACCGAATCTATAATGTCTTGGGATTGGATTATGTCATTAACCCCACATTGGCAAAGTACTTTATTTGGATGGTATGTTTTTGCCACTTTATTTGTATCGTCAATTACCGTTATTGCTCTGGTAACCATTTATCTTCGCGCTAAAGGCTTTTTACCTATGGTTAACGACAGCCATTTACACGATTTAGCTAAATTTATGTTCGGATTCAGTGTTTTTTGGACCTACCTTTGGTTCTCTCAATTTATGCTGATTTGGTACGCCAATATGCCCGAAGAAACCGCCTATTTTACCCCAAGACTTTTAGGACCTTTTCAAATTCTGTTTATGGGAATGTTGGTGTCTAATTTTGTGTTTCCAATTTTGGTGTTGATGAATAGCGACTACAAACGCATTCCGTGGTTTATCATTTTAACCGGATTAGTTATTTTATTGGGCCATTATGTTGATATTTTTGTAATGATTACCCCTCCTACTGTAGGAAACCATTGGCAAATAGGAATACCAGAAATCAGTGCGATGTTATTCTTTTTAGGATTGTTTATCTTTGTTGTGTTTAATGAACTTACAAAAGTGCCCTTACATGCCAAAGGCAATCCGTTTATGCACGAAAGTGAACATTATCACTACTAAAAACTAAAACTAAAAAATTAAGAATTAACGGCCTATGAAAGCACTTTTTTTTATTTTAATCTTTATAGCTTTAATTGTTGCCTGTTGGCAATTTGTTAAGATATTGGGATTGACAAAAGTCCAGAATTCAACTGCTACCGAAAAAGAAAATAATATCAATGGCTGGCTTATGCTTGTGCTTATGGTGTTTATCTATGGCATCATGTTATTTTCTATGTTTGGTTTTCGCGAAGTTTTATTGCCACGGTTATCGGCGTCATTAGAAGGCTATCACATTGATAATTTATTTATCATCACAATGTGTTTAATTTTTACGGTGCAATTTATTACACAGTACCTTATTTTTTATTATTCTTTTAAATATAGAGGTATCAATAACCGCAAGGCTATTTTTTTTGCCGATAGCTCTAAACTCGAAGCCATTTGGACTATTATTCCCGCTATTGTATTGACCTTATTAATTGGCTACGGGTTATGGACTTGGAATGAAGTGATGGATTCATCAAACGCAAAAGATCCGCTGGTTGTTGAGGTTTATGCCAAACAATTCAAATGGGAAGCACGCTATGCAGGTAATGATAATACCCTCGGTCAAGGCAATGTAAATTATATAAAAGACATCAATACGATGGGTGTAAATATGGAAGATCAATATTCAAAAGATGATGTTCCCTCAGACGTTTTGTATTTGCCAAAAGGACGTAAAGTTGTTTTTAACTTTAGATCTCAAGATGTAATTCACTCCGCTTATATGCCTCATTTTAGAGCGCAAATGAACTGTGTTCCGGGTATGGTTACACATTTTGCTTTTACACCATCGGTTACAACTCAAGAGATGCGAAAAAATACTGATATTGTCAAAAAGGTAACTAATATCAATGCCATCCGTAAAGCAAATGGCGCAGATCCCTATGAATTTGATTACTTGTTGTTATGCAACAAAATATGTGGTTCATCGCATTATAATATGCAAATGAAAATTGTTGTTGTAGAAGAAGCCGAATTTAATACTTGGTTAGCTTCTCAAAAAACAATGGCTCAAGTACTAAACTAAAAATAAAAACACCAACTAAAAAAATCAACTTATGTCAGAGCATCATCATAAAGAGACTTTTGTAACGAAATTCATTTTTAGTCAAGATCACAAAATGATTTCTAAACAATTCCTGATAACAGGTATGATAATGGGAACTATTGGCTTATTTATGTCCATGCTTTTCCGATTGCAATTATCTTTTCCTGATACGTCTTTCAGTATTATGGAAGCCTTTTTAGGTAAAGGTCAAGACGGCGGTATCATGACGCCCGATACTTACATGTCGCTAGTAACCATTCACGGTACCATTATGGTATTTTTTGTGTTAACTGCCGGATTAAGTGGAACATTTAGCAACTTATTGATTCCGCTACAAATCGGTGCCCGCGATATGGCATCCGGATTTATGAATATGATTTCGTATTGGCTTTTCTTTATTTCGAGCGTTATCATGGTAATTTCACTATTTATCCAAACCGGACCTGCTTCGGGCGGATGGACTATTTATCCACCGTTAAGCGCCTTACCACAAGCCATGTCTGGTTCAGGGTTGGGAATGACACTTTGGCTAGTTTCTATGGCTTTATTTATTGCCTCATCGCTTATTGGCGCTTTAAATTATATCGTTACCGTTTTGAATTTAAGGACGCTAGGAATGAAGATGATTCGTTTACCCTTGACCATTTGGGCATTTTTTGTAACCGCAATTATCGGCGTAGTTTCTTTTCCGGTTTTATTATCAGCAGCTTTATTGCTAATTTTTGATCGTAGTTTTGGAACCTCATTTTATTTATCAGATATCTTTATTCAGGGTGAAGTTTTACATTACCAAGGCGGCTCACCAATCTTATTCGAACATTTGTTTTGGTTCTTAGGTCACCCCGAAGTATATATTGTTATCCTACCGGCAATGGGTATTGTTTCCGAAGTGATGGCAACCAATGCGCGTAAACCAATTTTTGGTTACCGCGCCATGATTGGGTCTATTATTGCCATTGCATTTTTATCAACTGTTGTTTGGGGACATCATATGTTTGTAACCGGAATGAATCCGTTTTTAGGTTCAGTCTTTACGTTTACTACTTTGTTAATAGCCATTCCATCGGCAGTAAAAGCCTTTAACTGGATAACGACACTTTGGAAAGGAAATTTACAATTAAATACCGCCATGTTATTTTCTATCGGATTTGTATCGACCTTTATTACAGGTGGTTTAACCGGAATTGTTTTAGGCGATAGCGCTCTTGATATCAACGTTCACGATACGTATTTTGTGGTTGCCCACTTCCATTTGGTGATGGGTGTTTCAGCCATATTAGGGATGTTTGCCGGAATTTATCATTGGTTCCCTAAAATGTATGGACGCATGATGAATAAAGATTTAGGGTATTTACATTTTTGGCTGACAATGATTGCAGCTTATGGCGTATTTTTCCCGATGCACTTTCTTGGTTTAGCCGGATTACCGCGTCGTTATTATACCAATACCGCTTTTCCAATTTTTGACGATTTGTTACAAATCAATCATGTGATGACCATTTTTGCTTTAATTGGCGGTATAGCACAAATCCTATTTTTTGCTAACTTCTTCTTTAGCATGAAAAAAGGACCAAAAGCACCACAAAACCCATGGAAATGTAATTCACTGGAATGGACAACGCCAGTAGAACAAATTCACGGAAACTGGCCGGGTGAGATTCCTGAAGTGCATCGTTGGGCTTACGATTACAGCAAAGTAGATGAACATGGCGAATTATACGAAGGTCAAGATTTTACGCCCCAAATTGTTCCGGCGCGCCCTGGCGAAGAGATGCTGTAGCAGTTTAAATTAAAATATTTTAAAGCCTCAAAACGCAAGTTTTGAGGCTTTTTTTTGTACCAAAAGTAAATATGATTACTTACCCCGCTACTGCACGAATCCTTTCTGTGGTGGATATAAAAAATTAATTACTTTTATACCATTATTTAGAATAAATATAAATTTCTATTAATGAGCTATTTGATTATTATTTATTATTATATTTTATGATTTCCCTCAATTATTAATGCTCATAAAGAGTATAGAATGCTATTATTATTCTTATAATATATGGATTATAGTTATTAATATATTGATAAAACTAGTTGTAACCGATTATGACAGAATTTTATAATTTAATTCAGACAAACGGACCTGGGGTTCTAATAATTTTCGCAATTTTATTATTTGGAAAAAAAATAATTGAACATTTTTTTTCTGAAATGATTGAATTTAAAAGAACCGAATTGAATCAGCAACTAGAGAATTATAAAACTAAACTTGAGCAAGAAAATAAGAATTTTCAATATTCTTTAGACATAAAACTTAACGAATTTAATATTCAATTTTCAAAATTACATCAAGAAAGAGCTGATGTAATTAAGAATTTATATTACAAAATTGTTGAACTTCAAGCAGCAATGACTGTTTTCACGAGAAGATTACATATTGTTATTGAAAATGCTGATAATGAAGAAAGAGTAAGACTTGAACGTGTAAATAATGCTTTAAATGAATTTATCAAGTATTATATGCCAAATAAAATTTTCTTTGATAAAAAATTAGCAAAAAAATTAGACAATATCGCAAATCAATACTGGAACAAAAGTTATGATTTTTCACAAGTAAGCAAAGCATTGAAATCAGGAGATATTTCTAGAGAACTTTATGATGCTTTTTCCAAAACATCTAAAGACATATCTGAAATTGTGAAAAATGAATATCCTAAACTTATAGAAGAATTGGAAAAAGAGTTCAGAAAAATACTAGGAGTAAAATAACTGGATACAATACCTCATAAAATTTATGCTCAAATTTTAACTATTACAAACGACAAACATTCAACAAACGATTTTCCATCATAAAATCTCTGTTTTTAACATTGCACAAACCATATATAAACTCACCATAAGCAACTAAAAAGAAAATAAATGAAATTTGAAGATTTAAAAAGAGTTAACCCAAAAGACTTACGAGAAAAGACACCAAGAAATACTGGGATTTATTTTTGGTTCGAGAATAAAACAGACAAATTAATTTATATAGGAACAGGTTCTGGAATAAATGGGCTCTACAATAGAATTGTTAGACAACACCTTAATCCAAAATATATTGAATATAGAAGTGAGAAACACTGTCAAGAAAAAGATAAATTTCAATTAAAACATCCAATAATGAAAGAAGTAAAAGGTGTTTTAAAAGCAGGAATTGACCAAAGTGCATTCAGAAAAAATATAGGAAGGACTTATCTAATAAAACCTGGGGTTGGAACTGTTAATTTTATAATGGAAAACTTATACTTAAAATATTTTGAAGTGTCTGACATAAATAAATTAAAAGAATTAGAAAAGGAACTAATAAAAAAGTACAACCCTGAACTTAATATTAGTCATAAATATAAGCTTTCAAATCGACTATAGAATTAATTGTTTACCGTTTATAATTTATGCTCAAATCGAATTTAGTACAAACCGACAAACATTCAATAATAATTTTGCTTCGGCGGAAAAATCTCCGATTTTCCAGTCGCACAAATCATATAATAACACGTTAGGCAACATTTGAAAAGCATCACGTATGAAAATAAAATTAAAGGATTTCAAACATAAATCTGACAAAATATTTGCAGAAGCAATTATTAAAGACAAAGAAGTCATCCGAACAAAATCTTTAGACGATTCATATGTAGTTAATGGAAAACCTGCTAATTCTGAATTTCGGACAACATACGAACTTATAGTTTTAGATAAATTTGATCCTAATTTTAAGCACGGAAAATTAGTTATTGAATATCTAATATCATCAGGAGTTGAATACAAAGCTTTTATAGTTGCTAATTTTTTCAAACATGTTTATTTAAAATTACTATTTGAACATTATTGGTTTCAGAGAATGAAAGGACTAAAACAAATATTCATCGGAGTTATTATTGGTGTCGTTTCTGCTGTTATAGCTGGACTTATCCTAAACCTATTTACATGTAGCTAAATTTATGACCATTCCAATTGACATACAGCACATTATAAAGACAACCCAAAATCCGAATTTGAGTTTTTTTTTGGAGTCTTCGAGTTCTCGAATACCTTTTAAAATTAAATCAATTTGTTCTTTGTTTTTTTTACTTGTTTCATTTTTTATGTTTTTTAAATTTATAATCTGATTAATAAAAACGTTGCCAAACACCGCATATAAAAAATGCTTATTTTAGTGCTTAATCAAATGGTCTTTGCTTCTTTGCTTGCTTTTGATTTTCATTAGGAAAATCCTTGCGCACAAACACACAACTTTCCATATACAATCACGTTGCCAATAAGCTCAAAAAAAGTCACATCTATGATTGAAGAATATTTATTTTTTGAAAAATAA
>JAVHOP010000083.1:0-2527 GCA_036170135.1 Flavobacteriaceae bacterium | reverse complement strand
CATTCTCAAGCCATTTCTCTAAATAAAATAATAAATATACTTTATTATAATTCACTTCCTTCTTATTGGCAAATACGGGTTGAATTTCATCTTGATTCAGATAATTGAATATCAAAGAATTTTTATTCGAAATAATTTCTTTAAATTTTTTTCCAAAATCCGTTTTTGGTCCAAACCAATCGGCTAGAGGTACCGTAAATCCTTGTTTTTTTCGTTTTGTAAAATCAGCCCCAAAACGTTTAGCAGCAATGCTATTCAATATTTTTTTCTTCTGCCAAGAGCCATCATAATTGCGGCTGATTTTATATTTTGAAGGTATTTGTGCCATTAAATTCACGATGTCAACATCAATTAGAGGTGTGCGGACTTCCAAACTATTCATCATCGCCGCAATATCAACTTTAGTTAAAATATCACCGTGAATGTAAGTTTTATAATCTAAATAACTCGCTAAATTATAGGTGTCTAATTGTTGTCCCTTCCCTTTTTGATACCATTTTTCGTAAACATTTGAGGTCGTATCAATATCTTTATAAACTTCAGCATTAAATAATTTTTTACTTTTGTATTCGTTAAAAATACTTACTAAATTAATCCAATCGGTTAAATTTGGTTCTCTTGGCGTTGAGGCATACATTTTACCAAAATGTTTTAAAACTTTTTTTAGTTGATTTTTATAGGCTTCTTTAGGTGCACTCGGATTTAATATTTTTAAAAAATTTTGATAACTGTAATAGCCTCCAAAAGCTTCATCGCCACCATCACCCGATAAAACTACAGGCAAATATTCTCTTATTTTTTTAGTGATAAAGTAGGTTGGAATAGCTGAGCTATCGGCAAAAGGTTCGCCATAATGTTTGATTAAATTGTGCAATACAGATTCCATATCTAACATATCAACATAATCAATATGATGATTTAAACGGTATTTATCAGCAACTTGTTTAGCGAATGGCACCTCATCAAAATCTTTATTAGCAAATCCCATTGTAAAGGCATCAACATGTTTGCCATGGGATGCTAATGACGAAGCAATCAAACTAGAATCTATTCCTCCAGATAAAAATGCGCCATAAGGCACATCGGCTATCTTATGATAGGCTACCGAATGATCTATGGCTTGTGCTACCCTTTCAACCCAATCATTATAAGAAGGCTTAAAATCAGGTTTAAATTGCACATCATAATATTCCTTTTTTTCTATAATTTGTCCGTTTAAACTGACTCTTAAGTAATTACCAGGTTCTAATTTGTATAAATTATTATAAATGGTTAATGGTGCCGGAATGTAACCATATTTTAGATATTCGGCTAAAGCCGATACATTGACTTCTTTTTTAAAATGAGGATGCGCTTTGAATTGCTGAATTTCGGAACCAAACATAAAAAAGTCAGATCCTTGATAGAATACTAACGGTTTAATGCCAAAATGATCTCTGGCAATAAAAACCTGCTGTTTAATTTTATCGACAATGGCAAAAGCAAACATCCCACGCAAATGGTTTACAACAGCTTCGCCCCAATGACTATAACCTACTAAAATAACTTCGGTATCACTATTTGTTTTGAATTGATAACCTATATTTTGTAGTGTTTTTTTTAATTCTAAATAATTATAAATCTCCCCATTAAAAGTAATAGCAAGCTTATTATTTTGAATTTGCAAAGGCTGATTACCAGTTTTTAAATCGATAATTGAGAGGCGTCTATGCCCTAATCCAATATTTTGATGCGTCCAAAATCCAGAACCATCCGGCCCACGATGTGCAACAGCATGCGTTAAAGATTCTAATATTTGTTGAGAAACAAAATTTGAAGTGTCGTAATTAATAATTCCAGCTATGCCGCACATAATTTATTTTATTATTATTTTATTCATAGCGAAATTAGCACCATCTACCGCAACCAATTTTTCAGTACCATCTTCTGTTAATACTGAAAGTTGGTGAAAGGCATCTTTAAAGATGCCTTCCGATTTAAAAAATAAAGGTTCTTTTATAGCTTGTTCAACATAATTAGTTTTATCTATTTGAATAATCTGATAAAGATTAATTCCTGAACCATAGCCTTTTGAAGCATCTTGAGCTACTCTATATAGCTTATTATTTTCAGTAAAAATTGGTCCTGCACTTCTATTTTTTTTATCAGAATTAGTTATTGGAGAGCAGGGGTGTATCTTCCAAATACTTTTAAAGCCCTCTGAATAAAATAACATTAATTCATTTGTTAACAAGTTGGTTGCAAACCAATAAAAAACATTTTCAATTTGCCAAAAAACGGTATCAACCAAAGGGAGCCCTTCAAATAAAATAACATCTAAAACCCATTTTTTTGGAAATTTTTCGGCCTTATACAATCTAACTTGATTAGATTGGTGTGATTCGGGCAACATATAAAAATCATTATCTATTTTAAAAACCTGTGGGAAAGATTGATGAAAAGGTTCTTGAAGGATTTTTTGTTGATATTCCCAATCCACTCCATTTTTACTTATAGCATAAGCCAAATCTGCCCCTTTTTTTAATTC
>JAVHOP010000082.1:2433-11986 GCA_036170135.1 Flavobacteriaceae bacterium | reverse complement strand
GAAAATATCTATAAATTGAATAAAAAAGTAAACTTTATTCAGCTGAAAATGCCAATCACACTTTTGGATGTAGTCAACCTTTTCAACATTTAGAAATGCTAAAACAGCTGTAAAAAGTAGTTATAAAACGAATAGTTATCAAGTAATCATTAAGGCAATACATAAAAGAAAATTGCCATAAAATGACAAAAACTTCCAACTAAAACGAATAAATGGAAAATAGCATGATTGTATGGTATCTTTTTGATACTGTATAAAATAGCGCCAACTGTATAAGAAATTCCGCCGGCAAAAAGCCACATCAAACCTTCAAAAGGCAAATTATGTATCAACGGTTTGATGGCAAAAACAACAATCCATCCCATAAAAACATACATAATGGTAGAGAGCACATTAAACCGACCGGTAAAAATTATTTTCAAAATAATTCCTGTTAAAGCAAAAGTCCAAGTAACACCAAACATAACCCAACCTATTGTACCATTTAAAGTTACCAGCGTAAAAGGTGTGTACGTCCCAGCAATAAGGACATAAATAGCAGCGTGATCAAAAATCTGTAAGCGTCCTCTTAATTTTGGTTTTTTGGCACTGTGATAAAGTGTTGAAGCCAAATACAATAAAATAAGACTTCCACCATAAATACTATAACTGACGATATGCCAAACATTGCCATCTATGCTTGCATAAACCACCAATAAAACCGAAGCAACAATACTTAATAAAAAACCCAAACCATGTGAAATAATATTTAATTTCTCTTCGAAATATGGATAGTAAGTAGCTTGTTTAGTTAGAATCATAAATCTTATTTTTATGTTATAAATGTAAGCATAACTGTTAAAGAAAAAACTTTTAGGCAACAAAAAACACAAAATAGTTACACTACTAGTAATCTTAAATTGTTGGCATACCCTTTTAATTCTCTTTAAGATGTGCTACTTTTTGCCATTTAACATCATGATTGAAAGATTTTCTTAAAGCAATAAAACCATTTTATATCGCTTAAATTTGGTCATATTTAATTTATGAATATCTAGAACCTTAAAACTAAGTCTAATTTTTAAGGGTAAAAAAGGATTTTTTTCCTTTTTATTCATTTATTGAAATTTCTTAAGGGTGGTGGAAAACCAAATTTAAATTTTATTTAAAAAGTCATTAATTTCCGATTCCGGAAAAACAGGATTAGCGCCTTTATTTTTTGCAACGATAGCCCCAACAGCACAAGCAAAATCAATTGCTTCTTGCGCATTTGCACGACTGAATATTTTAGTAATTAAAGCCGCCAAAAAAGAATCTCCTGAACCTACCGTGTCAACAACAGATACTTTATAGCCCCTATTATAATAAAAGCTATTATCACGATATAATATTGCTCCTTTAGCTCCTAAGGTTACACAAATTGATGGTGTATCCGTTTTTTGAGATAGATTTTTAATTTGTGCTTCAATGGTTGCGCCTCCTAATTTTAAAAGAGCTAAAACTTCAATTAATTCTTCATCGTTAAGTTTTATCAAATCGGCTTTTTTCAAAAAAGTCAATAACGTATCATCAGAATAATGAGGCTTTCTTAAATTAATATCAAAAATTTTATACGAAGCCTGATCAATGAGTGTTGTCAAAGTAGTTTTAGAAATTTCGTCTCTAGCTGACAAACTTCCGAAAACGAAGAAATCGGCTTCAGATACTCTTTTTAACTGTATATCGGTCAATCTAATTTTATCCCAAGCCGAAGGATAATTGATAACGTAACTAGCATTTCCCTGCTGGTTAAGTGCTACCTGAACCTGTCCTGTTGGAAAATCATGAAATACTTGTATGGTATCTGTATCAATTCCAATCGTATTAAAATAATTGATTAAAGTTGTTCCTTCTTCATCCTGCCCTACGGCGCTAATCAAAGTTGTTTTAACTCCTAAAGAATTTAAACGAGAGGCTACATTAAGTGGGGCTCCGCCAATTTCTTTTCTATTAGAAAATACATCTAATAAAATTTCGCCAAAACAGACGCCTTTTAAATTATTTTTTGACATTTTTAATATTGGAGCTTAGCTGATTTATGGTAAAATTTTCAATCTTAAAAGGAGTTTTAACAGACCGTGCCGTGAATTCTTCAAATGGAGTCTTTATAAAAAATAGATTTGTAAAAACAGTTTCACCATCATTAAAAAATAATTCTAACGACGTTTTATCTAAAAACATTCTCACTTTAAAAGTGTTTATGTTTTGGGGGATTGGAGCTTTTGAAATGGGTTTAGCAAACTTATCCGAAAAATTATTAATTCCCGTTTTGGTTCGATCTACAAAGTAAAAGCTATCAATTAAGTTTATTCCAAATTCTAAGGTATCACCTTTTGAATTCTGAAGTAAAAAAACATAATTATCTTTTTTGAGATTATTTAGGTCAAATTCAATTTGACTTTCAAAAAAATCGATTTGTGTATGATTAATAATTTCAGTTAAATTTTTAACGCTAACTATTTTTTTGTTTACTGTTTTTGAAACATATTTTTGTAATTCATTTACAGGATTTGATGTCATTCTATAATGACCGTTTTGTTTTAAAAGTTTCAATTCTCTAGGAATCGTCATACTGCTACGCCATTTTTTTGTCGGGACTTTTTGAGCATAATCCCAATTAGACATCCATCCTAAAAACAAGCGTCTTCCATCTATTTGAGGGATATCAGACCATGTTACTCCAGCATAATTATCGCGACCATAATCTAACCAAATAGCTTTCTGCTTAAGGAGGTCATTTTTAAATGTTGGGTCTAAACGAAATGTTTTCCCATCAAAGTCGCCAACAAAATACTGAGTACCTGAACCACCATTAGGTGCTCCTGGATTAATACTTTGCAATAAAATCCACTTTGTTTGAGATGTTCCATACACTTGCATCGGGAAAAAATCGGGGCATTCCCAAACACCACTATGCGCCCCAAATTCAGCTCCAAATTCCGATTGAAAATTCCAATGTTTTAAATCTTTAGAAACATAAAATCGATCTCTATTCCCGGCAGCCAATATTAAAATCCATTGCTTATGAATAGAGTCCCACGACATTTTTGGATCTCTAAAATCTCTAATTCCAGGATTCTTAATAACTGGATTATCTTTATATTTAGTCCAATGATATCCCCCATCATTTGAGTACGCTATGGCTTGAGATTCAACCATCATTCCATTTATTTTTTCTATTTCGGGGTCGTGATAGGTAAACACCGCTACAATTGGCGGTTTGTTTTTAGTTCCGAAACCAGAAGAATTTAAATAATCAACAACGGCACTTCCAGAAAAAATATAACCTTTATCATCAGGATACAAAGCTATTTGCTCTTCTTTCCAACTTACTAAATCTTTACTTGTGGCATGTCCCCAATGCATCGGGCCCCAAGTATTTCCTTTTGGATAATACTGAAAATATAGATGATAGATGTTGTTTAAATAAAACATTCCGTTTGGGTCATTCATCCAATTTTCATTTGGAGTAAAATGAAAAGACGGTCTGTATTGCGCTTCTTCAAATGGTAATTTTTCTTGTGTGGCTAGCGATTGTTTTTTTACCTGGGCTTTATTTTGACAACTAACTACCAAAAAAAATCCCATTAAAATCACTAAAAAAGGCTTAACACTTGCTATTCTCATCTGTAAAACTATTCTTTTGCCAAATTTCTACTTAAGTTTTCTAAACTAACACCTTTGGTTTCGGGCATCATAAAGATGACAAATAACAATTGGAACACCATCATTACGGCGAAAAACAAAAACACAACACCAGCACCAATACTTGAAAACAAAAATGGAATCATTGACGGAATAATAGCCGCTAAAATCCAATGTGTTGACGTTCCAAAAGATTGACCATTTGCTCTTAAGTGGTTGGGAAAAATCTCTGAAATAAACACCCAAATTACAGCGCCTTGACCAATGGCATGTGAGGCAATAAATAAGAACAAAAAGATTGGCACCGCTAAACCTTCCCATTGTAATAAAAAAGCTAAGGCTATCATCGTTAAAGAGATTATGTAACCAATTGAGCCGATATACATTAAAATTTTACGTCCTAATCGGTCAATTAAAAAGACTCCAAACAAAGTAAAAATTAAGTTGGTTAAACCGATACCAATACTACTTAATAAGGCCGTGCTCTCTCCTAAACCAGCTTGTTCAAAGATTCTTGGCGCATAATACAAAAAGGCATTTATCCCTGAAAGTTGATTAAAAAAAGCAATTAAAAATGCTAATTTAAGCGGAAGTCTGTATTTTTTTAAGAAGATGGTTTCGCCCGGTTTATCACGTTCATTTTCTTCTTTAATATTAGCCATAATTTTGACTACCTCTTCTTTAGTGTTGACTAATTCTAAAATTTTAATCGCTTCCTCATCTCTGTTTTGAATGATTAACCATCGCGGACTTTCAGGAACTACAAAAATAAAAATTATGTAAAGTAGAGCGGGAACAGCCTCAATACCAATCATCCAGCGCCAAGCATTAGCCCCAATATCTCTAAAGAGATAATTAGACACAAAGGCCATTAAAATTCCTAAAACAATATTAAATTGATACAGCGATACCATACGTCCTCTGTCTTTTGCAGGGGCAATTTCGGATACATAAGCTGGAGCAGCAATAGTTGAAGCACCAACACCCAAACCTCCTAAAAATCTAAAAAAGGCAAAACTATAAGGATCATTAACCAAAGCAGAACCTACAGCTGATACAAAATAAAAAAAACCAATCCAGATTAATGTATTTTTCCGACCAAGTTTATTCGTAGGAATACCACCAAACATAGCCCCAAAAACGGTTCCCCATAGAGCCATTGCCATTACTACTGATCCGTGAAAAGCATCTGAAGAATGCCACAAGGCTTGTAACTGTTTATCAGCACCAGAAATTACTACGGTATCAAAACCAAAAAGAAATCCGGCTAAGGCAGCTATTAACGACCAAATTAAAATTTTATTCATTTCCTCAAATTATGTTTTACTTTGATTCCTAAATTGTTTTTACAAAAATAGCAATTGAAGTGATTTATAAGCTTATATTTTGAAGTATTTTAACATACATAAATAAGGCTGTAAAACAAACTAAAATTTGGGGTACTAAGATAAATAAGCAGGAAGGCTTTTATAGAACTTTTACAAACTACTGTAAAACAAAAAAGCAACCCTGTTAGGGGAAGCTTTCCATTGGCTTAAGTTAATAAACCGCGGCACTTTATAAAAAGTACCAAACAACACAACTTTCTTTTTTAGCGGTCTGGACGGGACTCGAACCCGCGACCTCCTGCGTGACAGGCAGGCATTCTAACCAGCTGAACTACCAAACCGTGCTTTTAATAGCGGTTGCAAATATAACGCTGTTTTTCAATTCTACAAACTATTTTTGCTATTTTATCTTATTGTTTTCTGCTTATTAAATAGGTTTGTAAAATGTTCTCAAATCCCCGATTGATATCAACAGGAACATAATCAATTTTATATTGTAAGCATCTTGTTTTAAGTTGTTTGAAATAATGTGCAATGGCAGTTTGATATTGTTCCTTAATATTATCTGCAAATAAATTAATATGTTCGCCAGTTTCTAAATCGACGAATTGTTTTGGGGTATTGTCAAATTCAAAATTTACTTCGGTTTTTGAGTCAAAAGTGTGAAATAAAACAACATCGTGTTTATTGTATTTTAAATGACGCAAAGCATCAAATAACTCTGCATCTTGCTTATCTGCTTGAAACATATCGGTAAACAACATGACTAAGGATCGGCGGTGAATTTTTTCGGCAATCAAATGTAAACAATCGTAGGTTTGTGTCGCTTTTTTCGATTCGTCAAACAGCATCGCTACCAAACGGTTCAACAACATTCTGTGGTGGCGCTCACTACCTTTAGCCGGCGCATAATAATCATAGGCATCACTATAAATACTTAAACCTACAGCATCGCGCTGACGCTTTAATAACTCCATTAAAGCTGCGGTTGCCACAGCCGCAAAACTAATTTTGTTTAAATTATCTATTGATGGCATCATTATTTTTGGATAATGCATTGATGCCGAATTGTCTATAATGATATGACAGCGTAAATTGGTTTCTTCTTCGTAGCGCTTTACATAAAGTTTATCGGTTTTCGCATATAATTTCCAATCGAGATGGCGCGTACTTTCTCCGGTGTTATAAGCACGATGCTCAGCAAATTCGACCGAAAAACCATGAAATGGGCTTTTATGCATGCCAGTAATAAACCCCTCAACAACATGCTTTGCATAGAGTCCCAAATTATTAAACGCTAATTGTTTTACTTCTTCAAATGCCATAACTACTTACAAAGTAAGCTAAAATAAAAAAGGTTTAGCTAATAAGCCAAACCTTTTTTATTTATTTATCTACAAAAGTCTATAAAAGCGCGTCAATTTTTTCAACATAAGTCTTTTTAGGAGCCACGCCTACTTGTTTATCAATGACTTCACCACCTTTAAACAATAATACAGTAGGAATATTGCGAACACCATATTGAGCAGCATATTTTTGATTGGCATCAACATCTACTTTGCCAATTGTAACTTTATCTCCATAATCTTTACCTAATTCTTCTACAATTGGGGCAAGCATTCTACAAGGTCCACACCAAGCAGCCCAAAAATCTACTAATACTGGTTTTTCTGATTTTAAAACTAACTCTTCAAAGTTAGCATCTGTAAGTTCTAAAGCCATAATTCTATTTTTTAAATGTTTTTTAAAATTTTAATACCCACAAAAATACATAATATTAAATTCCTACAAATCTCTATTTATAAAGATTTCTAATACTAGTATGCAATTTCTTTATTTACTTACATATTTCTTAAAAAAAATGTTTTGCAATAGATTTAATGTTATCTGATTTACCCATAGAATAAAAATGAATAACCGGAACTTTAGCCGCTATTAATTCCTTAGTTTGCTGTATAGCCCAGTCAATTCCAACATTGCGAACCGCCTTTTCGTCTTTACAATGAGATACTGCTTCGATTAATATTTGCGGAATATCTAACGAAAAAACATGTGGTAAAATTTGCAGGTGCTTGCTCACCGCTAGAGGTTTTATACCGGGGATAATTGGGACGGTAATGCCCAAAGCTCGTGCCGATTTAACAAACTCAAAATATTTATTATTGTCAAAAAGCATTTGTGTTACAACATAACTGGCACCCGCATCTACTTTTTCTTTTAATCGTTTTAAATCGGATGCCAAACTAGGCGCTTCCATGTGTTTTTCAGGGTAACCTGCCACCCCAATACAAAAATCGGCTTTAGTTGGTGTTTCCATAAGATCATGCAAATAAATGCCTTTGTTTAAATCATTTATTTGTTTAACCAAATCAACAGCAAATTCATTACCTCCTTTTGTAGGTTCAAAAAAGCGCTGATGTTTCATAGCATCGCCTCTAAGTGCCATTAAATTATCAATTCCTAAATACTGACAATCAACCAAAACATATTCGGTTTCTTCTTTAGAAAAACCACCACATAAAATATGCGGAATGGTATCTACATTATATTTGTACCTCAAAGATGCGCAAATACCCACCGTTCCCGGACGCATACGCGTTACTTTTCGGTCTAACAAGCCATTTCTTTCTATATAAATGTATTCTTCTCTTGAAGTAGTTACATCAATAAAAGGTGGTTTAAACTCCATTAACGGATCTATATTATCATACAATTGCTGAATGCTATGACCTTTTTTGGGCGGAATGATTTCGAACGAAAATAAGGTTTTACCCTTTGCTTTCGCGATGTGTTCGGTAACTTTCATCTATTTTTAATTTTTTGTTTTTAATCGGCTAAATTTGGCTGTAACCATTTTTTGGCTTCTTCTAAATCCATATTTTTATTCGATGCAAATGCTTGCAGCTGATCTTCTTTAATTTTTCCCAAGCCAAAATATTTTGCTTCGGGATGGGCAAAGTAATATCCCGAAACTGCCGCCGTTGGGAACATTGCCAGACTTTCAGTTAAAATGATACCACAATTTTTTTCGACATCTAATAGTTTCCAAATCGTCCTTTTTTCGGTATGGTCTGGGCAAGCCGGATAACCTGGAGCCGGTCGAATCCCTCGATATTTTTCTTTGATTAAATCGGTATTATCAAGCTGTTCGTCGGATGCGTAACCCCAATATTCGGTTCTGACTTTTAAATGCAAATATTCTGCTAAAGCTTCGGCAAGTCTATCTGCTAAAGCTTTTACCATAATACTGTTATAATCGTCATGTCTGTTTTGATATTCAAGTGCCAATTCATCAACACCAAATCCTGTTGAAACCGCAAAACAACCAATATAGTCATTAATATTAAGATGCTTAGGTGCTATAAAATCTGACAATCCCAAGTTAGGTTTATCTGTTGCTTTTAGGGTTTGTTGTCGCAGACTTACAAATTGTCCAATTTTAGTTTGGCGCGATTCATCTTGATATAATTCTATTATAGTATCATCAACCGTATTAGCCGGAAAAATACCAAATACTGCCTTGGCTTCAAACTTTTTATTAGATACAATATCGGTTAACAAAATCTGGGCTTCTTCATATAGTTTGGTAGCTGTTTCGCCAACAAGTGCATCTGCTAGTAAATCGGGGAAGCGCCCATGTAATTCCCAAGATTGGAAAAAGGGTGTCCAATCTATAAATGGCACAAGCTCATCTAAGTTAATCGTATCAAAAACTTTTACTCCTAAAAATTTAGGTTTTTTAATATTTGATTCATTAAAATCTAATTTTAACTTATTGGCTTTGGCACTTTCAAAATCGACGAATCGTTTTTGTGTGGCGCGATTTAAATAGCCTTCGCGTAAAATTTGATATTCTTTTTTTAAATTTAAATGGAATTGTACGCTATCTTTTCCTAATAAATTGCTCACCACATTAACGGCGCGTGAGGCATCTAAAACATGAACCACCTCATTGCTATAATTCAAATCAATTTTTACTGCAGTATGCACTTTTGAGGTTGTGGCACCTCCAATAATTAAAGGAATTTTAAAATTCAACCGTTCCATTTCTTTAGCCAAGAACTCCATTTCGCCCAACGATGGTGTTATTAAACCACTTAAGCCAATAACATCAACTCGTTCTTTTATGGCGGTTTCTAATATTTTTTGGGGTGAAACCATCACGCCTAAATCGATTATTTCAAAATTATTACATGCTAAAACTACGCCTACAATATTTTTGCCAATATCATGAACATCGCCTTTTACAGTAGCTAAAAGGATTTTTCCTGCAGAAGAGTTTTCTGATGCACCATCGGGTGAAGATATCTTAGATGCTTCAATGTAAGGAAGCAAATAAGCAACGGCTTTTTTCATTACTCTTGCCGATTTGACCACTTGTGGTAAGAACATCTTTCCGGAGCCAAATAAATCGCCTACCACATTCATGCCATTCATTAAATAAATTTCGATAACTTCAATGGGTTTTTTAACTAAATGACGAGCTTCTTCAACATCAACTTCAATAAAGGCATCAATACCTTTAACCAAACTATGAATGATACGCTCTTGAACATCGGTTT
>JAVHOP010000082.1:0-2333 GCA_036170135.1 Flavobacteriaceae bacterium | reverse complement strand
AAGGCATCAATACCTTTAACCAAACTATGAATGATACGCTCTTGAACATCGGTTTTGCGCCAAGATAAGTCGGCTGTTTTCGATTGGTTTCCTTTTTTATCAATATTTTCGGCAAAATTTAATAAGCGCTCGGTAGCATCTTCACGGCGATTTAGCAAAACATCTTCTACGCAGGCTAATAAATCTTTCGGAATTTCATCATAAACTTCTAAAAGACTCGGGTTGACAATTCCCATTGTCATTCCGTTTTTTATGGCGTGGTACAAAAATGCTGAGTGAATCGCTTCTCGCACACGGTCATTACCTCTAAACGAAAAAGAGACATTGCTCACACCGCCACTAACATGAGCGTAAGGTAAATTTTCACGAATCCATTTAGTCGCTCTAAAAAAATCAATAGCGTTTAGTTTGTGTTCATCCAACCCAGTTGCCACCGGAAAAATATTCGGGTCAAAAATGATATCTTGAGGTGGAAATTTTACTTTGTCTATTAATATATCATACGAGCGTTTGCAAATTGCGATGCGCCGTTCGAAGCTATCGGCTTGACCGGCTTCATCAAAAGCCATCACAATGACGGCAGCACCATAACGCTTAATCCGTTTAGCACGATAGACAAACTCGGCTTCACCTTCTTTTAAACTGATGGAATTCACTACTGATTTGCCTTGAACGACTTTCAATCCGGCTTCGATAATCTCCCATTTTGAACTGTCTATCATAATAGGAACGCGTGCTATATCGGGTTCTGAAGCGATAAGATTTAAAAAAGTGGTCATCGCTTCAACACCATCTAGCAAACCTTCATCCATATTGATATCGATAATTTGCGCGCCATTTTCAACTTGTTCGCGTGCAACTGATAAAGCTTCTTCAAATTGATGCTCTTTTATCAATCTTAAAAACTTGCGAGATCCGGTAACATTGGTACGTTCACCAACATTGATAAAATTGCTTTCTGGTGTTACTTCTAAAGGTTCTAATCCAGATAGTGTCAAATATTTATTACAATCACTTCCCATATCAATCAATCAATTTTTTTAAATTGCAGTTTTTCTAGGTTTATAATTTGCCGCTAATTCGGCAATTAATTTAATGTGCTCAGGTGTTGTGCCACAACAGCCACCAATAATATTAATCACATTTTTATCGAGATATTCTTTTATTTGATCGCGCATCATCTCGGGTGTCTCATCATAAGCACCAAAGGCATTTGGCAAACCGGCATTTGGATGTGCTGATATTAAAAATGATGTTTTTTTGGCAACCGATTCAATATGTGGCAACAATTGTTTGGCACCCAAAGCACAGTTAAATCCAACGCTTAAAAGTGGAATATGAGAAACCGAAATCAAAAAAGCCTCTACGGTTTGTCCTGATAAGGTCCGCCCACTGGCATCGGTAATGGTACCGCTAACCATCACAGGGATATCGAGATTTAATGATTCTTTTACATCTTCAATGGCAAACAAGGCGGCTTTTGCGTTAAGTGTATCAAAAATAGTTTCGACTAATAATAAATTGACACCACCACTTATTAAGCCTTTAACTTGCTCTTTATAAGCTCTGTATAATTCATCAAAAGTAATATTTCTAAAAGCAGGATCTTCAACTTTTGGCGACAAACTAGCCGTACGATTAGTTGGTCCGATAGAACCCGCAACAAATCGGGGTTTGTCGGGCGTTTTTAGCGTAAATTCGTCGGCGACTTGTCGTGCTAATTTTGCTGAAGTTTCATTCAGCTCAAACACCAAATCTTCCAGATGATAATCGGCCATAGCGATACTGGTTCCCGAAAAAGTATTAGTTTCAACAATATCAGCGCCAGCCTCAAAATAAGCGCGATGAATGCTTTTGATAACTTCGGGTTGTGTTAAACTCAGTAAATCATTATTACCCTGAAGCGGATATTTAAAATCGGCAAAACGCTTACCTCTAAAATCTGATTCAGAAAAATGATAACGCTGAATCATCGTACCCATGGCACCGTCTAATATCAAAATGCGTTGTTTTAATGCGGTATTAATTTGTTCCATTTATGTTTTATTTAATTTAAAACTTTCAATGGAAATCAAAAAAAATCGAAAAATTTTAGTTGAAGTATTTTTTTTGAGTCATCTATCCGCCAAGCGGTAGAACGTAGCACCTTCTTTAAAGTTAAAGGGTTGCTAAGGCTTCAACGGGTCTAATCCCTCGGCCTTTCTTGATAACCATTGTATATTTTTAATGAACTTGAATGCAAATTAACAGTATATTCTTATTATTAACAAGTTAATTATAAATTTTAATACATTTTGCAATTTTAAAGCATCAAAAAAGAGTAATCTGTATAA
>JAVHOP010000081.1:0-2546 GCA_036170135.1 Flavobacteriaceae bacterium | reverse complement strand
TATCATAATATTTATTAATTTTTCAGTCTTGTTAATCTTTTGCATTATTTTTGCCAATATTATTAGAAACACAAAATGGTTAAATTTAAAGCTAAATTATTTGAGGTTTGGCAAAATATCTATAATCTAACTCCCATTATTATAAACCTAATCAAATTGTGGTTGGGTAAATTTTCTACTTGGCGCAAGGCGCGTTTGCAACGTTACAATGGGCTTGTTTGGTATCGCAAAATAGGAAATGTAATTGCTACGGGCTTTGTGTTATTCTTGATATTTCTTTTTCTTGTCGATATCAATTTTTTGTGGCTTTTTGGCAAATCGCCAAGCCTTTATGCGATAAGTCATCCTAAACAAAGTAATGCATCGGTAATAATAAGCGATGATGGTAAAGTTATTGGAAAATATTTTCGCGAAAACAGAATGCCAGTCAAATTCGAAGAAATTTCGCCAATAATAATTAAAACATTGATTGCCACAGAAGACAAACGTTTTTACCAACATTTCGGAATTGATATAAAAGGCGTTTTTGCAGCCATAAATGATATGACAAAAGGCAATGCTCGTGGGGCGAGCACTATCACCCAACAACTTGTAAAAAACATGTATAAAACACGCGGACAATATTCGCGCGGTCTTTTTGGATATATTCCTGGTTTTAAATTATTTATAATGAAAACCAAAGAATGGACTTCTGCCGTAAAAATTGAGATTTTCTATTCAAAAAATGAAATTCTGAATATGTATTTTAACACAGTTGATTTTGGCAACAATGCATTTGGAATTGGAACAGCAGCAAAAACATATTTTAATGTAAAGCCACATGAGCTAAATTATGAGCAATCTGCTGTATTAGTTGGGCTTTTAAAAGCTACCAGCACTTACAATCCTAAATTACATCCGGCACGTTCAAAAGAGCGGCGAGATGTTGTGTTGCAAAATTTAGTGTCACATAACATTATCACACAATCTCAATGTGATTCGATAAAAAAAATACCCATTTTATTGAATTTTAGTGTTGAACAACCTGGCGATGGAGAGGCGCTTCATTTCCGCGCCTATCTAGCTAAATATCTTAATGATTGGGAAGAAGCTAATGGTTATGATATTTATTCCGATGGTTTTAAAATTTACACAACGATTGACTCACGCATGCAAAAATATGCTGAAGAAGCTGTTAAAAAGCAAATGCACGCCATTCAACGTCGGTTTTTTGACCATTGGCGAGGACAAAATCCCTGGCAAGATGAAAATCATATCGATATAAAAAATTTTATTGAAGATATTGCAAAAAAGACCAAATCATACGAAAGTCTTAATGAGCGGTTTAATGGCAATACAGACTCTATTTCTAAATATTTAAACATTCGCCATCGCACCGTTGTTTACGATTATGATAAAGGCGAAAAAGACACAACCTTTAGCGTGATGGATTCTATTCGGTATATGAATAATATTATGCATTGTGGCTTTGTGTCAATGGAACCAAATACCGGAAATGTAAAAGCTTGGGTTGGTGATATTAGTTTCAAATTTTGGCAATATGATAAAGTTGCGCAATCAAGACGTCAGCCCGGATCAACATTCAAATTATTTGATTACACAGCCGCAATTATGAATGGAAAATCTCCTTGCGATCTTATGACTGATAAACCTGTTACTTGGGATTATATTGAAAAAGGTCAGCCAAAAAGTTGGTCGCCTCGCAATAACACAAGAACATATCTGCCCGATTCAATGACATTAAAATATGCTTTTGCGAGCTCAATTAATTCTGTAGCTGTTCAAGTAGCCAAAGAAGTTGGTATAGAAGAAGTGATAAAATACGCCCATTTGTTGGGTATAAAAACGCCACTAGAAAACATTCCCTCTACAAGTTTGGGAACATCGGATGTTTCTTTGCTTGAGTTGGTAAACGCTTATGGTACTGTTATTAATGAAGGTATGTATAACGACCCCATAATTATCAGCAAAATTGAAGATAAAGATGGAAAAGTAATTTATGAAGCTAAAGCTGAGCAAAAAAGTGTTATTCCATACGAAGCTGCTTGGTTGATGACTGAGATGCTAAAAGGTGGTATGACAGAACCGGGAGGAATAACGCAAGCTTTATGGGAATGGGATTTGTTTAAATACAATACAGATTTTGGAGGAAAAACCGGAACCTCATCTAACCATTCTGACGCTTGGTTTGTTGGCGTTACAAAAAATTTGATTGGTGGTGCTTGGGTTGGAGGCGAGCAACGGAGTGTACATTTCCGCACCAATGCTTTAGGAGAAGGTAGCAGAACCGCCTTGCCAATTTACGCCTTATTTATGGAGAAGGTCTTAAAAGACGAAAATCTCAAACAATATCGCAGTAAATTTCCTAGAAAGCCCAAGGAAACAATTACAAAACCTTATAGTTGCCACACCATTAGAAGGCGAGATTCTATTGCTCGAGATTCTACCGCTATTGATTCATTAGCCATCCCAGATATGCCTGAAGATTTTCAAGAATTAGACTCTACAAAAGTTTCTCCTCAAATTCTGAATGACGTTATTAAATA
>JAVHOP010000080.1:3162-12189 GCA_036170135.1 Flavobacteriaceae bacterium | reverse complement strand
TTAATAGGCGATTTAAAACACGAAGAATTTTGGGTTTTATACCTCAATCATGCCAATGTTATTATTGGCAAACAATGTATAAGTAAGGGCGGATTAACAGCTACTTTGGTAGATACACGCTTGCTTTTTAAACCCGCTTTATCATTACTGGCAACAGGTATTATTTTGTGCCACAATCATCCGTCGGGAACAATAGAACCTAGCCAATCGGATAAACAACTCACGCAAAAAATTAAAGAAGCCGGAAATACCTTAGATATTAAAGTATTAGACCATTTAATTGTAACCGAAAAAAAATATTTTAGTTTTGCCGATGACAATCTACTTTAAGCTATTTTAGCACAATCAAGTCCAATTTACAAAAGATGCTTCTAATTTATACTCATAAAATTACGCCCAGATTTACCTTTACTTTTAATCAGATTTTTAAGCGTATTTTACAAACTCCGGTCAGTTACACGACCGATGTCGATTATTTTGAAAATTTTATAGGTCCTAAAATAACGTACACCAAAGCACCTCTAGGTGATGCTTTTTTTATTAGAAGTCACGATTTGCTTTTTGAGCAAGGCATTTACGACATTGAAATTACCGTTTCAAATTGGGACTCGGTGCCTTGTTTTTTTAAGACTGGCAAAAAGTCGGCAATACCTTTTGATATTTTTGCTGCCAGTTTTTATTTGCTGAGCCGTTATGAAGAGTATTTACCGCACGTAAAAGATGAATTCGATCGTTTTCCGGCCACTGAAAGCCTTGCCTTTAAAAATCATTTTTTAGAAGAACCAGTAGTAGATATTTGGGCTTATAAATTAAAGAAATTACTCAAAGAAAAATTTGAAAATTTAGAGTTTGGCAATCGCCAATTTAACGCCATTTCTACTATTGATGTAGATAGCGCTTATGCATTTAAACACAAAAATATTATGAGGACTTTAAGTGGGTTTTTAAACGATTTTTTCAATTTTAGGTTTAAACAATTAAGTACTCGGGCTTTGGTTATTTTCAATTTTAGGAAAGACCATTTCGATCAGTTTAATAAAATTTTAAATCTTCAAAAAACCTTTAAAATTCAAACTATTTTCTTTTTTTTGATTGGTGATTATACTACTTACGATAAAAATATTTCACATAATAATTTAAAATTTAAAACGTTAATAAAATCGGTAGCCGATTACGCTCAAGTAGGTTTACATCCCTCTTTTTTTACAATGGGTAACGAGGCGATGCTTAAAAAAGAAAAAAAACGATTAGAAGAAATTACCAATAGCAATATTCAAAAATCGAGATATCACTATTTGCGAATTGACTTGCCCGAATCCTATCAAAAACTCATCGACTTAGAAATTTTTGAAGATTACACCATGGGTTATGCGCAACATTGTGGCTTTAGAGCAGGCACTTGTACGCCTTTTTATTTTTATGATTTAGACTTTGAAATTCAAACGCCTTTAAAAATATTTTCCTTTGCCTTTATGGATGGGACTTTAAAAGATTATTTATTTTTATCAAACAGGAAAGTAGAACTAAAAATTGAAAGCCTAATTCAAAAAGTCAAATCCGTTGAAGGTACTTTTATTAGCATTTTCCACAACGAAAGTCTGAGTGAAACCGGACGATGGCTTGGATGGTCAAAAATTTATCAAAATATGCTAAAAACACTTTCAAAAAAAGACTAAAAATCTCATGATTTCTTACCTTTTAAACCCGAGTATTGATAAACAAAAGTACGATGCTTGTGTTGCAAAAGCATCACAATCTAAGGTTTACGCTTTTAGTTGGTATTTAGATTGTGTGGCTCAAAATTGGGATGTCCTTGTTTTAAATGATTATGAAGCGGTTATGCCTTTGCCAAAGAAGAAAAAATATGGCATTAACTATATTTTTCAACCCTATTGGGTACAGCATTTAGGAATATTTTCAATAAAAACCTTAACGGAAGCTGATTTTGAATTATTTATCAAGCACATTCCTATAAAAATAAAATTAATAGATTACAACATCAATTTTGAAATAACCTCAACAAGGGCTAAAAATAACTTTATTTTACCTCTAAGGAATGATTATAAATTGCTGTTTAAAAATTTTTCAAAAGGTAGAAAAAGTAATTTGACACAAGGAGAAAATAAGGGAGTTTTGGTTGCGGAATCTCAAGATTACAAACCAATTATTGAGATTTTTAAACAAAATAGAGGACTTAATACCAACATATCAAATCCTGCTTATTTACAACTTGAAGCGCTGCTTAAAACGGTTCAATCTTTAAAAAAGCTTAAAATTATGGTCGCCTTTTCTGATAAATACGAACTTTTAGGTGGCGCCTTTTTTATAATTTCAAACAACCGAATTACGTATTTATTTTCTGCTATTAATCAGCAGGGGCGCGACTTACAAGCGATGTCACTTGTAATCAATTCCGTTATTAAAACGTATGCGCAAAGTAACTATATTTTAGATTTTGAAGGCTCTATGTTGCCAGGAGTCGCAACGTTTTTCAAGAGTTTCGGTTCGCGACAAGAGTCTTATTATCACCTAAAAAAATGGCAGTTATTTTGATATTTTATTGTGCAATATTTTAAAAATGAAAAAGGAAGATAAACTCGATAGCCACATTAAAATTGAAGAGGTTATAGCCGCTCCCAAAATGCCGTATTTGGGAATTAAATAATAGTTTCCCGGAATATTAATGAGAAGTGCTACAAAAGCAGTCCAATAATTAATCTGCGCCTTGCCTAAAGCCGAAAGTAAATTTCCATACAAACCTCTAAAAATTAAAATGCTACAAACCCCAAAACTCAGCACCAAAAAAGTACTTTTATACTGAATATAGCTCACATCAAAAAGGCTTAAAATGTAATCAGAAAAGAAGTAAAATACGGCAAATACGCCGATGCTAAAAACTGTAAAAAAGCGCACATAATTTTGACAGTATTTTTTAATATAAGCACGATCTAAAATCCGCTCGGTTAAGTTAACAAAATCGGTTGTCAATAAAATACCGGGTAAAAACAACAAACTAAATGGAATAATGGACACATATTTATAAGCGGTTACCAAACTAGAATCATTTAAAATACTTCCAATAAGCAAAATATCAACAGCAAATAGCAGTTGCGTTGCCACATTTGCCATACTTGCAAAAAAGCCGTATTTTAAAAATTCAAAATCAACAAGGACTGGTGATACAACCAATTTAAAATTGATTTTAAGCGATTTAAAATACCATAAAAAAGTGAGCAATGGCGCCAAAATTAAAGCGATGGTATAACCCAATTCCTTATAGAAATAACTCAGGATAAACACCCCAATTACGAGTAAAAGATTATAAAAAATTTCAACAAAGGCAAACTTTTTATTATTGTGTTCTAACCTAAATTGGACTTTAATCATTTCGAGCAAAAATGTTGAAATGAGCAACGCCGATAACCATCTTAAAAAGTAGGCCGATTGGGTGAACTTTAAAGGCAAAAAGTAACTCAACATAAAGATAAGGGCACTAAAAAGAGATGTAAAAATCATGCCTTTTTTAAAGACAAAACTAAATAGTGCTTTTTTTTCGGTAACCGAATTTAATTGCGCGCCATAACGCAATAAGCCTTGCTGAATACCCAATCCGCTAAGGGGAATAAGAAAAGCCATAATATTTAAAGCGTAAATAACATAACCTAAATCAACGGAGTTTATCAATTTTAAGGCGATAACCGATGCTAAAAGCGACAAAATACGCGCCGAAACCGTGGCTATAAAAACGTAGTTTCCTTTCCTTTCAATAAAACCTTTAAAAAAGTGTTTCAAATTTTTCATATTACTTTTTAAGCGCCCGCAAATATACTTTAGTAAATTGTTTAGCGATTGCTTTTTTACTAAAATTTTGCTCGACATATTGATGCAGATTACTTTTGCTAATAGTCGTAGTTTTTTTTTGAAATTGTACCAAACTTTCTAAAAGGGCTTGTGAATCATCTGCTTTAATAAGTGTTCCAAAACCTTTTGGAAAATACTCGTCAATGCCGCCAACATCAGTAGAAATTACCGGAATGCCACAGGCAAAAGCCTCTAAAATAACACAGGGAGCATTTTCAATACTGCTAAATAAAACCAAAACATCGGCTTGTTGTAAATATGGTATTAAGGCTTGTTGAGCAAGCTGATTTATAAAGCAAATATGCTCATCTTTAATTTCTAATTTATGCGCTAACTCATTAAAATCTTGCGCATTATTTCCAATAAGATAAAACTTAAAATCAATTTTTGTCTTTTGTAATTGGCTGATAACTTCTAATATTTTAGGTACATTTTTAAGAGGTTCCATCGAAGAAATATGGATAATATTAAAAATGTTGTCATCTCTTGTTGCGGGTTTAAATAAATCGGTATCAATAACATTTGGCACTTTTATAAATTCGTTTTTAATGCCAAAATTTGCCATTGCAAACCCTAAATTTGCGCTTACCGGACAAATATATTGTGCATTTTTGGCGATAAGTATTGTAAAAAATCGTTCAAAAAATCCAATTTCTTTACAAAATGGATGCTGATAGCCGTGCCAATGTTCTGAAATTATAAAGGGCTTTTGTTTGAACCATTTTAAAAATAAGGCAATAAATCCGGCAGGAAAAATGATATTTAAATGAACCAAATCAAAAGGTCCAATTTGTTTTAGTAAAGTTAGGTAAGTCCAAAAAAATCGATAAGATTTAACAAAAATATTCTGACTCGGTTTAATATAGGCAATCAATGTAGTTACTTGATTGCAATTGCTTTTAACAAACTCAATCGGTTTGTCGAGATCGCTGTCAGTAATAACATGAATTGCGGTAACTTGATGCCTTAAAGCAACTGCTTCGGCATGATGCTGCACAAAATCGCCATTGTATGGCAAAACCTTTGACGGATACCAACTGCTCAAAAATAAAATATGAAGTCGCTTGTTCAAAAATTGGCTTTTCATCAAAAGTAACAATATTTTCGGTTGTTATTTTAGATTTTAAATTGCTATTTTTAGCGGATGAAAATTAAGCACGTCTTTTTTGATTTAGACCATACGCTATGGGACTTCGAAACCAACTCTAACCACACTTTTGAATATATTTTTAAGCAATTTGACATTAAAGTAGATTTTGAAAAGTTTAAAAATATTTATTATCCAATTAATGAAACCTATTGGAAGCGGTACAGAGAAAACAGTATCAGCAAAGAAGATTTGCGTTTAGGTCGTTTAAATGATACATTTTTAAAACTAAATGTTAGGGTTTCTAACGCCGTGATTGTTTTATTAGCCGATGCTTACATCGAGAATTTAAGCAATTATAATTCGTTAGTACATGGCGCATTAGATATTTTAGAGTATTTAAAACCAAAATACACGATGCACATCATTACCAATGGGTTTCAAGAAATTCAAGGTAAAAAAATGAAAAATTCAGGATTAGAACCCTATTTTAAAACAGTAATTACCTCAGAACAGGTTGGCGTTAAAAAACCAAATCCTGAAATTTTCAATTTTGCCTTAACAACTTGCCAAGCTAAAGCTGAAGAAAGTATGATGATTGGCGACAATTATGAAGCCGATATTATGGGGGCCATGCAAAGTGGAATCGACGCTATTTTTTGCAATTTTAATAAAGAACCAAGTGCCGAAAACATCAAGAGTGTAACCCAATTAGTACAATTAAAACAATACCTTTAAATTAAATTTTAAAAAGATGAGTTCATTAAAAAAATTGACTGTTCTAAGCTTATTGCTGTTGTTTGTGTTTAGCGCTTGTGTTCAGAATAACAATGTAGATTTTACACAAGTTGATCAAATAAACTTGAATCAGCAAATTAAAGGCTCAATGATTTCGTTTACAACTACAATTGCCGATTTTGGGGATGCTAACAACCTCCCTTTTTTAGATTTTAACTTTAACACGCCTCTTGATGCTTTTAGTAATGCGACGATTCAAAATGAATTGGTAAAGCTCACCTTTCATTTTAATTTTGAAAATACCTTTAACAGAGACTTTGCTTTTACTTTTAACTTTCTAGATGCTAATGGTGCGGTGGTTTATACTGCGCTAGCAATGGCATCAAAAAAGGATATCACAACTCAAGATGTTATTGTTGAAGGATTGTCTGTTGAACAAATTAAAAGGGCGACACAAGTTGCCATTAATGTAACGGTTATAAATAGCGTACCTGCAAATACTATTGACAATACTGTGGGTGCTTATGTAAGGTTTAAATTAGGGGCGACTTTTGATTTTAGTAACAGTCCACAAGCAACGGCATCGTTAATTGATATCACTTCTAGTTTGCCAGATTTAACCAATTTTGATGGTAGTAATTTACCTTTTACACATTTTGATTTTGTTACACCTTTAGATATTTTTAACAACACCACCATTCAAAATAACTTGGTAAAATCCGAATTTCATTTTGAAATAGAAAATACGTTCAACCGAGATTTTGAGCTCATTTTTCAATTTTTGGACGGTAATAATCAGGTAACTTATACCCTTCCAATAGTTATCAACAAAGTCTCAAAAACCATTAGCGATGTAACTATTGAAGGAGCAGATTTAGTGAATTTAAAAAAATCGAAAAAGGTCAACATTACTGCCGATGTTATCAATGCCACAACCATAGATAATACTCCAGGAGCATTTATTAATTTTAAGTCAAGTGCAAGCTTTTCCTTTTAAATGAAACCAAAACTTATGAAACTTAAGCTCTCATTATTTTTATTATTTGGCTTGGCTTGTTTTAAAGG
This sequence comes from Flavobacteriaceae bacterium, assembly GCA_036170135.1. Taxonomy (GTDB): domain Bacteria; phylum Bacteroidota; class Bacteroidia; order Flavobacteriales; family Flavobacteriaceae; genus CG1-02-35-72. Next base: position 5,438 of record JAVHOP010000080.1, on the reverse strand, counting down.
TATTGCTCAAAACAAACCGATTTTATATGATTTTACCGAGGTGCCACAAGCCTTAATGCTCAATCCCGGTGCTGACGTTTCATACAAATGGCATGTGGGTGTACCTGCATTTTCCGGGCTTTCTTTAGCGATAGGAGTGAAAGGTTTTAAGGTAACCGATTTGTTTGCTAAAGATGGAATCGACATCAATACAAAATTAGAAAAATTGATTTTTTCGAGAACGCCTAACGACCATGTTTACATCAATCAGCAAATAGAATTTATTAATGCCGGCATGAGGTTGCCAAACGATAAAGATTATATCAGCTTCGGATTTTATGAAGAATTTAATTTAATTGCCTATTATCCAAAAGATTTAGCCATCTTTGGATTTGAGGGAAACAAAGAAATAGGGCGCGTATTCAATGCGGAGTCGTTTAAGTTTAAAACTGATTTGGTAGGTGTTCTTCATATCGGCATTAATCGAAGATTTAGTGAAAAATTCAATGCCGGCGCGCGGTTCAAAATTTATTCGAGTGCCGCTGAGGTAAGGTCATTAAACAATAGCGGTTTATTTTTTACGACACAAGGTATTGATAATGTGTATCGTCATAATTTGCAAGATATTAATTTATCTATCCAATCTGCCGGTTTATTTAATGGAACGGATTACGATGAAAAATTTTACAAGCACTTGACTAACAAACTTTTTTTAGGAGGTAATTTAGGACTTGGCTTTGATTTTGGACTAACTTACAAACCAAATGAACAAGTTAAAGTGACGGCAAGCATTCAAGATTTAGGCTTTATTAAATACAACAAGATGGTTACAAGCATTTCGGCTAAGGGAAGTTATGTTACCGAGGGAGTTAAATTGCAAACGCCTATAATTTCGGGAGTCAATTATTTTCAACAGATTATAGATGGCGTAGAAAAGGCAATTGTTAGAGATACCATCTTTAAGAGTTACACTAGTTTTAGATCGCCAAAAATAAATGCTTCTTATGCTTATAGTTTTGGTTTGCCTCATTCGGCAGAGTGTTTTAAACCACAATTTGACAATCCGCTTCGCAATCAAATTGGTATTCAACTATACTCAATTGTACTGCCAAAGCAACCTCAAGTGGCAACAACTGTATTTTATTACAGGCGCATCAACAAATATTTGCGCACAAAAGTCACTTATACTGTAGACTCGTATTCGGCTAGTAATATCGGTTTGGGTTTAACATCACATCTAGGACATTTTAACCTTTACGGAAGTTTTAATAATTTGTTTTCTACTGATTTTTATAACTCCAATTACAATGCTTTTCAATTCGGAATGAATTTTATATATTAACTTAAGCTATGATTATGAAAAAACTCATTTTAGTTCTTTTATTGATGGTATCAATTCAATTTGCTTATGCGCAAGAGGCACTTAATAATTATAAATACATCATTATTCCAAAACAATATGAATTCCAAAAAGGAGAAGATAGTTTCAAAATCAATTCTTTAACCAGATTTTTACTCGATAAAAGTGGATTTGCTACACTTTTTAATAATGAGGTATTCCCGGCTGAATTGATTAATAATCAATGTTTAGCACTTAAAATAAATTTAATAGAACATTCTAATTTTAAAAAGACCAAAATTAAACTGAGCTTTATAAATTGCCAAAATCAGGTTGTATATGAAAGTGAAGAAGGCGTGAGCACGTCAAAAGATTATCAAAAATCATATCACGAAGCAATAAGAGGCGCTTTTAAAAGTCTAGAAAATTTTAATTATCACTTTACACCAAAAGTTGTTGCCAATATTGATTTACCTAAAATTGAAGTCAAAAACGAAATTATTGTTAAAGATGAGGTTATTGAAAAACCAGTTATAATCGATAAGGTATCTCCTAATACTAATATTGTCAATAAAATAGAAGTTGTGAAGACGCCTCCAGCCGAAGCTAATAAAACCGTAACGCTTGTTGGTCTCTACCAAAGCAATCAAAAGGTTTTTGAAATTGCCGCTTTTCAGAATTATTTTATCTTTTCGGAACAGATAAAACAAGGAAATACCATACAAACCAAGCCTTTAGGCTTTATTTATAACACGTCAAAAAAATTAAATTTCTTAGTTAAAACGACCGATACTTTTACAGGATATCTTTTAGAAAATGGTGATTTTGTTATTGATGAAATCAATCCGGATGGCACTGTAAAAACAAATACTTATCAAAAAATAAAGCGTTAAATGGCTTTCCTGCAAGGTTTTTTTGAAACCTTGTAGGTATCAAAATAAGAATAAAACCTACAAGG
>JAVHOP010000080.1:0-3062 GCA_036170135.1 Flavobacteriaceae bacterium | reverse complement strand
AGGTTAAACATCTTTTAATCAAATTGGTTTCTTTAACCTTGCCGGTTAATAACCATATTTAGCTTTCCAAAGATTTTTTAGGTAAAGACGCAACTGATTTTCTCGTGCATTATTGCCTGGATTGTACAATAATGAATTCGAAATTTCGTCAGGTAAAAACTCTTGATTAACAAAATTAGATTCAAAATTGTGAGCGTATTTGTAATCTTTGCCGTAATTTAAATCCTTCATAAGTTTAGTTGGCGCATTTCTTAAGTGAAGCGGCACCGATAAATCGCCCGTTTTTTGAACCAGTTCTTGTGCTTTGCTAATCGCTAAATAACTTGCGTTGCTCTTTGGTGAAGATGCCAAATAAGTAGCACACTGACTTAAAATAATGCGCGATTCAGGATTGCCTACAACAGAGACGGCTTGAAACGTATTGTTGGCAATAATTAATGCAGTGGGATTCGCATTTCCAATGTCTTCGCTAGCTAAAATCAGCAATCGTCGGGCAATAAATTTTACATCTTCACCGCCTTCAATCATTCTGGCAAGCCAATAAACGGCTGCATTTGGATCGCTTCCGCGGATAGATTTTATAAATGCCGAAATAATATCATAATGCTGTTCGCCTGTTTTGTCATAGCGCGCCGTATTTTGCTGAATAGCTTTTAAAACCAGTTCATTGGTAATTTCAATTTCGGTATTTTGACCGATTACCAGTTCGAAAATATTCAATAATTTTCGAGCATCGCCTCCCGAAAGGTGAATTAAAGCCTCAGTTTCTTTTAAGCTAATTTTTTTAAGTTTTAATTCGATGTCAACTTCTAGAGCTCTAAATAAAAGCGCTTTGAGGTCGGCTTTATCAAAGGCATTTAAAATATAAACCTGACAACGCGATAATAGGGCAGGGATGACCTCAAAACTGGGATTTTCGGTTGTGGCACCAATCAAAGTTACCCAACCTTTTTCTACAGCCCCTAAAAGCGAATCTTGTTGCGATTTGCTAAAGCGATGAATTTCATCAATAAACAAAATCGGATTTTTGGCAGTAAAAAGACCGCCACTTTGTTTGGCTTTATCTATAATATCGCGCACATCTTTTACACCCGAATTAATGGCGCTTAAACTGTAAAACGGACGTTTAGACGTGTTGGCAATAATATTGGCGAGAGTTGTTTTGCCAATTCCCGGTGGACCCCAAAATATTAATGAAGGAATAATGCCGTTTTTGATATGTTGTGTTAAAACACCGTTTTTACCAACTAAATGTTGCTGACTTATAAAGTCGTCTAAAACAAGAGGTCTAATTCTTTCGGCCAGTGGTGTATTCATCGTGTAAAAATAGTAATTTTATAATGTTTTTACGGGTTAAAAGTACTTAAAGTGAACTAGAGTTTGAAGTACTTAGCGTTAAAAATTAGTAACCAATCAGTGCTTAAAGTGCCTTGATTTTAAAGTACTTAAAGTTATAAGAAAAATTAAATAAACAGTTGTGTTTTGGGGCATAAAAGTGAAACACTTGATCATAATAATAAGATGATTTATTAATAATAGAAAATTAAATTTGAATATTAAATATAAATATTTAATTTAACAGTTATAAATACTTAACAACTATAATTTTAGGCACTTAATTATACTTTAAACTTTAGTCACTTTAAATATTCCAAACTTTAGACACGCATTAAAAATCATGAACACCCAAAATCAAAATCTTTTTAAATTTAGTATAAAAACCATTGCCTTGCCACTTTATACAGTTCTTTTTTTATGGATTGTATTGTGGGCAGATTTCCGTTTTAATTTAAACTTAAAGCAGTTTGGCATTTATCCAAGAACACTTTTTGGTTTAAGAGGAATTCTTTTCGAGCCTTTTATTCATAAAGATATGGTGCATTTGGCTCATAATTCATTGCCTTTATTGGTGATGCTGATGGCTTTACTTTATTTTTACCACCATATTGCTTATAAAGTTATTTGGCAAGGGGTCATATTTTCTGGTTTATTAACTTGGTTAATTGCCAGACCGGCTTATCATATCGGAGCGAGTGGCGTGATATATTTTTTAGTGAGTTTTGTGTTTTTTAGTGGCATATTTAGCAAATATTATCGCTTAATAGCGGTTTCGTTGATTGTTGTTTTTGTCTATGGAAGTTTGATTTGGTATTTATTTCCTATAGATTCTGAAATATCTTGGGAAGGACATCTATCAGGTTTTATTACAGGTATTATCTTAGCTTATCGCTATAAAAATGTCTTACCAAAACCAGAAATGTACGCGTGGGAAACCGAGAGTTATCAAAAAGATGATTTTGACAAGCTATTTGATGATGACGGAAATTTTGATCAGCCAACAAAAAACAACGAAAATTAAAGGGTTTAATTTATTGACGTTGCCTAACAGCCTCGTATAAAAATACGCCACAAGCAACCGATACATTTAAAGATGCTATCGTGCCTAATAAAGGGAGTTTGGCTTTAATTTCGACTAGTTTGAGAACCGAATTTGAAATGCCTTTATCTTCTGAACCCATAATAATAGCTGTTGGCTTTGTAAAATCGACTTCATAAATAGTGTAATTTGTTTTTTCGGTAGCCGCTACTAATTGAATAGCTGAAGCTTGTAATAAAAATAAGGCATCCTTAATATGGTCAACTTTACAAATTGGGACTTTAAACGCGGCACCTGCCGAAGTTTTTATAGCATCGGCATTTAAAGGTGCATTGCCTTGATTTGGAATAATAATGGCGTTTACACCACAACATTCGGCTGTTCTTATCATGGCTCCAAAATTGCGTACATCGGTAATTTGATCTAGAACTAAAAACAAGGGGATGATTTTTTGGAGTGAAATCTCGTTTAATAAGGTTTCTAAATCGGTAAAATTAATAGGTGATATTTTGGCAACCACGCCTTGGTGATTGGCATTTTTAGTAAGGTGGTTTAATTTTTCTATGGGCACATAACTGTTTGAAATGTGCAACTCTTTAATTAAGTTATTTAGTTCGTTAAATAAATTGCTTTGAAGATTTTGCTGAATGTAAACTTTTTCAAGGGTTTTACCAGATTGAATGGC
>JAVHOP010000079.1:0-12208 GCA_036170135.1 Flavobacteriaceae bacterium | reverse complement strand
GAGCTAAAATATTCATACCGTGAAGATAAAAAAAATCCGCTATAAAAGCGGATTATAATTTCAAAGAAAAAATATTTTAATTGTTTAGCATGACTGGCATTACCAACATCGTAATAGTTTCGCCTTCATCTAAATCGTCAAGTGGCGTTAAAATACCGGCACGGTTTGGCAAAGACATTTCAACCATCACATTTTCGGAGTTTAAATTGCTCAACATTTCAATCAAAAAACGCGAGTTAAAACCTATTTGCATATCCTTACCTTCGTAATTGCACATCAAACGCTCATCGGCTTTATTTGAAAAATCGATATCTTCAGCCGAAATATTTAATTCGGTTCCAGCCATTTTTAACCTGATTTGGTGAGTAGATTTACTTGAGAAAATAGAAACCCTACGAACGGAATTTAAGAAAGCATTGCGGTCTAGAGTTAATTTATTTGGATTTTCTTTTGGAATAACTGCATCATAATTCGGGTATTTACCATCAATCAAGCGGCAAACCAAAGTAATATTGTTAAAGTTGTATTTTGCATTAGAAACATTATATTCAACCAAAACTTCGGATTGATCAAAACTCGATAAAATATTTTTTAAGATATTTAAAGGTTTTTTTGGCATGATGAATTCAGCAGTTTCTTTAGCCGTGATATCAGTTCGTTCGTATTTTACGAGTTTATGAGCATCGGTTGCTACAAAAATGAGACCTTCGGGACTAAATTGAAAAAATACACCACTCATTACAGGTCTTAAATCGTCATTTCCAGCCGCAAAGATTGTTTTATTAATAGCAGTTGCTAAAATGCCACCAGCAATTACTAAGGAACTTGGAGAATCTAAGGCAACTGCTTTTGGAAACTCTTCGCCATTGGCAAATGCCAATGCATATTTACCACTTTCTGAACTGATTTCTATTGTATTATTATCAGAAACGATAAAAGTTAAGGGTTGTTCCGGAAAAGTTTTTAAAGTATCTAATAACAATTTTGCAGATACGGCAACCGCTCCATTTTCGTCAGCATCAACTTCAAGTGTGGCGCTTATGGTTGTTTCTAAATCTGAAGCAGAAATTTTGAGAATATTATCTGAAATTTCAAACAAAAAATTATCTAAAATTGGCAAAGTATTGTTGCTGTTAATAATCCCGCTCAATACTTGCAGTTGTTTAAAAAGTTGGGAACTTGATATGATAAATTTCATTTATAAAAAATGTTAAATTAGTGAAGACAAATATATCATAATAAATACTAAGGCACAAAATAAGCCTAAAGAAAAATCATTTTAGTTAAGCTTATGTTAAGTTTAAACACTAATACTTAAAAAGTTCTATAAATTTATAAATTTGTTTTAACCACTAAAATCAATTTTAAGGATGAGAATACGTCTTTTTTTTCTTTGTGCAATTTTTACACCATTTGTTTTCTTTGCACAAATACAATTAAAACCAAGTGCAGCCGATATTCACGATGCCTTGAAAAAATTAAACTTTTTGGGATCTGTTTTGTATGTTGCTGCTCATCCTGATGATGAAAATACACGATTAATAAGTTATTTTTCAAATGAAATTCACGCCAATACAGCCTATTTATCTATGACTCGTGGCGATGGTGGTCAAAATTTAATCGGCAAAGAGCTAAGAGAAAGTCTCGGTATTATTAGAACACAAGAATTGTTAGCTGCCCGTCGCATAGACGGCGCGCAACAGTATTTTACCCGTGCTAATGATTTTGGTTTTTCTAAAAATCCGGACGAAACACTTAAATTTTGGGATAAACAAGCAATTTTAAACGATGTAGTTTGGATATTTAGAAAGTTTCAACCAGATATCATAATCACTCGTTTTAATGAGTCGTCTGCCGGAAAAACGCACGGGCATCACACCGCTTCGGCAATGTTAGCTGACGAGGCTTTTACTGCGGCTTCCGATAAAAATGTTTTTCCAGAACAATTAAAATCTGTTAACACATGGCAAGCAAAGCGGCTGTTTTTTAATACATCATGGTTTTTTTATGGAAGCATCGATAAATTTAATCAAGCAGATAAAACCAATTTATTCGATTTAGAGACAGGCGTTTTTTACCCTTTAAAAGGAAAATCGAATAGTGAATTAGCCGCCGAAGCACGTACCAAACACAAGTCGCAGGGTTTTGGTTCTTCTCAGGAGCGGGGTTCATCTATAGAATATTTAGAATTTAAACAAGGTGAGAAGCCTTTAAACAAAGCCGATATTTTTAGTGGGATTAATACCACTTGGTCGCGTGTAGCAGGTGGCAAACCCATCGGCAATTTGGTAATGGCAATTGAAAAGGCTTTTAACTATGAGCATCCCGAAAAGAGCATCTCTCAACTTATTGAAGTTTACAAACTAATTGATAAATTGCCAGATAGTTATTGGAAAAATATTAAACTCGCAGAAACAACTAATTTAATTCAAGCTTGTGCCGGATTGTATTTAGAAGTAACTACTGCCGATTTTTATGCGGCACCGAATACTAAAATAGCCTTGTCTGTAGAAGCTATTAATCGAAGTAAAACGGAGATTATTTTAAAATCGGTGGGCATTAAAGGAGAGCAGGCTTTTCAAAATCCGAATCAAAATCTGACCTTTAATCAAGTTTTTAATTTTAAAGATTATTATACCATTCCTTCGCAAGCCGATTTCAGCAATGCCTATTGGTTGAATAAAAAAGGCAGTGTTGGATTATTTGAGGTTTCTAACAAAAATTATATCGGTTTGGCCGAAACGCCTCCTGCATTGGTAGCTCAATTAACGGTAAGTATAAGTGGTTTTAATTTGGACTTTGAACTACCCGTAGTTTACAAAAAAACGGATCCTGTTAGGGGCGAAATTTATCGTCGTTTTGAGATTGCGCCACCAGTTTTTAGTGAGATTTTAGAAAATGTAACAATTTTTTCGGATGATAAACCTAAAAATATTAAGGTACGTGTTAAGGCTGGAAAAGATGATTTATCGGGAAATCTGACTTTAAACCTCGATGCAAATTGGCAGCTCAGTCCGGCTACAATTCCCTTTACTTTTAAAAGTAAAAATGACGTACAAGAATTTATCTTTCAAGTAACACCCCCAAAAAATGAGCTAGTTGCTAGGGTTAATTCAGAAGTTACTTTAAACAATCGTCAAACTTATCAAAATGGTTATCAAGAAATTGATTATAATCATATACCACCTCAGCTTATAACAAGTCCAACAGAGGTAAAATTTGTGCGCTTACCGATTTCCCGTAAGGGACAAAATATCGCTTATATTATGGGTGCGGGCGATGAAGTGCCAAAGAGTTTACAACAAGTTGGTTACAATGTAACACTATTAGATGATGAGGCAATTAACGCCGAAAACTTAAAGAGATACGATGCCGTTATTTTGGGTATTCGAGCCTATAATACCGTAGATAATTTAAAATTTAAACAACAAATACTATTTGATTATGTGGCAAATGGTGGAACAATGATAGTTCAATACAATACCAATTCTAGACTCATAATTGCCGAAATTGCGCCTTATCAATTGCATTTATCTCAAAATAGGGTTACGGTTGAAGATACAAAAGTAAACTTGTTAAATCCAAATCATGAAGTTCTTAATGTTCCTAATAAAATTACTGAGTCCGATTTTGACGGTTGGGTACAAGAACGAGGTTTGTACTTTCCCGATACTTGGGATGCACATTATGACACAATTTTAGGGATGAATGATCCTGGCGAATCTGAAATTAAAAGCAGTTTGCTTGTGGCAAAATATCAAAAAGGCTATTTTATTTATACCGGATTAGCGTTCTTTAGAGAACTTCCGGCAGGTGTGCCCGGAGCTTTTAAATTGTTTGTCAATCTTATTTCTTTAGGCAAAAATCAAGCTGGCGAACTTGTCAAACAAAAATAATAATGAGCAAAATTAAATCTCAAAATTTTAAACCTTGGTATGTTTTGATACTTGTGATTAATGTATTCTATATTGTGATTTTCTATTTAATTATGCATTATTTCAACTAGCTTATGCAAAACTTAGATTGGATTGTCCTGATTTCAACCCTTTTATTTATTGTTATTTACGGTGCTTTTAAAACGCGAGGAAGCAAAAATGTAGAAGAATATGTGCGAGGCGGTAACGCCGATAAATGGTGGACCATAGGGCTATCGGTCATGGCAACACAAGCTAGTGCCATAACCTTTTTATCAACACCTGGACAAGCCTTTAACAGTGGGATGGGATTTGTCCAGTTTTATTTTGGTTTGCCCATAGCCATGATTATAATATGTATCGTCTTTATTCCGATTTATAGTCGCTTAAAAGTCTATACCGCTTATGAATTTTTAGAAGCGCGTTTCGATTTAAAAACACGAAGTATGGCGGCGATTTTGTTTTTAGTTCAGCGTGGTTTATCTGCGGGCATCACCATTTTTGCACCTGCCATTATTTTATCTGCCGTTTTGGGATGGAATTTGCTTATCTTAAATATAGGCATAGGCACTTTAGTAATTATTTATACCGTAATTGGAGGAACTAATGCCGTAAGTGTTACTCAAAAACAGCAAATGGCAGTCATTTTTGCCGGGATGTTTACCACCTTTTTTATCATTTTAAGTTACTTGCCAGCCGATATCAATTTTACAAAAGCATTAAAAATTGCAGGGGCAAGTGGTAAGATGAATATTTTAGACTTTTCTTTCGATTTGAATAATCGCTATACGGTTTGGACGGGAATTTTAGGAGGCACTTTTTTAATGTTGTCTTATTTTGGAACCGATCAGAGTCAGGTGCAACGCTACTTATCGGGTAAAACGGCTAAAGAAAGTCAGCTGGGATTATTGTTTAATGGCTTGTTAAAAATTCCGATGCAGTTTTTTATTTTGTTGGTTGGCGTCATGGTTTTTGTGTTTTACCAATTTAACCATACCCCTTTAAATTTTAATCCGGCAGCGACTAAAGCAGTTTATAAATCTGTTTATGTCGCTGATTTTAAAGCTTTAGAAAAAAATCATCTCAACAATGAAGCTACCTTAAAAACTTTGCAATTGAAGTTGCTTGAAAGTGCCGATAATAAGGTGCTCAAGCAACAGATAAATACGCTTCTTAAAGAGGAAGATGCGAATCGCAATGCTGCTAAAGTTATAATTGGCAAAGCCGATAAGAATGTAGAAACCAACGATAAAGATTATGTATTTTTGCATTTTATCTTACACAATTTACCGCGAGGTTTAATTGGTTTGTTGTTGGCCGTTATTTTATCGGCAGCCATGTCTTCTACTTCATCAGAAATCAGTGCTTTGGGCGCTACAACAGCACTCGATTTATACAAGCGCAATATTAAAACAGAAAAAAGTGTAAAACATTACGTAAATGCATCAAAGTGGTTTACGGTGGGCTGGGGGATTATGGCCATTTTAGTGGCTACCATCGCCAATTTATTTGATAATTTAATTCAGCTGGTAAATATTATTGGCTCTATTTTTTACGGCAACGTTTTAGGCATCTTTTTATTGGCCTTCTTTATAAAATATGTAAAAGGAAATGCCGTATTTTTTGCTGCAATCTTGACACAGATTCTGATTATCTATATTTTTTATCTCGATATATTGCCCTATTTATGGCTTAATTTATTGGGATGTACCTCAGTCATGCTCCTAGCGATAATTTTACAAGGATTAATGCCTAAAAATAAGATTCGTTTAAACATGCGTATATTTAAATTTTCTATAAAAGCGAAAGCTCAATCCGAAAAGGAACAATAGAAGTAAAGGGATTATTACATTTAATAGTTGCCAAAGCCTACTGGTTTTAACAACGGCTTCTCTATCTAAAAATCGAATATTTAGGGTTTTAGAGCGCAGAGATAAAAGCCCGGTGTCGTTTAATAAAAAGTTGACGCTATTTAACAAGAAATCTTTATTGCCAAATTGTTCACCCGTCAAAAAATTTTGGTTTAAATCGGTTGGACGGTTTTTATAAATTTGGTTGGAGGCAATATCGCCATCGGCGATAATAATCATAGAATTTTGAGCACTTTTAACTTGATGGTCTTTCCAATTATAAGGTTTAATTCGCCCGCTGTAAGCCGACTTAAATTCGCCTGTAAGCAAAAGGCCAAGAATTTGATTTCCGTTGCTAAAAGATGCGTTATCAACACTGTTTATCTCTTGCAAGCTCACCAATCGTGGCGTGCCAGTTTTTTTGCTAGAAACAGAGCTTTGCAATAAAACCTGTTTCTTAATATTATTTTTTAGGGTGTCGATTGCCGTAACAAATCGGAGTTGAACAGGTGCAATTTGATTGGTAATTGGGTGTTGATTATTGCTAGTAATGAGCGGAAAATAAGTCCAATCAAAATTTTGATACTGAGGTTTTCCATTAACTTGGCCCGAAGCTAAACGTATTTTGGCAGCGTATAAATCTTGTACTAAATCATAACTTGGTCTAACACCATAACTAAACAATAAATCGGTTAAATTTAAATCATTTGGAAAAGCCAAAAACTCGCCTTCCTGCTCGGCTAAACTATCTAAATCGGCTTGTACTTGGTCTAAAAGCCAAAGTGTTTTGCCTTGATTCATAATATATTGATCTAGCGTATATTTTTCTGCTTCGGTAAAAGCTTGAGTAGGTTTTGCTATGATAATTAGGTCAAAATTGCTGAGTTCTACCAGTGTTTTTTGTGGCTGAGTAGAAACAGAATCTAAAGTAAATGGCGCTAAATTGTAGTATCCGCCAATGCTTTTTAAAAAACTATACAAGTGCAAATCGTCTAATTCGCCGTTGCCTCTTAAAACGGCAATATTTTGCCGTTTTGCTTGGCTTATTTTGGTTAAAGCATCGGAAAAGGCATATTCTAATTTAGAGATGGCTTGGTTTATTTGCTCCGATTGCGTAAAACTTTGACTATCGGGTAATAAATTTACTTTTTCTTGTTTACCGTTATAATTAATTTCAGCCCACGGAAAAATAACTTTTTCAGAGATTTCACCTTTTTCTTGAATGGTTAATCGGCTTGGAAAATAACCTTTTTTTATTAAGTCTTGTCCTAAATTTTTATCGGTTAGTGGATTGATAAATCTGTAGTTGATATTTTTATTTAGCAGCGAATATTCTTTAAGAATTTGTTCTGTCTCCGTTTGCAAACGCATAAAATCTAATGGGAAATCTCCTTCTAAATAGACGTTAATTATTAAAGGTTTATCGATTTTATGTATGACGTCTTTGGTAGTTTTAGAAAAACTGTATCGTTGGTCTTGGGTCAAATCAAAACGTATATAAAACTGATAACTCACCAAATTTATCACTATAAAAAAGACGAAAATTTTGACGATATGTTGAAAGGTGTTTTTCAATTCTTATCGATAATTTTATGCGTTAATGCTAAAAAAATGAAACTAATACTTAAAAAATAAATTAAATCACGCGTGTCTAAAACGCCTTTAGCAATGCTAAAATAGTGGGCTTTCATCCCTAAAAGGTCAAGTTGAAAGCCTCTAAATAAAGGCATATTTCTCAAGGCTTCAAAACCGAAATAGAAGCCAACACAAATTGAACTGGCAATTAAAAAAGCCACAATCTGATATTGGCTAATAGCCGATGCAAAAATACCAATGGCAGTATAGGTGCTCGCTATAAAAATCAATCCTAAATAAGCGCCAATAATAGGACCGAGGTCTATATTACCAACCGGATTTGCCAGTTGATTGATGCTGTAAACGTAAATAATACTCGGCAAAATAGCCATAGAGATGAGCACCAAAGCACCGAAATATTTTCCTAAAACTAACTGTGTTGTTGTGAGCGGTTTAGTTTTTAAAAGCTCGTAAGTACCTAAAGTTTTTTCATCTACAAAACTGCGCATGGTAATGGCCGGAATTAAGAAAAAAAACAGCCACGGACTGATTTTAAAAAACGAATTTAAATCGGCAAAGCCCGAATCTAGTATGTTGTATTCCGATTTAAAAATCCAAAGCAGCAAACCATTTGCCAATAAAAACAAGCCAATAACCAAATATCCGACAGCCGAAGCAAAGAAAGCAGTTAATTCCTTTTTAATGAGACTTATCATTGGTTTTGTTTAATTTTATTATGTCAAACTGGCAACTTTATCAACGCTCCAAGCCTCTGGTTTACTGTTAAAAAACAGTTTTGTTTGAGACCAAACTTGTACAAATAACTCAGAGTTTCTATAATTTTCAAGTGCATTTTCATCTTCCCAAAAGCTATAAGTAAAAAAGATAGTCGGTTTGTTTTTATCTTGATATAACTCTAAAAACTGACATCCAGCAAAGGCTCTTATTTTTGTTTTATGGTTGTTGAAAATCTTCAAAAAATCGACAATTTTATCGGATTTAAAATCCATTTTTACAATTCTTACAAACATGATTTAGTAAAAGTTTACATTGATATTATCGCGGTATTTCATTCCAAGTAAGCTGGCAGCACCTCCAACCGAATTTAAATTACTGCGATAAGTAGCAATTTCTAGAAATCCTGCAGAATTAAAAAGGGCTAATTTTTCGCCGTCGTCATTGCGCCTTTCTATTGGTATAGAAAAGTTGACAACATCGCTGTAGCGATTATATATTTTGGTAAAATTATAATTTCTGGCTTTAATTTCGAAAGGTCTATCGCATCCAATTTTAGTAATTAAAGACTTGGTAATGTTTGTAATTAGATTGCCATAATGATCTATATAAATAACATTTCCTTTTATTTCGGTGCGTTCTCGGTTGACAATTGGGCTCAATTCTACAGCCGTTTTAAAGTTAGTAATTGGTTTGCCAATAACCTCTAATTTGCCACCTCTTGCAATATGGCAAGCTACTTTTACAAAAATATCTAATACGGGAAAACTTGACGAAAATTTATTGTGAATATTTATTTCCACAATTTTTTCGGGTTTTATTTTAGTGGCAATCATCGCAATAACGCCATTATCGGCACAAATAAAATAATGTTTGTCTAGCAATAGGGCGATATGTTTATTTTCGGCGTTAAATTCTGAGTCAACACCAATAATATGGATGGTGCCATCTGGAAAACTTTTATACGAATTATTGACAACGTAAGCGGTTTCGGCAATATTAAAAGCATCAATTTCGTGTGAAATATCAATAACTATTGCGGTGTTGAGTTCTGAGTAAATAGCTCCTTTTACAGCGCCAACAAAATAATCTTTTGTTCCAAAATCAGTAGTAAGCGTTATGATTGGCATCTTTTATAGCATTCTAAAAAACAAAATGTTTTAAACAAAAACCGCTGTGATTATGTTAAAAACTATTGACAAAATCCTCACGCAGGTTTTTAATATTAGTTACTTTTGTTAGGCAAATTTAGTTAAATTAAGTGTATAAAAAAGTACTTTTAGGCGTAGAATTTTAAATTGTAAATCTGTTGAATGAAAGGGTATTAATTTTAGAAAATATTAATGTATTTGATTTCTTAGGGGCGCATAATCAAAATATCGGCCATATACGAAGCCTGTTCCCTAAATTAAAAATTGTTGCGCGAGGTAATGAAATCAAGGCTTTTGGCGATTTAGATATTTTAGATGTGTTCGAAAAACGTTTTGATGCGCTTGTTAAATACTTTAACACCTATAATAAATTAGACGAAAATATTATTGAGAGAATTGTTCTTGATGATAAAATAAATACCGACTTAGATAACGATGTATTAGTTTATGGCGTTAGCGGAAAATTGATAAAAGCGCAAACTCAAAACCAACGTTTATTAGTAACCGCATCAAAAAATCAAGATATGGTTTTTGCTGTTGGTCCAGCCGGAACAGGTAAAACATATACCGCTGTAGCATTAGCAGTTAGAGCTTTAAAAAATAAAGAAGTCAAACGGATAATTTTAACCAGACCAGCGGTAGAAGCTGGCGAAAACCTCGGTTTCTTACCCGGCGATTTAAAAGATAAACTCGATCCGTATATGCAACCTTTGTACGATGCTTTGCGCGATATGATTCCGTTTGAACGCTTAACAGAATATGTTGAACGCGGTATTATTCAAATTGCACCTTTGGCTTTTATGCGCGGACGAACTTTAGACCACGCCTTTGTTATTTTAGACGAAGCACAAAATGCAACGCATCCGCAAATGAAAATGTTTTTAACGCGAATGGGCAAAAGTGCTAAGTTTATTATCACCGGCGATCCAAGTCAGATTGATTTACCACCGCGACAAGATTCGGGCTTAATAGAAGCGCTCTTGGCATTAAAAATGATCAAAGGTATTGCCATTATTCATCTCGATGAAAAAGATGTGATAAGACACCATTTAGTTAAGAAAATAATTGAAGCTTATAAAGAAATAGTTCCAAAATAAAATCTCAAAATCATGATACCAACCATAAATCAAACCCATTTTAATTTTCCAAATCAAAAATCAGTTTACAAAGGTAAAGTCCGTGAAGTTTATAATATTGATAATCGTTATTTAGTGATGATTGCTTCCGATAGATTGTCGGCTTTTGATGTGGTAATGCCTAGACAAATTCCTTATAAGGGACAAATTTTGAATCAAATTGCCGAAAAAATGATGGCACAAACCAAAGATATTGTTCCAAATTGGTTAATTGCAATCCCCGATCCAAATGTAAGCATTGGTTATTTATGCGAACCTTTTAAGGTTGAAATGGTTATTCGCGGTTATTTGTCGGGTCACGCTTGGCGCGAATATAAAAACGGAAAAAGAATGATTTGTGGTGTTAAAATGCCAGATGGAATGCGAGAAAATGAACGATTTCCCGAACCGATAATTACCCCAAGTACCAAAGCCGAAAGTGGTTTACACGACGAAGATATTAGCCGTGAAGAGATTCTTAAACAATCGATTGTAGTTAAAGATGATTATGAAAGGCTAGAAAATTATACTCGTGCTTTATTTAAACGCGGAACAGAATTAGTAGCGCAACGCGGACTAATTTTGGTCGATACCAAATACGAATTCGGCAAAACAAAAGATGGTGAAATTGTGCTGATTGATGAAATTCACACCCCAGATTCGTCGCGCTATTTTTATGCTGATGGGTATCGAGAAAAACTTGATAAAGGCGAAAAACAAAAACAACTCTCAAAAGAATTTGTAAGAGAATGGCTTATTGAAAACGGATTTCAAGGCTTAAAAGGACAAGAAATTCCCCTTATGACCGATGCTAAAATTGCCGAAATTTCTAACCGCTATATTGAGTTATTCGAAAATATTACGGGTGAGTCTTTTAAAAAAGAAGATACCACCAATATCTTAAAACGCATAGAAACCAACATATTGGACTTTCTAAAGAAATATTAATGTACACATTATCTCAAAAATAATTATGAAAATAATCTTAAAATTGGGGATGCTATGCATCTTATTATTATCTTTTGGATGTTCTCAAGATGGTAAAGTAAAACTTATAAAATCGGGTTTTAAATTTACTGAGGGTCCCGCAACTGCTGCTGATGGGAACGTTTATTTTACAGACCAGCCCGAAAATAAAATCTATATTTATAACCCACAAAATGATAGTATTACGCTGTTTCATAAATCAGCTGAACGCGCCAATGGTTTGTATTTTGATAAAAAGGGGCACTTAGTAGCCTGCGCCGATGGATTTGGCAAAATTATTTCAATAAGTCAAGATAAAAGTTATTCGACATTAGCGCAGGATTTTGAAGATAAACAATTTAATGGTCCTAACGATTTATGGATAGCGCCAAACGGTGGAATTTATTTTACAGATCCTTATTACCAAAGACCTTATTGGAAACGAACTAAAGCCGATT
This sequence comes from Flavobacteriaceae bacterium, assembly GCA_036170135.1. Lineage (GTDB taxonomy): Bacteria > Bacteroidota > Bacteroidia > Flavobacteriales > Flavobacteriaceae > CG1-02-35-72. Next base: position 444 of record JAVHOP010000079.1, on the reverse strand, counting down.
TATCTTCTGAAGATGTTTATTGTATTTCGCCAATTGGCAAGGTGAGCAAAGTTGCAACCGATTTTGTTAAACCAAATGGCATTATAGGCACACCAGATGGTAAATTTTTGTATGTGGCCGATATTGGCGCTTCAAAAACTTATCGCTTTAAAATTTCAACCGATGGAAGTTTATCAGAAAAGATGCTGTTTTGCAACGAAGGCTCTGATGGCATGACCATAGATAAACAGGGAAATGTTTATTTAACCAATGAATTTGTTTCTGTTTTTGATGTTTCCGGAAAAAAAATAGCCGAAATAAAAGTTCCTGAAACACCTTCAAATGTCACTTTTTTTGGAACTAATAACAATCAATTATTTATCACAGCAAGAACGTCTGTTTATAAAGTGACGATTAGGTAGATTGGTTGATGGTTTTACAAACGGGTCGCTCCTACGGAGCTTT
>JAVHOP010000078.1:0-38678 GCA_036170135.1 Flavobacteriaceae bacterium | reverse complement strand
ATAAGTGTTGCTGCTTTTTAAGCCTTCCAAATATAAGATTTTAAACTTGATTAATAGTTGGGGTAGTAAGTAATTTTAATCGGTTTTGTCAAGATAATTAACCATCATATCTAATTTTGTACCTCTTCGTTCCACTCTTTTCTAAACCGAATCATTTCGGCATCGATTACACTTCTTGTTTTTGCTACCAATTCTTCAACATTATCCAATAAAATAGGATCTAAATAACTGATTTTTATTTCGGTACGCCATTTGCCAAAGCATTTAAAAAAATGAGGTACAAAGGTATCGTCACCAATCCAAGCATCTTCAATATTTTTAAAATCAATAGCAATTGGCAGTACTGGCACACCAAGTTCTACCGCTAGAATAAAAGCACCTGGTTTAAAATAAATAGTTGTAGGCTCGGCATGAGATGTGCCTTCTGGTGCAATTAAAATGGAATACCCATTTTTTAAAACGGCACGCATTTTAACCAAAGTCTCTTTTCGGCTCACGCGTTCTTCTCGTTTTACAAAAATAACACCGGTAGTTTTACAAACATTACCAATAAGGGGCCAAGAGGCAACTTCTTTTTTACCAACGGGATAGGCTAAAATATTTTTTAAAATTACCACCGCATCAAAATAGCTTCTATGATCAAAAACAATCAAACCCGGTTTTGTAAATTCCTTGCCATAAACAATAATTTTTGAGCCGAGAATGTGGTGTAATATTCTGATAATAGAACGGCGGTAAGTAATGCCACGGCTCAGCATTTTATCTTTATCTTTGTAAAACAAATTGGTAAATAATAAGATTGAATAAAAGAAAATAGTCACTATTAAAAATAGTAACATTCTGATAAAAGCTAAAGCAAATCGAAGTATAATCATCTATTTAAAATAGCTAAAGCTTTTATTAGGATCTATTTCTAACAAGGTTTCGTAAATTAATTTAATTACATTTTCAACATCGCGCTTATCAACCATTTCTACAGTGGTATGCATATAGCGCAATGCCAAAGAAATCAAAGCCGAGGGTACACCGCCATTGCTATAAGCAAAAGCATCGGTATCGGTTCCGGTACTGCTTGACGAAGCTAATCGTTGAAACGGAATTTGTTGTTTGATTGCGGTTTCAAGCACCAATTCGCGTACATTATTTTGAACTGAAGGCGCATAAGTAATTACCGGACCATCACCACATTTAATTTCACCCTCTTTCTTTTTATCAATCATCGGAGTGGTAGTATCGTGACAAACGTCGGTAATAATAGCCAAATTTGGCTTGATGGTTTGGGTAATCATTTGCGCGCCGCGCAAGCCAATTTCTTCTTGAACGGAATTAGTAAGGTACAATCCGAAGGGCAAGGTTTTTTTATTTTCGTGTAATAATCGGGCAACTTCGGCAATCATAAATCCTCCCATTCTGTTATCGATAGCACGACAGACAAATTTATTATTATTTAAAATCATAAACGCATCGGGATAGGTAATAACGCACCCCACATGAACGCCTAGCGCTTCAACTTCGGCTTTTGTTTCGCAACCACAATCAATAAAAATATTGTCTAATTTGGCAGGTTCTTCTTTGTCTTTTAGTCGTGTATGAATAGCAGGCCATCCAAAAACACCTTTTACTATGCCATTTTTAGTGTGGATATTCACGCGTTTAGAAGGTGCTATTTGATGATCGCTGCCTCCATTTCTAATCACATAAATCAAACCTTCAGGAGTTATGTAATTAACATACCACGAAATCTCATCGGCGTGACCTTCAATCACCACTTTAAAAGGCGCATCGGGATTTATGATACCAACAGCAGTGCCGTAATTATCTGTTATAAAAGTATCTACATAAGGTGTTACATAATTCATCCAAATTTTCTGACCTTCACATTCGTATCCTGTAGGCGAAGGGTTATTTAAATAGGTTTCTAAAAATTGAATTGATTTTTTATTTAAAACAGTTTTCATTGTTAGGTATTTAATTGTTTAAATTGGCTTTATAACACAGGGTGATACTTTATTTTTTATTGCGTTAACAAAAATACAATTAATATTCTTTAAACCTTATTTTCTCGTAATTTTGAGCAATTAAAAAATAAGCTATGAAAACTTACGTCCTTTTATTATTTATATTGAGTGCTACTTTTATAGGCGCTCAAGAAAAAGAGGAGTATAAAAAAGATTCTGCATTTAATAAATTTGATTACTTTCTAATAAATAATGATACGGCAACGGTTAATTTAGATCCTGTTTTTTTGTCCATGCCAATTAGATTTAAAGATGTTAACCAGAGTCGCTATTATTTTTGGTATCGCAAAATCGTACTAAAAACTTATCCTTATGCTACCTTAGCGGCAGAAAGACTTATTTCGTTAAATAGGCAACTGGCCGAAATAAAATCGTCATCAAAACGTCGGAAACACATCATTATTATGCAAAACTATATGGAAGGTGAGTTTACTGATCAATTAAAAAAGATGACAAGAACCGAAGGGAAAGTACTCATCAAATTAATTGATAGGCAAACCGGATTTACAGTTTATGATTTGATAAAAGAATACCGCAGTGGCTGGAAGGCCTTTTGGTATCAAACCGTTGCCAGATTATTTAAAATTTCATTAAAAAGCGAATATCATCCCGAAAGTGTGGGTAAAGATTATATTGTTGAAGAAATACTACAACGGGCATTTAATGATGGCAGTTTAATTAGACAAAAATCTTTCAAACCAATAGATTTTCAAGAGCTAGATTTAAAGTACAAAAACATCGATTACGTCAAAGAAATTACAGCTAAAGATTAGATTGGCTCCTATGTAAAAAACCACCTCAAGAGGTGGTTTTTTTGACTTATTGAGGGACATTTAGCTCCTAAATTATCAATCAATAGTAATAGGTCCAACGGTTAATCTAGAGCGACTTTTATTAATATTTTTGGGATTTCCTTTATAGTTTATAGCGCCGCCACTACTCTTTTTAATTTGAATACTGTTTGACACATAAACACTAATATCAGCCCCACTTGATGCATGGGCGTCAACAAATTCGGCTTCTAAATCTTCTGTATTTATATTGCTACCACTACTGGCTTCTACCTCAAAATTTTTGGCTGTTCCACTAATAATTACATCAGCACCGCTACTTGCTGAGCAGGTTAAATCAGCTACACCAACATTAGCAATAATTTCACTTCCACTACTTGCTTTCAATACTAATTTATCAGCAATTATTGAATTATCTAACTTTACCGAAGCGCCACTTGAAACAGAAATTGCCTCAATTACGGGAATGCTCACATAAACTTTTCTAGCTTTTGAATGCCAAACTTGTTTTGAAAAGTATATTTTAAGTTCACCATTTTCGACTTCGGTTTTAATTAAATCGATAATATTATCATCGGCTTCAACTTTAACGGAATTAGATTCGTTGGTAGTGATAAAAACATCAATACCTTGGCTCACACTTATTGCTTTAAATTCTTGAGTAATGACTCTAGTTTGTGATTTTACATCGCTATTTCCAGACAATCCTATAAACATACAAGATGACGTAGTAACTAAAACTAAAAGCAATAAAGTCAGTATTTTATAACTATTTTTCATCATTTATAGTTTTATCACAGTCTAAACATTCTAAACCACTCAAAGTCATTTTATACACGTGTTTTGGCAAATCGCCATCAAAAGTATTTTGTGTATTTTCAACATGTCTTAAAAAAGATTGGGTTGATTTATCCAAATAAATTATCTTATTTTTCGGAATTAAAATTGTAATATCTAAAACTTTATCTATAGAAAGAAGTCCATCATTTGTCAAAAAGAAGCCATCTAAATTCAAGGTTTTTCCGTTTAAAGCATAATGATATTCGATATTTTTAGCATTGGTTTGTGCTAAAACGCGATTGCGACCTTGACCTTCTTTTCTAATTTTAACGTAACTAGAATCTGTATCCGCTACGGCGATATTTAAACGGATAGCATTAGAATACAATTTAGCTTTATTATCACTAGTGTAAACGCGTTTAAAACCATTCCGCTTGCGCAAATAACCGTAGTTTGAAAAGTCTTGATTGTCAACCATATTGATATTTAAGGTATCTATTTGGGTGATTTCAATTGGATTATTTTCGGTAAAAGAACCATCATAGGCATAATTTGCGGTTTGTTTTACACTAAAAATAATGGTAGCAATGATGGTAATTAACCACAAACCTAACAACACATACCAAGTAATTCTACCTGGCGTTTTAGACCTACTTGACAGTATAAACATGCCTAAAAAGAAAAGCATTAAAAACGGGATGCCTACTAAAAGAAAAACCATTATTGATACTGCCCATATCGGTAAACCAGTCGTGTTTATAAAGTTAGCATCACCTAACCACATCCAATCAAAACCAGAAAGGTCTAAAGTTCCGGCGGCAAATAAACCAACGCCTAAACCTATCAATGCTGCAAAAGACACAATAATTAGGATGATGCCAATAAATTTGCCGATAACTAAGAAAAATGTGGCAAATATTTTACCAATGACCTCAATAAATTCCTGAAATCCGGATTTTATTTGGCTCTGATTAGCTCTAGATTTAGCCTCTTTAAAACCTTCTTTTACCTTTTCGGAAGCCTCATCAAAACCCTTTTTGGCGCGTTGTGACACATCTTGAAATTCATCGCGAATTTTCCTTTCAATGGTGCTAATATTTACGGCTTCACCTTCCATCTGTAATTTTTCGGCAGTAGTTTTAGCAACCGGAACTAAAATCCAGAGAATGATGTAAAGTAAAAATCCAAATCCAGCTAAGGCTGAAAGCAACCAAATTAATCGAATCCAGATAGGTTCAATACCAAAATAATGACCAACGCCCGATGCTACACCTCCTAAAAATTTATCATCACCATCTCTAAATAGCTTTTTTTGATTGTACGATTGGTATTGACCGCTATATTTTTGATTGTCGTTTAAAGGCTCATCTTCAAAGACATAATCTTCTGGTTGACCCATAATCACAATCACTTCATCAATATCGGCTTCGCCAATTACTTGACGTGGGTCTTTAATTTTACCCGATAGCAATTCGCTTATGCGCAATTCAATATCAGCAATAATTTCATCACATCCTTTTGGATCATCACTTAAAGAATGCCTAATGGTGTCGAGGTAGCGTTTCAATTTTTGAAAAGCCATTTCGTCAATGTGAAAAAATAATCCTCCTAAATTAATGTTAATCGTTTTATTCATGATTAGGTATTTTTAATTTGAGTTAATAAATTTACGGCAGCTACAAGTTCTTCCCAAGTAGTTTCTAAGCCTTTTAAAAACAATTTTCCATTTTCGGTAAGGCCATAATATTTTCGGGGTGGTCCCGAGGTCGATTCTTCCCAACGATAGTTTAATAAACCCGAATTTTTAAGACGTGTTAATAAAGGATAGATGGTTCCTTCAACTACAATCAACTTTGCTCCTTTTAAATGCTCTAAGATTTCTGATGTGTAAGCATCGCCGTGTTTTAAAACGGTTAAAATGCAATACTCTAGAACGCCTTTTCGCATTTGAGCTTTTGTGTTTTCTATCTTCATTGTTTGTTATTTATTTTATTATCAAATTAAAATCTGAAAAATCAATTCTAAAATAGTGATGATACAGATTATTACTAAGGTTAATACACCGCTCATATTGTTTTATTTTAAAAAGTTTATTGCTAGTGGATAATTAAAAATCTCGCCACGACTTGCCTTTATGGCTGCAACGATGATTAGGATAAATTTTGCCGCCATCAAAATAGAGAATAAAGAGGCAAATCCTATAAATCCGAAAAGGTGTGAAAAATCAAAATTGAAATCAAAATTGAAATCGTCTATACTTCCAGAATGGATAATCTGTTTAATTAAAGTGCCGAATGTAAAAGGAATTAAAATTATTCCTAAAATAAAACAGTATAGATAATAACTCAAATTAAAATTAATGGCTTCCCTACCATGTTTGTCTAAATTAGGATTTCTATCTTTTTGGCTTTGCCATAAAATCAAGGGCAATAACACACTTCCAAAAGGGAAAACATAACCGGCAAAAGCCGAAATATGAATTAAAAAAGCATTATTGTTTTCGTTTGTTGCTTGCATTAGTTTTTAGTTTTAGTATTATCTTATGCAAATATATGTACATCGTACAGTACTGTGCAATACTAAGTACTGTATTTTAACATTTTTTTAACATTTTGTATTTCTTAAAATATGCTTATCTTGTGCCCAATTAACACATTTTATATGTCTAGCGCAACCCAAAAAACGAATCTGTTTTTACTGTTTAATCTTCCATCAGCTTTCTTTTGTGGCGTGCGTTTAAGAGCTATTGACCCCAAAAAAGCCGTGGTTACTGTAACACATCGCTGGATTAATCAAAACCCCTTTAACTCAATATATTTTGCCGTACAATCAATGGCATCTGAATTATCTACGGGCTCTTTAATTATTAAAAAAATAAGTGAAAGTAAAGCCACAATCAACATGTTAGTAACCAATCATCACGGTACTTTTACAAAAAAAGCAACTGGTAAAATCACTTTTACCTGCCTTGACGGCGAAAAAATTGACGCCGCCATTGCCCAAACTTTAAAAGATGGCGAATGGCAGAAAGTTATCTTAAAATCGGTTGGCATGAATACAGAAGGAATTGAGGTTTCACAATACGAATACGAGTGGAGTTTACGCGCAAAATTGAACTAAACTCTTAAATAAGTGGGAATCAAAAACCATTTCAGGCAAATTAGCCGAAATAAAAAACACAGGATTCTAAAAGGGAAAATATGCTCTGAAAATTCTGGTTTTTAAAGGTTTTAGTTTGTTTATAGTACACCATATCTCACTTATTTAGATTTAATTTATAATCTTTTTAGTGCTTCCGCAAGTCAGCATTTTACTCCCAAAGTAGGGGTTTTTTATAGCAGCATCGGTGCTGAGCCAGTAACCGCCTTTAAAATCATCCGCCATGGGGCAAAATTGTACCATTACTTTTTGTGAAATTCCAAAGTTTTCAATCAAATTAATCACGCCATCCGAAATTTTTAAAAAAGCCGCACGTTGTTCTGCTAAGGTTTTTGCATAGACCACCTTATTTAATTGTATAATCAGCAAAGGTTTTTGGGTCATCAAAACTTGATGGGCTTCGGCTTGTTTTAGCAAAGCCATATCGACTTTTTTTAAGTAACTTAAAACGGAAGAGGTAGCGGTTATCGCTAAAGCGGAATCGGAAGCAACCAAAGCATCTTTTAACTGATTATACGCTTGGTAAACGTCGGTTATTTGCGATTTAAATTCAGCATTGATTTCGGTAAACTTTGGTGTTACTTCTTCAACTTTAACCACTTCTGGTGCTGCTTCTTTTACCTTTGGCGCAGTTGTTTTAGTTTGACAACTTGCCAACACCAAACTGACTGCAAGGATGATAAAATTAAATTTTTTAATACTTTTCATAATCATTTATTTTTTAATTTTCTAATGGTTCTAGATGATTGATAAAATAAAGTAAATCCGCTTAAAACGGTAATTAATCCCAGAATTGAAAAGCCCCTAAGCAACCAATTATTTAAATTGTCTCTGGTGTTGTAATCCATAATATGAACCATCCATAAAAAATCGTATAAGCGCCATTGTTTGTTGCGTATTTTTTCGAAAGTTCCTTTTTCGGCACTAATGTAAACAACGCTATTAGAAGGATGTTTAAAACTTATCGCCCAAGCCGGCAAAACACCACCGCGATATTGGTAATGATCTTGAATGTTATCTTTTGTAATGTATTCAACCGATTCAATAGCATCGTTTGGTTTAAAGATTTGTTTGGCAAAATCACTCGCCTCTGTCTGATTTAATGGTGGACGAATCATGCCCGTGTTGGCATTTACCAATACGGTTGCCAAATCGGTTGTAACTTGATAAACCATGTCGCCCAAAACATTTGTCAGATTGATACTTTTTACCTTATCGGAATGTATTCCGGCTTTAAAAATAGCCACTTGAGGTGCCAATAAACTATCGGTTAAAATGATTTTAGTGTCGGGTAAATTTACCAAATGATCTCCGTGTATTTTATCGATATTGGTCCAACTAAAATAAAGTCCACCTAAAACCCAAAGCATAAATTGAACCCCTATAAATAATCCAAAATAGCGGTGTGTTTTCCGAATGTAATATTGCGGACTTTTCATAAATTGGCTTAATTAATCGTTTTCTTAATACTTCCGCAATGCATCATTTTACTTCCCATATAGGGATTATTAATTTCTTTAATTTCGCTTAACCAAATAGCGCCTTTGCCATCATTTGCCATCGGGCAAAAATCTTGATATAAAGTTTTTTCCGTTCCCAATTGCGCAATTAAATCATTCATATCTTCAGTTAAATACATAAAATGTTCTCTTTGATGATCTATCGGACTTTTAATGATGTGTTCTACTTGCTCTTGAGCATCTTCAATGTTTTCATTGAATAATTTTAGCTGATTTTTGGTTAATGTCGATTTATCAAAGGCAGCAAATGCCGTCAATATTATTTTACCAGCAGAAGCTGCTTGACTTTCATCATCGTTTACTAAAGCGTTTTTTAATTTCAAATACCCATCAATTATTGCCGTTGTAGCCGTGCTTTTTACAACAGAATCAGTTGCTGTTTTGACTGAATCTACAGTTATTTCATTTGATTGCTCTTCTTTAGCATCATCTAGTTTTTTATTGTTTTTACAAGCACCAAATAGCAAGCTTAAAAGTGCTAATATATAGATTGTTTTTTTCATCTTTATCATTTTATTAATTATTGTTTTTTATTTATTTAAAGAAACACTTCTTAATCTCAGCGAATTAGCAATCACTGAAACCGAGCTAAAACTCATCGCCAAAGCCGCAATAATGGGCGATAATAACAGTCCGAATATCGGAAATAAAACGCCTGCGGCAATTGGTATGCCCAACACATTATATGCAAAGGAGAAAAATAAGTTTTGCTTGATGTTTTTCATCACGGCATGGCTCAGATTTTTTGCTTTTACAATGCCTTGCAAATCACCTTTTACCAAGGTTATTTCAGAACTTTCAATAGCCACGTCAGTTCCCGTTCCCATGGCAATGCCAACGTTTGATTGGGCCAGTGCGGGCGCATCATTAATGCCATCGCCTGCCATAGCGACTATTTTGCCTTCGGCCTGCAAACTTTTAATGAACACTAATTTATCTTCCGGCAAAAAGCCTGCTTCAAAGCTGGATAAATGCAATTCATCGGCAACCGCTTTGGCGGTATTTTCATTGTCGCCGGTTAGCATAATCACTTCAACGCCTTGATTCATTAAAGCTTTTACCGCATTTTTACTTGTTAATTTAATGGCATCTGTAATGCTCACATAACCCACCGCTTTTTGATTTACAGCAATATAGGAAACCGTTTTACCCAACTTTTGTTCGGCTAAAATTTGTACCTCTAAATCTTCTGAAACTGATGCCTTTATTCTTTCCATCAGTTTTTTGTTGCCCAAAGCCACTTTGTTTTTGTCCACGGTTCCTGTAACACCCATACCGGCTACAGCCTCAAAATCATCAACTTTAGTCATTTCTATTTTCTTCTCTTTGGCATAATTTACAACGGCTTGTGCCAAAGGATGTTCGCTATATTGGTTTAAGGAAGCTATTTTCTGCAATGTATCTTTTGAATCCCCTTCTAAAGCAACTACTTTTTCAACAGATGGCTTTCCTTCGGTAAGCGTTCCCGTTTTGTCGGTGATTAAAACAGTCACTTTGTTTATCGTTTCAAGCGCTTCGGCATTTTTAATTAAGATGCCATTTTGTGCTCCTTTTCCAACACCTACCATTACCGACATAGGCGTAGCCAATCCCAAAGCGCACGGACAAGCAATAATTAATACTGCAACGGCATTCACAAATGCATAAACAAAGGCGTTTTCTTCCGGTCCAAAATAAGCCCAAACAATAAACGTGATAATGGAAACGCCAACAACAATGGGCACAAAGTATTTTGAAATGGTATCAGCCAATTTTTGGATGGGCGCTCTGGACCGACTGGCATCGCTCACCATTTTAATAATTTGTGACAACAGGGTTTCTGAACCCACGCGTTCCGCTTTCATCACAAAAGATTTATTGCCGTTTATAGTTCCCGAACTTACTTTGTCGCCAACGGTCTTATCAACAGGAATAGGTTCTCCTGAAATCATAGATTCATCAATGCTGCTGCTGCCTTCTTCAATGACGCCATCAACCGGAATTTTTTCTCCCGGTTTTACGCGCAATAAATTGTCTTTTTTAATGGAATGGATCGGTACAATTTTATCTTTGCCATCCACAACCAAAGTAGCTTCAGAAGGCGCCAGTTTCAGCAATTCTTTGATGGCGCCACTGGTTTTACTGTGCGCTCTGGCTTCTAACAACTGTCCTAATAACACCAAAGCTAAAATAACGGCCGTTGCTTCAAAATATAAGTCAACACCACCCATTTCACTTTTAAATTCCTGCGGAAAAGCATCTGGAAATAGGAGTGCGACAATGCTAAACAGAAATGCGGCTCCCGTTCCAATTCCCACCAAGGTAAACATGTTTAAATTCCAGGTAATAATCGATTTATAGGCGCGCACGTAAAATAGCCAACAGGTGTAAAAAACTATGGGAAGCGTTAATACAAACTGTGACCAATCCCAATAAATTTGTGGCATCAGCTTCATGAGCGGATTTGAAGGAAGATGCATAGTCATTGAAATAAGAAACACAGGAATGACAAAAATGAGCGATAGCTTCATTTTTTTAAGCAATTTCAAATAGGTTTTATCCTCTGCGCTTTCCGTTGGTTTTATTGGCACCAAATCCATGCCGCAAATTGGGCATGAACCTGGTCCATCTCTAATAATTTCGGGATGCATCGGGCAAGTAAATTGTAATATTTGAGAGTTTTTTGGTTGTTCAATCAAATCCATGCCACAAACGGGGCAATCGCCTGGTTTGTTATAAGATTTTTCACCTTCACAGTGCATCGGACAGTAAAAAACACCGTTTCCGTCTTTTATTGGTTTTATGCTGATGGATTTTTTCGGTATTTCGTGGGTGCTGTTTGGGTCAAAATCAGCAATGGAATAATGCAATCCTGCTTTTAGAAATTCTTGCTGAAACGTTTCTGTTGAAATATGGTTTTCCATTTCAACTTCTGCTTTTCCTTCCTCTAAATTAACAGTAGCTTTTAGTACACCATTTATATTATTTAAGGTATTTTCAGCATTGGTTCTGCAACCATTGCAAGACATTCCGGATATTTTATAGGTGTGCTTCATCTGCTATTATTTAAAGTTGTAAAATTAATTTTTATCAGGTAATACCAAGGACTTTAAAAACTAAAACATAGAACTAAAGTTTTTTGAAAGTTTCTTTTACACTGCCGCAACTTGACATACCGCCACCAAAATAAGGGTTCACAATTTGTTCGGTATTAGAAAACCAATAGGAGTCTGCCATTGGGCAAAAGTCTTTGTAAATAGTTCCCTTTGCGATATGCCCTTTTAAAAGTGGTTCTAAAGCTAAGGTAAGTTCAGCAAACAATTTGCGTTGTGATTCAATCTTTTCAGCTTTAGCTAGTTTGCTTGCTACCAAAGAGACCTCAGTTGCTTTTCCATAAGTTTTTAAAATGGTAACCAACATGGCCGACATCATTTGAACTTTTTTGGTATCGTCTTTAAACAAAGCATCTTTTACCATCACATAATGCGCATAGGCTTTATTTAGATTGCTGTCATCTAACAAGACAACCATGTCTTTTTGTTGCATCTTAGCCTCTTTAACGTGATTCATATTCATCATATTGTGATCATGTTGGGCAAAAGTAAATGTTGATAAACACATTGCTGCCATTGCTATTAATACTGATTTTTGTTTTAGATTTTTCATTTTGTCTTTATTTTAATTGTTAATAATCTATTTATTGTTAATTCATTTTTTTGCCACCACCCATATCCATTCCTTCATGCCCGGTAACAGTATTACCTCCTTTTGGATTCATCATACTTGGTTTGCCTTCAAGTTGTGCGGCGGCATCAACACTAAAGGCCCCTTCGGTAACAATTTCTTCACCAGCAACTAGACCTTTTACAATAACGTAACTATTGCCAAGCATCGGTCCTAGTTCTATTTCTCTCATCTTAAAAATGAAATCTTCACCCGGCTGTTTTACGTAAACTATGGAGCGTTTTCCAGTCCATAATACTGCCGTTTTAGGTATGACTAACTTATTTTGATATTGGTCCAAGTTTGATTTTACGATTCCGGTTGCAAACATCTCCGGTTTTAGTTTTCCTTCGTGATTGTCTATTTCAACGCGAACTTTAGCAACACGATTTACCGGATCAATTACAGGATCAATAAAAATAATTATTCCGCTATAAACGATTCCTGGCAATGCCTGAATGGAAAACTCAAGTTTATTTCCTTTTTTTAAAAATTGAAGATCACTTTCGTAAGCATCAAATTGCACCCAAACATGAGAAAGATTGGCGACCTCAAATAATACAGTTCCTTGATTTACATAATCGCCGTTATTAACCTGTTTGGCGGTTACAATTCCGTTTGACGTTGACACCACTTCGATATTTGATTTTACTTTACCCGATTTTTCTATTGTTGCTATTTGATTTTTGGTCAATTTCCACTGTAATAATTTTTCTTTAGCAGCATCATAGATTTCTGGAAATGATTGCTTTGATATGGCAGCTTCTATCAATTCTTGTTGTGCAGTAATTAAATCTGGTGAATAAATAAGTGCCAAAGCTTGACCTATCTTTACAGTTTCTCCTGTAAAGTTTACAAATAATTTCTCTATTCTTCCCGGTATATAAGCAACTTGGCTTTGTATTAACCTTTCATCGGCTTGAACTTTTCCGTACAAGCGAATTTCTTTTGTAGGTTTTTCACTAGAGACAACTGAAGTCAAAACATTTGCCAATTGTGCGGCTTCCTTTGTAAACTGAATAGCTTCGGGGTCTAATCCTGCCGAAGCATTTTGGGTGAGCGGAATTAAATCCATCCCGCAAATAGGACATTTTCCGGGTTTATCCATTTTAATTTGCGGATGCATAGAACAAGTCCAAAGTTTTGTTTCGGGGTCTTGTACATAATTGTGTTCACTTTCATTGTGTAATTTATCTGTTTTATCACTAAAAAAAACAGCACCAAAAATAATTCCGATAATTAGAATACCGGTTGCCATTAAATAATTTTTATAAATTTTCATCATCATATAAATTTATTGAATTTGTGAATAAGCCATTAATCTTTGCAATTTTGCAATAGCCGAATTAAAATCGGCTACTGCTTCTACTTGTTTCAACTCATAATTAAGCGTTTGTTGTTGTATAATTAACAAGTCGGTTAAACCTGCTTGAGAAGCCGAAAAACTTTTTATCAGAATTTTAAGAGATTGATTTGCTAACTGATATTGCCTGATGTAGAGTGCTACGCGGCGCTGTGCATCTTCATAATCCTGTACAGCTTCGTAATATTCAGTTTTCAATGAGTTGGATGTTGCTTGAATTTCTTGTGTCCGAGCTAATTTAAGATTTTCAACTTCTTTTTGCATTGCCTTATATTTCTTTCTGTAAATAGGCAAGGTAATAGTTACCATCGGCATCACCATATCATTGCCATTCATTGCAGAAGTTGATATCGCACTCTTATTAAAAACCGAATAATTTAAGCCCAATCCAATCATTGGATAACCCATTTTTGTTACCATTTGCTCACGTGCATCGAGTGATTTTTTCTCAAAATTCAACATCGCTAGCATCGGATTTTTAACTAAAATACTATCGCCGATAGCTAAGATAGATAAATTTAGGGCATTAGAATTTAAAGTATCGGGGATACTTACAAAAGTATCAGACGGTTTATTCAATAAACTATTAAACTGTGCCACCACAGTATTTTTTTTATTTTTTAACAAGGCAATCTCATTTTGTAACTCCCCTAGTTCCATTTGAATTCTGTACAAATCGGCCAACCCAGAAACGCCAGCTGAATTCATAGTTTTATCTTGCATAGCGCCGGCAGATTGCATTGGTTTAGGATTAGAATTTCCGCCCATTTGTTGCATTGCTTGTGTATTAGAAGCCGTAATTTGGACGGCATTATTCTGCAAAGCAAAATTATTAGATGGTTTATTAATTCCACTTAACGGGACTGCTTTAAATTTTACAAGCGAAAGTCGTTCTAAAGTGTGCAAGATTTCTAGATTTTTTTCTGATATTTGAATAGCTTGCTGAATTTTATACAGCTCAAACCAAGTTTGTTGCACATCATAAAACACTTGAAATTTAGCATCGCTAAACAATTCATATTTGGCTTTTGCCATCAAGCTCATCTCATCTTTTGCTGCTTTTAAAGTTCCAAACCAAGGAAACATTTGCATCAAACGAAAATCGGCAATTTGATTGCCATCAATTTGGGCCATCGGACTTAAAAAAACGCCAGCATTTAGTTCCGGATCTTGCAAACTCCCAACCTGAGGCACTTTTTGTACAGCTGCCATATACTCTTGAAAACGCTGTTGTACCGTTGGGTTGTTTTTGCTTGCAATTTCAAGATAGCTTTGTAACGAATCTCTTTTTTCTTGAGCATTACCAAAATCCGAAAAGCCTAACGCTAGCAAGCTAAATAGCATATATATTTTAATTCTCATCATTATTTTGATTATCAATTATTGAAACTCTTTTTTGATTGTTTCTGTTTACGGCACTTTCACGCCACATCGATTGAAACATCGGTACCACAAATACTGTCATTGCTTGAATAACCATTCCTCCAAACATAGGAATTGCCATCGGAATCATAATATCAGAACCCTTTCCGTTTGACGATAAAACTGGTAACAACGCGATAACTGCCACTGCGGTAGTCATCATGGCAGGCCTTACTCGCTTCATCCCGGCAGAAATTACCGCCTCACGAACATCATGAACAGTAGCAGGATGCCGTTGTTCAAAAACTTGGTGAATATAGGTTCCCATAATCACCCCGTCATTGGTGGCAATGCCAAACAATGAAATAAAACCGACCCAAACTGCCACACTCAAATTAATGGTGTGCATCTGGAATAACTCTCGAAGATTAATTCCAGCAATTGAGAAATTTAAAAACCAATCTTGACCATATAACCAAAGCATGATAAATCCTCCTGCAAAGGCGACAAAAACGCCCGAAAAGTGGATAAATGAAGCGGTAATTGTTCTAAACTGGAAATACAGTAGCAACAAAATCATAAATAGACTTATGGGGATAACAATCATCAATCGTTTGGTAGCCCTTATTTGATTTTCATAATTTCCAGCAAATTTATAAGTTACGCCGGCAGGTAGCAAAAGTGCACCTGATTCTAATTTTTCTTTTAGAATTTTAGTAGCTTCTAACACCACATCAACCTCGGCTTTACCCTCATTTTTGTCGAAAATAACATAGCCATTCAAGAAGGTATTTTCACTTCTAATCATTTGAGCGCCTACAGTATATTCTATATCGGCAATTTCACTTAAAGGAATCTGAACACCGTTCATCGAAGGAATTAAAATTCGTTTAATATCTTCGGGATTATCGCGCAATTCGCGAGCATATCGTACTCTTAACGGATAACGTTCACGTCCTTCAACCGACGTAGATAGGACCATACCGCCAACGGCTACTTGCAAAATTTCTTGCACGCCGCTAACGCTCATTCCATATCGGGCCATCGCTTCGCGGTTTAGCTTTATTTCAAGATAAGGTGCGCCGACGGCTCGGTCGTAAAAAACAGTTGAAGCCTTAATCGATGGCACTTCTTTAAGGGTGCGTTCAATTAACAAGCCTCCTTTTTCAATTGATTTTAAATCTGGCCCAAATACTTTTAATCCCATCGGCGCACGCATTCCTGTTGAGAGCATCACCAGGCGCGCTTCAATAGGTTGCAACTTGGGTGCAGAGGTTAGTCCGGGGATATTGGTTACTTTCACTATTTCATTCCAAATGTCTTTCGGCCTTCTTATTTCTGGTCGCCACTGGCGGAAAAACTCACCGTTTGCAACAGGTATCAGACTATCGATTGGAATCACTCTAAAGCCTTCCTTTTCAATATTATATTTAACATTTCCTTTCAATATAAAACTGCCATTTCTATCAACTTTAAATTGCATCCGCTGTCCGTTTTCATCAAGAATATATTCGGGGCGGTAACTGATGGTATTCTCAAACATTTGCACTGGTGCTGGATCAAGAGCCGAATTTACGCGTCCCCATTTACCAACCGCTATCTGAACTTCAGGAATAGTTGTAAGCCGTTTGTCTATGGTTTCGATGTAATCAAGGTTTTTTTGAATACTAGAATGAGGCATGCTGGTTGGCATTAGCAAGAAAGAACCCTCATTTAATGATGGCATAAATTCTTTACCTGTTCCAGGAAATAAATTTGAAGGCGATTGCCAAAAAGTGGTTTGTCTGATATTTTTAAAGCCCATCTTTTCGACTCCTGATGCAAAAAAACCAAATGTCTTATCAAAGCCTTGCCAAGCCAATAGACCAAATAATAGCGTGATTGCTGGAATAAGCAAAAACTTTCGTTTATGTGTTAAAGCCCATCGCATAATCCCTTCATAATAATGAACCATAGACATCAGTGCGGTAATAATAATGGCAATTATGCCCGCCACAAAAATGAAGTTTACGAAACTACTGTTATGAGCACCCAAAGGAAGCCACTCAATGGTAAGAAACCAAGAAGCGACGAGCACAGTGATGGCAATATTAATATAATTTGGGAATTCTTTGCGGTGCTCTGGCCAACGGTAATCCAGTAAATTATTGATGCCCACTGCAATTAATGCTAAAGCGGGCCATATTTGCCAAAGCACAATAAAAATAATTCCAGCTAAAATTATAGTGCCATTAAATATTTTGCGAATCTTTTTAGTGTCGAAACGAATATTAAAAAAGATATGCGTCAAAGTGGGCAGAACGACGATTCCGAGAATGAATGCTGACACAAGCGAAAACGTTTTGGTAAATGCCAATGGATGAAACAGCTTTCCCTCAGCTGCTTGCATCGCAAAAACTGGCAAAAAACTCACAATGGTCGTCGCTATGGAAGTAACCACCGCTGCGCGAACTTCGGTTGTTGCCAAATAGATTACAGCCATCAGTTTTTTACCTCGAATATCTTTATTTTCGGGCATTTCTAAATGGCGCAAAATATTCTCAACATCTACAATTCCAATATCAACCATCACCCCAATGGCAATGGCAATTCCCGATAAGGCGACGATATTAGCCTCAACCCCAAAAGCCCGCATTAAAATGAAAGTCATCAATACACCAATTGGCAGCAATCCGGCGACAATAAGAGATGCCCTGAGGTTCATTACCAAAACTATAATAACGATAATACTGATAAGAATTTCGTGCGATAGAGCAGATTCTAGCGTTCCAATAGTTTCCTGGATTAATCCTGTTCGATCGTAAAAAGGGACAATTGTAATTTTTGAAATGGAACCATCGGGCAAGGTTTTTTGGGGTAAACCTGCTTCTAATTCCTTTATTTTTTCTTTTACATTATTGATGACGTCCATTGGATTTGCACCATAACGAGCAACAACTACGGCACCAACAGCTTCTGAGCCACCTTTATCTAATCCACCACGACGGGTAGCTGGTCCAAATACCACATTTGCCACATCTTTGATGCGCACCGGAACATTGTTGCGAACTGCAACTACAGAAAGTTTAAGGTCGTCAAGATTTTTTACATAACCCAAACCCCGAATAATATATTCAACGTTATTTAACTCAATAGTTTCGGCACCAATGTCTAAATTGCTTTTTTTAACAGCAATCATCACGTCCATAGTTGACACATTAAAAGCTTTTAGGGCTTCGGGGTTAAGCTCAATTTGGTATTCTTTAATAAAGCCACCAACAGAAGCTACTTCTGAAACACCTTCGGCAGTAGTTAATCCATACTTGACGTAAAAATCTTGAATGGTGCGCAATTCCTGAGGATTCCACCCTCCATTTGGTTGCCCTGTTTTCGGATTACGACCTTCGAGTGTGTACCAATAAATTTGTCCTAAAGCTGTAGCATCTGGGCCTAAAGTTGGTTGTACGCCAGTAGGTAAAGTGCCAGCAGGTAAAGAGTTCAGCTTTTCAAGAATCCGCGAACGACTCCAATAAAATTCTATATCATCTTTAAAGATTATGTAAATAAAAGACATGCCAAACATTGAAGTGCTCCTAATAGTTTGCACACCAGTAATACCAAGCAATGCAGTGGTTAATGGATAGCTTATTTGATCTTGAATGTCTTTAGGTGAGCGTCCCATCCACTCGGTTGCTACAATTTGCTGATTTTCTCCAATATCTGGAATGGCATCTACTGCGATTGGATCACGAGGAAAAAAATCTGGTTTCCAATTAAAAGGCATAAACACCAATCCTAAAACCACAAAAGAAATCAGGAAAATAAAGGTTATTAGCCGATTTTCGAGAAAATATTTTACAAGTTTATTGAACATTTTTATTTTGAATTTAATTTTTTAATGAATTTTTCAAGTGATTTAAACCATAAAACAAGTTGAAATACTGACATTTAATTTATATTAAATTAAACGGTTCTCATTAAAAAATCAAATTAAAAAGGATTGGACTAAAACAGGAATGTCTTTGACCAATAAAGGCGGTAAGTAAGTATGGTAAGCAGTAGGTTTTTGTATATAATCGGCTTTAAAATTATAGCTTTTAAAATCGACTATTATTGCTGATTGTTGAATATCTAGAATAAGTGTTGATAACGCTTTTTGTTCAAGATTTTGACCTTTTATAAAGACTTGAACATTACGGCAACAACCGTTATTTTTTAAGGAATTTGAGGTTGAATTTTTATCACACAAGCTCATTTGTTTCATACCACAATCTTTGGCATGCAAAAAGAAGGATTCACTATAAAGCTGACCACCGCAATAATGCTTATCAATACTAAATGATAGTGTTGAAAAAAGCATGGCAAATGCCATTAAAAGTGACGTAATTTTAAAACTCAACTTTTTCATAAACAGCACAAAGATACAAACATTTAAATACAGAAATCAATTTATCAAAATTTTGAACACTTTTAACAAAATTTTGATAAATTGTCGATAACGTGCTTCATTTTATCATAGATATCTTTGGCAATGGGTTTTAGAGACTCATTATTAATGGTACTCATCATCACAATCGGATTTACAGCAGCCACTTCTATCTCGTTTTCATCTAGCTCTTGAATAATAAAATTACAGGGTAAATACACGCCCAATTTATCTTCTAATTCAAGTGCTTTATAGGCGTAACCCGGATTGCAAGCGCCTAGTATTTCGTATCTTCTAAAATCTAAACCCAACTTTTCTTTAAAAGCAGTTTGCAAGTTGGCTTCGGTTATAATTCCAAAACCTTCCTTTTTCAATTCAGCTATAAGCTTTTCCCTTATGTGATTGTAAGATTGTCCTTTAATAGTTGTTTTTAAATAATATGCCATGATTAACTGATTTAGAATGAAGCAAAAATAGGAATCCTTTTTTTATTTTGAAGAAATCAATGCTGCTATTAATTACAATTCTTCCTCTTTTTTTTGAAAATAAAAAGCAGGTAACAATATCAATACAAAAAGTGGATGAATTAAAAATCGGCGAATATAAAACGCTAATAAATAACCATTTTCAAATCCGTATTGCAATAACAGATAAAAAGCTGAGGTTAAAATAATAAAGGAGATAACGTAAAATTTAATCGAAAATTTAATTACCGACCATTTTTGAAATGCCACATATAAAATGGCTAATGAAAAGACGAGATTTAGAGAATATCTAAAAAATATATTCAAAAACAATTTAGAAGTTACAAATACCGGAATGGCTTTATACAAATAATCGTTTTGAAAATACTGAATGAATGGATCATAAAAAAGTTTTGGCGCAAATGCACGAACCAATATCAGCATAAAAAATAGTCCAATTATGAGTGCTATTTTAACCGGTTTATGCATTTTTTTTCTTTTTATGATTTGAAAAATTGTTCACCCAAATAACCCACAATATAAATACAAGTCCGTAAATAATAGCCGGAAAAATTAAAGTGTGCAGCACTTCCTGATATTCGGGATACTTATAAAGTAATAATGTTAAAGCAACTATTCGTAGAATATTAATGCTGTAAATTAAAAAACTTCCAAAAAATCCGTAAAGAAAAGTCGCTTTAAAACTACCAGAAAAGGCAATAATAAAAGCTAAAAACAAGATAATCACACTAACCGAATTGCAACCTTCAATCACCCTGGCAGTATAATTGCCACCAACAATTAATTTAATCGATAATTCTTTGTCATGTTGCTCGGTATAAATATGATAACCCATCCAACGGGCAATAATCTTGGTGTGATTAGCAACGGTATTGGTAATTTTGTCACAAGAAAATAAAGGTGCTCTAATCTGTGATTTTTGCAAGAATGTTGAATAAATAGCAAATAACACAGAATAAGTGATAAAGAATTTAACTAAAAATATTAAAACAGGTTTATTTTTTTTCACTTAAGAAAGATTGGTATTTTTGCATGATTATCTGCTCAAAATTACAAGATTACTATGAATTTTACACTTCTTGAAACTAAAATTATTAACATCATTGCCAACAATGATGAAATATCTCAAAAATTACAAGCTGTTTGCAAGCTCTTAAAACAAAGTATTCCACATTACAATTGGGTTGGATTTTATTTTAAAAACGGTTCAAAAAACGAACTCAAATTAGGACCTTTTGCAGGAGAACCCACTGAACACAAGATTATTCCATTTGGCAAAGGCATTTGTGGGCAAGTAGCAGTTAGCAATGAAAATTTTGTGGTTCAAGATGTTACGGCACAGGATAATTATATTTCTTGCGGATTTCAAGTTAAAAGCGAAATTGTGATTCCCATATTTGTCAATAGCAAAAACATTGGACAAATTGATATTGATTCACATCAAGTTTCACCATTTACCATTGAAGATGAACGTTTTCTTGAGTTTATTTGTAATAAAGTTGCAACTTTAGATTTATCAATTTTTTTGGAGTGACTTTTGGTTTTTTTATAAAAGTTTTATTAATTTGTATATTACTACCTTAAACTAAAAAATTATGTCAAAAAATTCAACTGCAATTATTTTTGCTGCGGCTATTGTTTTAGCTGCTTTTTTATTGGGAAATGCGTATGTAAACCGTTTAAAATCATCTGGCGAAATTAGTGTTACCGGATTGGGCGTTCAAAATTTTACCTCCGATTTAATTGTTTGGGACGGCAGTTTTTCTACAGAAAGCAAAGATTTGAAATCGGCTTTTTTACAACTCAAAAATGACAAAATTACGATTGTCAATTATTTTAAAAGCAAAGGTGTAAACCCCGAAAATATTGTTTTTAATGCGGTTACTACATCAAAAAATATGACCGAAAAATACACGTCAAACGATAAATATATTGGTTCAGAATTTATGAATTACACACTCACACAAAATTTGAGTATTGAGTCAACTGAAGTTGATAAAATGACTAAAATATCTCGAGAAATTACCGAATTGTTAAATCAGGGTATTCAATTTTACTCTTCAGAGCCACGTTATTATTACACTAAATTGGCAGATTTAAAAATTGAGATGATTTCTAAAGCTACCATCGATGCCAAAATTCGTGCAGAAAAAATTGCAAAAAACTCAGGCGGAAGGTTGGGGAAATTAAAATCGGCTTCAATGGGAATCTTTCAAATAACCGGTGAAAATTCATCCGAAGATTATTCTTGGGGTGGCACCTTCAACACCGCCGCTCTTAAAAAAACGGCTTCGATTACCGTAAAACTAAATTATTTTCCAAAATAATGAAAACTGCCCTCCTCAAACTTTTTGATTTACAACTCTCAAAATTGAGTACTGAACTCTCGCTTTACGCAGATGAAAAACTACTTTGGAAAATTGCTCCAAATATTTCAAATTCGGGTGGAAATTTATGTCTACATCTAATCGGAAATCTCAATCATTTTATTGGTGCTATACTCAAAAACACTGGCTATATTCGCCACCGCGAAGATGAATTTACTCAGAAATATATCCCTGTAAAGGTTATGCAAACTCAAATTGAAGAGACGAAACAAATGGTTAAAAACACCATTGAAACTTTAAATCAATCAGATTTTGATAAAATATATCCCTTAAATGTGTTTGGCACAGAGATGACTACAACGTACTTTCTCATTCATTTAACAGGTCATTTAAATTATCATTTGGGGCAACTAAATTATCACCGCAGGATGATTTGTTGATAAGCCAACTATTTTGTATAAAACTTTAGCATATTCAAAGGCATTTAACTTTTTATTGGCATAGGGTTTTAGTATTTTTGCGCCAAATTAAAACACAACTTCATGACTTCTAAAAAACGTGCAAAATCAGCCTTAATTTCTGTCTTTGATAAAGAGGGCTTAAAGCCGATAGTTGAACAATTAAATGCGCTGAATTTCACCATTTATTCAACTGGTGGTACCGAAAAATTTATTGCAGATTTAGGTATTGCTGTTGAACCCGTAGAAGATTTAACCGATTATCCTTCAATTCTTGGCGGTCGTGTTAAAACCTTACATCCTAAAGTTTTTGGAGGCATTTTAAGTCGCCGTGAAAACAAAAGTGATTTGGCGCAGTTGGCTGAATATGAAATTCCGGAGATTGATATCGTTATCGTCGATTTATATCCGTTTGGAAAAACGGTAGCAAGCGGTGCTGACGAACAAGATATTATCGAAAAAATTGACATCGGAGGTATTTCACTCATCCGCGCAGCCGCAAAAAATTTTAAAGATGTTCTTTGCATTTCTGCACGTGAACAATATGACGATTTTTTAAGAGTTTTGATTTCCCAAAAAGGAGAATTTACACTTGAACAACGCAAAATTCACGCTGCTAAGGCTTTTGCCATTTCTAGCCATTACGATACGGCTATTTACAATTATTTAAACAAAACCGAATCGAACTTTAGAGCGAGTTTTGATGTGGTAAACCCATTGCGATACGGCGAAAATCCACATCAAAAAGGTTATTTTTATGGCGATTTAGATGCGATGTTTGATAAATTACATGGCAAGGAATTATCGTATAATAATTTATTGGATATCGATGCTTCTGTAAGTTTGATGAATGAATTTATTGATGATAAACCTACGTTTATTATTTTAAAACACAATAATGCTTGTGGCTTGGCACAACGCGACACCTTACATCAAGCCTATTTAGATGCGCTATCCGGCGATCCAACCTCGGCTTTTGGCGGCGTTTTAAATTCAAATAAAACGATAGATTTAGCAACCGCTCAAGAAATAAATAATCTGTTTTGCGAAGTTGTTATTGCCCCAGGTTATGACGATGATGCTATAAAAATTCTTAAAAGCAAAAAAAATAGGGTTCTATTAGTACAAAAGCTTTTTGAGTTGCCTAAAACACAGTACCGAACAGCTTTAAATGGTGTTTTATATCAAGATCGGGATTTAAAAACCGATGCGCTCGCCGATTTAACAGCGGCTACGATTTTAACACCTACTAAAAATCAGATAAATGATTTAATATTTGCTTCAAAAATTTGTAAACACACCAAATCAAATACCATTGTTTTAGCAAGAAACAACCAATTATTTGCCAGTGGTACCGGTCAAACCAGTCGGGTTGATGCTTTAAATCAAGCCATTGCAAAAGCACAACATTTTAACTTTGATTTAAACGATGCGGTAATGGCAAGCGATGCTTTTTTTCCGTTTCCAGACTGTGTTGAAATCGCAAAAAATGCCGGTATCAATGCTGTAATTCAACCAGGAGGGTCTATTAAAGACCAATTATCAATCGATTATTGCAACGCCAATAAAATGAGTATGGTATTTACAAATATCCGACATTTCAAACATTAATTTTATTAACTTTGTCAATTAATACATCAAAAAATAAACTACAGAATGGGATTTTTCGATTTCTTAACAGAAGATATTGCAATTGATTTAGGTACTGCAAATACCTTGATTATTCATAATGATAAAGTGGTTATTGATAGCCCATCAGTTGTTGCAAGGGATAGAAGCACCGGCAAAATTATAGCCATCGGTAAAAAAGCCGACTTAATGCAGGGCAAAACGCACGAAAATATTAGAACAATTCGCCCGCTAAAAGATGGGGTTATTGCCGATTTTGAAGCTTCGGAGCAGATGATAAAAGAATTTATCAAATGTATTCCTTCTATTAAAAAACGATTTTTCTCACCTTCACTAAGAATGGTTATTTGCATACCATCGGGCATAACTGAAGTTGAAAAAAGAGCCGTAAGAGATTCTGCCGAGCATATGAATGCTAAAGAAATTTATTTGATTCACGAGCCAATGGCTGCTGCAATTGGTATTGGCATTGACATTATGCAACCAAAGGGCAATATGATAATAGATATTGGAGGTGGCACAACCGAAATAGCAGTGATAGCCTTAGGCGGTATTGTTTGCGACAAATCGGTTAAGGTTGCTGGTGATGTTTTTACCAATGATATTGCCTATTATATGCGTACCCAACACAATTTATATGTTGGCGAACGCACGGCCGAAAAAGTTAAAATTCAGATAGGAGCTGCAACCGAAGACTTAGAAGTTCCACCAGAGGATATGTCGGTTCAAGGTAGAGATTTATTATCGGGTAAACCAAAACAAGTACAAGTTTCGTATCGTGAAATTGCCAAAGCACTTGATAAATCGATTCTAAGAATTGAAGATGCCGTTATGGAAACGCTTTCTAAAACACCTCCAGAATTGGCCGCTGATATCTATAATACAGGAATTTATATGGCTGGTGGTGGCTCTATGTTAAGAGGTTTAGACAAACGTTTATCTAGAAAAACAGATTTGCCAGTTTACGTAGCCGAAGACCCTCTAAGAGCAGTAGTTAGAGGAACTGGGACAGCTTTAAAAAATATTGAAAAATATAAAATAGTTTTGATGAAATAGGATGAGTTTATGCAACATTTTTTTAATTTTATATTAAAGTATCAATACTTTTTATTGTTTTTGTTGCTTGAAACTCTTGCTTTTTCTCTTACAATCTATAATAACTCCTACCATCGAAGTATTTTTATAAACTCTTCAAATCAAATTGTGGGCGGTGTTTTAGAACGCGTTAATAAATACGAATCATATTTCGACCTCAATTTAAACAATCAGCTTCTTTTAAAAGAAAATACCAAACTCAAAAATGAATTAGAGCTTTTAAAAGCCCAAATAGGAACGTCTTTAGATTCCGGTTACTTAAAATTAGATCAAAAATATAAATATATTTCTGCCTTAATTATACGAAATGAATACACCAAACTAAACAATTATCTAACGCTAGATAAAGGTACCTTAGATAGCGTAAAAATTGATTTGGGCGTTATTAATGAAAAAGGCATTATTGGCGTAGTTAACAATACATCAAAAAATTATGCAACCGTAATTTCCATTCTCAATCAAAAATCTAAAATAAATGTCAAGCTTAAAAAAACCGATTATTTTGGTTCATTAGTTTGGGATGGAAATCATTACAATATTTTACAATTAATAGATTTGCCAAGACAAGCCATTATTCACGTTGGCGATACTGTAATTACAGGAGGTCAATCTACAATTTTTCCATTGGGCATTCCCGTTGGCAAAATTCAATATATTAAAACCAATAATAATTACTATACTAAAATTGATATAAAACTGTTTAATGACATGAGCAACTTAGGGCATGTTTATCTCATTATTAACAAAGATTCAAGTGAAATAAAAACCATAGAAAACACAAATAACATTGAATAACATTAGTTTAAAATTAGGATTTCTGTTTTTTATATTAGTACTTATCCAAATAACGCTATTTAACAATATGAATTTATTTGGATATGCACAACCAATGATATATATATTATTTATCATAATCTATCCTATTACTAACAAACGATTTTCATTTTTAATCCTTTCATTTTTATTAGGATTGAGTATCGACTTTTTTTCGAATTCGGGTGGAATTAATGCTGCAGCATCGCTTTTTATTGCCTATATAAGACTTCCTATACTCAAGATGGTTTCGGGTAGAACAGAATTCGACCCTGTTTTATTTAACATAAAAAGTATGGTATTTAGCAGACAAGTAAGTTATTTACTCACCTTAATACTCATCCACCACTACATCATTTTTCAGTTGACTTATTTTAAATTTAGTTCGATAGTTAGTGTATTTATCTTCACATTATTTTCGAGTATTTTTAGCTTTGTGTTATTATTATTATTGAGTAGCTTGTTTATTGATAAAAAGAGATGAACAACAAAAGTCATTTGTTGCGCAACTTAACTGTTATTATAAGTATTTTATTTATAATACGCCTGTTTTATTTGCAGCTTATAGATAAACGTTACGAACAACTTTCTAATAATAATGCAGTTAAGATAAAATATGACTATCCCGATAGAGGTTATATTTTTGATAGAAATCATGTGTTATTGGTTGCCAATCAAGTTTCGTATGACATCATGGTGATACCAGGCGAAGTTAAAACTTTAGACACCCTTAAGTTTTGCAATTTAATAAACATTACCAAAGAAACTTTTATTGACCAAATTACAAAAGCTACAATCTATTCACCTAGATTGCCTTCAGTTTTTTTAAAACAATTATCAAAAGAAGATTACGGGGCTTTGCAAGAAGTACTTCACAAATTTCCGGGATTCTATATCCAAAGACGCAGTCTTAGAAATTATCCCATAAAAAGTGCCGCCAATGTTTTAGGATATATAAGTGAAATTAACGAAAATCAACTCGGACTTTACCCTTATTATCAACAAGGTGAATTAATGGGAACGAGTGGCATTGAAAAGCAATATGAAACGCAATTAAGAGGTATAAAAGGCATCCAATATATTCAGCATAACCGATTTAATAAAGCCATCGGTTCCTTTAAAAATGGGGCTATCGATACAAAAGCAGTTCCTGGTAAAGATATTGTTTTAACAATAGATACCCAATTACAACAGTATGCCGAAATGTTGATGCAACATAAACGCGGTGGCATAATTGCCATTGAACCAGCAACTGGAGAAATTCTAGCAATGGTTACTGCACCTAGTTATGATCCCAGCTTATTAGTTGGCAGAGAGCGATCTAAAAATTTTACAGAACTTTATTTAGATTCCATAAACCGCCCCTTATTTGACCGTGGTTTATTAGCTCAATATCCTCCCGGCTCTACCTTTAAGTTGGCAAATGCCCTTATCGGACTTCAAGAAAAAGTCATAAATACACAGACAAGTTTTTTGTGTATTCACGGCTACAGATATGGCAAAAATAAAAATGCTTTTATGAAATGTCATTGTGGGATTGTAAATTCACCAATCAATTTAAATTTAGGTATTTACAGGTCGTGCAATAGTTATTTTGCCAATGTTTACCGAAAAGTCATCGAAAAGTACCCAACGCCCACTGAGGGATTAGATGTTTGGTATAATCACTTAATAAGCCTTGGGTTTGGAGATTATTTAGGTTCCGATTTACCCATTGGAAAAAGAGGAAACATACCCAATTCTGCTTATTACAACAAGGTTTATCCGGCAAAAAATTGGCGGGCAACAACCATTATTTCAAATGCAATAGGGCAAGGCGAAGTTTTATCAACACCCATACAGCTCGCTAATTTTACGTCACTCATCGCTAATAGAGGTCATTATTTTATACCTCATATTGTCAAACAAATTAAAGATACTATCATTGATAAAAACTTTAAAATTCCACATTATTCTACCATTGATAAAGAAAATTTTGAACCAATTATCCAAGGGATGTTTGATGTCTTTGAAAAAGATGGAACGGCTCGCTCTTATAAATTGAGCGATATCACCATTTGTGGCAAAACTGGAACAGCCGAAAATTTTAAAAGATTTCACGGTATAAAATACCAGTTTGAAGACCATTCCATTTTTGTTGCTTTTGCCCCAAAAGACAATCCTAAAATTGCGATTGCTATTTTTATTGAAAATGGTGGATTTGGTGCGACTCTAGCCGCTCCGATGGCAACTTTATTGGTAGAAAAATACCTGAAAGGAAAATCGGACCGCCCAACGTTAGAACAAAGCATAATAGACAAAGATTTAACGCCACTTTACAAACGTCAACAAGTAATCGAACAACAAATTGCGCCAAAGAAATAACAACATATTTAAAGGAATTGATTGGCCATTAGTGCTTTTCTATTTAATACTAGTCAGTTTAGGTTGGTTAAGTATCTACTCGGCTTCTATGGACGAAACACACTTTGAAATATTGGACTTTAGCGTAAAATATGGCACGCAGTTAATTTGGATTTTAATGGGCTTATTGCTTATTATTTTTACACTTTTTATAGATGCAAAATTCTATGAACAATTTGCTAGCTTAATTTATGCTTTTTCAATTCTATCGCTATTAGGCTTATTTCTTTTCGGAAAAACAATTTCTGGAGCTACTTCTTGGTATGTATTTAGCAACTTTAGTTTACAACCATCAGAATTTGCCAAATTGGCAACAGCTTTAGCCTTGGCAAAATTATTAAGCGATAAACATTACAATCTAAAATTGGTTAAGAACCAAGTTAAAGCCTTTTTTATCATCCTTTTACCAGCAATAATTATCATTCCTCAGCCCGACCCTGGTTCGGCTTTAGTATTTTTTTCTCTAATTTTGGTTCTTTATCACGAAGGTTTACCAAAATTTTTCATTGGTTTAGGAATCAGTATCATTTTGTTATTTTTCTTAGCTCTTATAATTGATAAATTAGTACTAACAGCTATTTTAATAGTCTTAACCCTGATTTTCTATTTTATCTTTAAATCAAAAAAGACAAATATTCTATCATTTTTAATGGTGCTGATGATTGCCGTAAGTTATGTTTATACTGTTGACTATGTTTTTAATCATGTTTTTGAACAACGGCATCGTGACCGCATAAATATATTGATAGGAAAAGTCACTGATTTTAAAGGTATTGGTTATAATACCCATCAATCAGAAATTGCTATTGGTTCTGGAAGATTTTTTGGCAAAGGTTATTTACAAGGCACACAAACACAAGGTAACTTTGTGCCACAACAACATACCGACTATATTTTTAGCATTATAGGCGAGGAATTTGGCTTTGTAGGAAGCGCTATTGTCATATTGCTTTTTATGGGTTTTATACTCCGAATTTTATATGTTGCCGATCGTCAAAAGAATAATTTTAGCAGGGTTTATGGCTACAGTATTGCCGCAATATTTTTTATACATTTTACAATAAATATCGGTATGGTTTTGGGTATGGTGCCTACCATTGGCATCCCTTTGCCATTTATTAGTTATGGTGGTTCTGCTCTTTGGGGATTTACGCTAATGCTTTTTATTTTTATCCGCCTAGATGCCAATAAATTCTACGAATGGTAACAAAAAGAGCAGCCCAAGAGCTGCTCAATTATTTTTTAAGTACAAATAATCTTATAATGCAGCGACGTGCTTAGTCAATTTTGACTTTAAATTTGAAGCTTTATTTTTATGAATGATATTGCCTTTTGTCAATTTATCTAACATCGCAATAACATTAGGCAGTAAAGCTGCAGCTTCTTCTTTAACATCTAGGGCGCGTAAATTTCTCACTGCATTTCTTGCAGTTTTGCTTTGATATTTATTTACTAAGTGTTTAGCTTCGTTACTTCTAATTCTTTTTAACGATGATTTGTGATTTGCCATCTTCTTAAATTTATTTTTTTGTAGTCCGTAGGGGAATCGAACCCCTGTTACCAGGATGAAAACCTGGCGTCCTAACCCCTAGACGAACGGACCAATTAATTGTTTGTTATAAATGCGAGTGCAAAAATAATATAATTTTGTTTCTCTGCAAGTGCTTTTTAATCTTTTTAATATGCTTTTGCAAAAAGCACTCTTTTATTTGAAGGTTTCCCAGAAAATACACAGTTTCCCTCTTCAAAAATTGTTGAATTTGGGATACATCTGATGGTTGCTTTAGTCAGATTTTTAATTTGTTCTTCGGTTTCTGTTGTGCCATCCCAATGGGCTGAAATAAACCCTCCTTTATTTTCCAAAACCTCTTTAAATTCATCAAAAGATTCAACCTTTGTAATGTGTTCATCTCTGTATTTTAAAGCTTTTTGAAATAATTCTTTTTGTATCTGGACTAGGAGCGCTTGAATCTTTAAAGCCAAACCTTCTTGCTGAATAATTTCTTTTGTCAAAGTATCGCGTCTTGCCAATTCAACTACATTATTTTCTAAATCTCTCGGTCCAATTGAAATCCGCAAAGGAACCCCTTTTAATTCGTATTCTGCAAATTTCCATCCTGGTTTAAAGGTATCTCTATCGTCATATTTTACAGTAATTCCTATGTCTCTTAGCGCTTTAGTTATTTCATCAGCTTTAGCTGTTATCGCACTTAATTGTTCTACCGATTTATAAATAGGTACAATAACGACTTGGATAGGTGCTAAATTAGGCGGTAATACCAGTCCATTATCATCAGAATGCGTCATAATTAAAGCGCCAATCAATCGTGTAGATGCGCCCCAAGAAGTCGCCCAAACATAATCTTGTGTACCTTCTTTTGTAGCAAACTTCACGTCGAAAGCTTTGGCAAAATTCTGACCTAAAAAATGAGAAGTTCCCGCCTGTAAAGCCTTACCATCTTGCATTAACGCTTCAATTGAATAGGTATCAATAGCGCCTGCAAAACGCTCACTTTCGGTTTTTGTGCCTTTGATAACAGGAATCGCCATAAAATTTTCGGCAAACTCAGCATAAACACCCTGCATTTTTTCGGCTTCTATAATCGCCTCTTGCTTTGTTGCGTGAGCGGTATGACCTTCTTGCCATAAAAATTCTGATGTTCTTAAAAATAGGCGCGTGCGCATTTCCCAACGCACCACATTTGCCCATTGGTTTATCAATAAAGGTAAATCCCTATAAGATTGAATCCATTTTCTATAAGTATCCCAGATAATAGTTTCAGAAGTTGGTCTCACAATTAATTCCTCTTCAAGTTTTGCTGTTTCATCAACAACCACTTGACCGTTTTCGTCAGTTTTTAATCGATAGTGCGTAACCACGGCGCATTCTTTTGCAAAACCTTCTACGTGGCTGGCTTCTTTGCTAAAATATGATTTAGGTATAAATAAAGGAAAATAAGCATTTTGATGCCCTGTTTCTTTAAACATTTTATCTAATTGCGCTTGCATTTTTTCCCAAATAGCATAACCATAAGGTTTAATAACCATACATCCACGTACACCTGAGTTTTCGGCCAAATCGGCTTTAACAACTAATTCATTATACCATTTTGAATAATCTTCACTTCGCTTAGTTAAATTTTTACTCATTTTATTTTTTTATTTTGGCACAAATATTGTTATTTGTTTATATCTTTAGTTTTGTGCAAAACTAGCTAAATTTGTAGTTTGCCACAATAAAAATATTAAGTTATGAAAACACAAATAGTTACTTCAAAAAAAATCACCAAAATAGTTTTAAGTGGCTTACTTTTAATAAGCATTGCTGCTTGTGGTCCTTTTAATAATGCTAATAGAGATGATGACAGTATTTATGCTTCTTCTCAACCTAAAGAACGTATTGTCTATATTGAGAGACCTTCTCAAAACAATAAGGATTATACTCCCGAAAATAAAACCAACTATTTTCTAGAACAAGCCAAACAATTTCAAGACTTAAATGACAAAGATGTTTTAGTTGATATTGATAGCCTTTCATCAAATTCAGATGATAATGATGTATCGTATGTCAATGGTGCACCTTGGGAATATACCGATCATACTACTGTAAATATCTATACTCAACCTAATTACTATGGTGGTTATGGCTACTATAATTATTACAACCCTTATTTTAGTACTCCATATTATGGTTATTACGATTATTACAATCCTTATTATTCTAACTATTACTATTATCCTTCAGCATATATAGGCTTTGGTTTTCCATTTTTTGGAGGTTACTTTAGTTATAATCCTTATAGAGGTTATTACAACCCATATTATGGAAATTATTATGGCGGAAATTATTACGGTGGAAGAAGTTATGCAAATTATAGCAAACGGGTTACTTACAATACCAGAACATTAAAGCAAAACGATTTTAATACGGGCTATAAAAGGAATTCAAATAATTTATCCAACAAAAATGGTTTCATAAATAATGCTTCGAATAAACGAAATTCGACAAATATTTATTCAAGAAACAACAACTCTAATAAAAATAATAATTATAATAGAAATAATACCGATAAAAATTCGCCTGTTTATAAAAACAACTCGAACAATAATAATTCGGGGAATACAAGAACTAATAATTCAAATAATTCAGGTTACAAAAGAAATTCGGGCAATTCGGGTGGTTACAAACGTAACGGTAATGGTAATAACCAAGCCGACATTGATACCGATAACCATTCAAATCAATCGGCCATTCAACCTGGTTACAAAAGAAATAATGGTTTTATAAATACAGTGAGGCGTGTTGTTAGTGCTGTAAATTCAAACCCAAATAGTTCTGGGAATTCATCATATAAAAGGAATGAAGCTAATGTAAGTCAGCCGAGAACTAACGCTACTTCTGGTACTTATAGCAATCAATATAAAAGAACTGAAAACTCAAATTCGAATGTAAATAATTCGGGCAATAAAACGGTTTCAACCGATAATAAAAAATATCACCGCAACAACAATTAAAAATCTTATGAAAAAATTATTATACTCATCATTTCTGTTAATTTCATTTTTCACGCAAGCGCAAATTATAAGTACAACCGATGCTGCAGTGCTATTCTCGGGAGACGAACATTATGGCACAGCCCGTTTTGAAGCTTTAAGTGGCGCATTTGGTGCTTTGGGGGGCGATATGTCTGCAAGCGAAATTAATCCTGCCGGCTTGGGTATTTTTCTCAATAATGAATCTTCTTTAACTTTAGCTTATCGGAAGACCAAAATAAATACGTCATTTTACAACAATACCCTAATTAATAATGACCAATATTTAAATTTTAGTCAAGCTGGAGGTGTTTTTGTTTTTAATATCGATGATAATTCCGATTGGCGTCATGTGGCTATGGGCTTTAACTATGCTATTATCAATGACTTTTCTAACAGCTTTATCATGGAAGGCAACAGTGGCATTCCCGACTTTTTAGACGATCCTTTTTTAAATAGCGATTCAAATAATTCAAATGATGTGTTCTATAATCAAGTTGACAGACAATCATTTATCAATACTACTTCGGGGCTTAATGATAAATTTTCTTTTAGTATTGCCGCCGATTATAATGATAAATTATATTATGGTTTTTCAATATCTACCTATAATTTAGATTATACACAAGTAGCAGATTTAGCCGAATCAAATCACAATAACACCGGTAATACCCTTGACGCCTCTTTAATTCAAAATTTGTATACTACTGGTTCGGGATTTTCAATTGGAATGGGAATTATATCAAAACCTGTTGATGCCATTAGATTGGGTTTGTCATTCCGCTCACCTATTTGGTATAGTTTAACTGATGTTTATTCAAATGATTTACAAATTGACGTCAGCAATAATGCCGATGTTTTTTCTGATTATACCGATGGCGTTTATGATTATAAACTTTCAACACCAAGTACCTTAACGGGAAGTTTTGCCTACCTTTTTGGTAAAACGGGTTTGGTAAGTATTGATTATACCTATAAAGATTATCAAAATACAAAGTTAAGACCTAGTGCTGTTTTTATGACCGAAAACCAAGATTTAGCTGCTAATTTAAGAGGGACTTCACAATTGCGAATTGGAACCGAATGGCGATTTGATTTGGTTAGCATAAGAGGCGGTTATTCTTATGAACAAAATCCATATAACAACGGTTTAAAATCGGAAGATTTAACTGGCTATTCTTTAGGTTTAGGATATTATATAGGCAAGCGTTCAAAATTAGATTTTGCATATTCAAATACCAAACACAACCAACCTTACGCCTTTTTACAGGCTAGCGATGCGGGTAATTTAAACATCGAAAATAGTCGTATTACCGCGACCTTGGTTATCGGATTTTAAGTCTTAAAGCTAAACAAAAAAGGATGCTGAAAATTCAGCACCCTTTTTTGTTATAAATTAATCTCGATTACAACTCTAAAGCTCTAACAGGATTATTATCCATCAAAATTTCTATAGGATTTTCTAGGGCTTCTTTAACGGCAACTAAAAACCCAACCGACTCTCGTCCATCAATAACGCGATGATCATACGATAAAGCTACAAACATAATCGGTCTGATTACAATTTCACCATTTAAAACTACCACACGATCCACAATATTGTGCATTCCTAAAATGGCGCTCTGAGGTGGATTGATAATGGGCGTTGATAACATAGATCCAAAAACACCACCGTTGGTTATGGTAAAAGTACCTCCAGTCATTTCGTCAATGGTAATCTGTCCATCACGGGCTCGTGTTGCTAAATTTTTAATCTCTCTTTCAATACCTCTAAAGGATAGATTTTCGGCATTTCTAACAACTGGCACCATCAATCCTTTTGGACCAGAAACGGCAATCGAAATATCTGTAAAGTCATAGCTTACTTTATAGTCGCCATCAATCATAGAATTGACATCAGGATATAATTTAAGTGCTCTAGTTACCGCTTTTGTAAAAAAACTCATAAAACCAAGTCCTACATTGTGTTTGTTTTTAAAAGCATCTTTGTATTGATTGCGCAAATCAAAAATTGGCTTCATATCGACTTCATTAAAAGTAGTCAACATGGCGGTTTCATTTTTTATAGCGACTAATCGTTGAGCTAATTTACGGCGCAATAACGATAGTTTTATGCGTTCAACACCTCTCGTTCCACCCGTTGGTGTTCCCATACTTGGCATCGCATTTAAAGCATCCTCTTTAGTTATTCTTCCCGAGATACCAGTTCCTATTACTTGAAAAGCTTCAATACCTTTTTCCTCTAATATTTTTTTAGCCAACGGTGAAGGCAATCCGCTGGCATACGATTTTTTTACTTCTATTTTCACTTCGGGAAGCTTCTCACTCAATTTTTCAATCTCGCTTACTTTTACAGCTTGTTTAATATCAGCTGGTTTTACAGCATCTGTATCGATTAAACAAACTACAGCGCCAACAGCCACAACATCACCTTGATTAGCCTTTAGGGTAATCACGCCACTTTCTTCAGCTGGCAATTCTAGGGTTGCTTTATCGGAATCAACTTCGGCTATAGCCTGATCTTTTTCAACGTAATCACCATCGTTAACCAACCATTGTGCAATTTCTACTTCGGTAATAGACTCTCCTGGTGAGGGTACTTTCATTTTTAAAATCATCGTAAAACATTATTAATTTATTTTGTTAAATACTTTATTTATAATCTCTTGTTGGCGATTTTTAAAACGCACATTTGACCCCGAGGCTGGAGCTGCACTCAATTTTCGAGCTACAACTTCTAATTTCACTTCGTTAAAATGTTGTAACATATAACTCCAAGCGCCCATATTTAAAGGCTCTTCTTGTGCCCAAACATATTCATTTACTTGCGTATATTTATTAATTATCTGTTTAATTTTTGCGCGGTGTAGCGGAAATAATTGCTCAACACGTATGAGCGCAATGTCGTCTCGAATTAAATTCTGGCGTTCGGTTACTAATTCATAGTACAATTTACCCGAGCAAAAAACAAGTCTTTTTACTTTGTCAGGATTAATGGAATCATCAATTAATTCTTGAAAACTGCCATTTGTAAAATCTTCAACCGAAGATACCGCTAAAGGATGTCGGAGCAAGCTCTTAGGTGTAAAAATTATTAAGGGCTTTCTAAAATTCCGTTTCATTTGGCGTCTAAGCAAATGGAATAAATTAGCTGGTGTGGTACAGTTAGCAACGGTCATATTATCAACCGCACACAATTGTAAATAACGCTCGATACGCGACGAAGAATGCTCAGCTCCTTGTCCTTCGTAACCGTGAGGCAATAAAACCACGATGCCATTTTGTTGTTTCCATTTATCTTCGGCGGCACTGATATACTGATCAAACATAATCTGTGCCCCATTGCTAAAATCGCCAAACTGTGCTTCCCAAATAGTTAAGGTATCTGGATCAGCCAGAGCAAACCCATATTCAAATCCGAGCACACCATACTCAGATAATAAGGAATTATAAATGTTTGATTTGCCTACAACTCCTTTTATTTTGTTCAGTAAATTGACTCTTTTTTCAGAGATTTCATCGCGCAAAATGGCATGACGATGTGAAAACGTCCCACGTTCAACATCTTGCCCCGACATGCGCACATTGTAGCCTTCTTGCATTAAAGAACCATAAGCCAACAATTCGCCCATACTCCAATCTAGTTTATCGGTTTTAAAAAACATCGTAGCACGGTCTTCCAAAATACGTTCGGCTTTTCTTAAAAATTTAGCGCCTTCTGGCACTTTAGAGATAGCATTTATTACTTCGGTTAATTGTTTTATTGAAACGTTGGTATCGATTTCTTCAAACAATTCATCGTAACCCTTGTACTCAAAATGTCGCCATTTTTCATCCATAAAAGGATGAATAATTGATACATTATCTTGTTTAGATTTGTTGTACTCATTTTCGAGTAGTTCTTTAAAACTTGCCGTGATATCTTTAATATAAACCTCATCAATCACGCCATCGGCAATTAATTTATCGGCATAAATATCTTTTGGATTGGGCTGTTTGGCAATGGCTTTATACAATTTAGGTTGGGTAAATCGCGGTTCATCCCCTTCGTTATGCCCATATTTTCGGTAGCCTAATAAATCGATAAAGACATCGCGTTTAAAACGCATCCTAAAATCTAATGCTAGTTGAATTGTGTGTGTAACGGCTTCTACATCATCAGCATTAACGTGCAAAACTGGTGAAAGCGTTACTTTGCCAACATCGGTACAATAGGTACTAGAGCGGGCATCGAGATAATTGGTTGTAAATCCAACTTGATTGTTAACTACAATATGAACGGTTCCTCCCGTTTGGTAGGCGTTTAATTGGCTCATTTGAATAACTTCATATACCACGCCTTGACCAGCAATTGCTGCATCGCCGTGGACAATAATTGGCAAAACTTTAGAACTGTCGCCACCGTATTGCGTTTCGATTTTTGACCTAGAAATACCTTGTGCAACAGCACCTGAAGTTTCGAGATGTGAGGGATTTGGTACTAAATTTAAGGTTACTTCTTTTTTATTTCTAAGGGTTTTTCGATAAGTAGTACCGAGGTGGTATTTTACATCACCATCAAAATCATAATCTTCAAAATCTTTTCCTTCGAACTCATTAAATAGCTCGCGCACAGGTTTTCTAAAAATATTTACGAGGGTATTTAAACGTCCTCTATGCGCCATAGCTAGTACAAAATCACCAATCTGATAATCTTCGGCACCTTTTCTTATCAAACTTGCTAAAGCGGGGATTAAAGTTTCACCCCCTTCAAGCGAAAAGCGTTTTTGACCGACAAATTTTGTTTGTAAAAACTGTTCGAAAGTAACTGCTTGATTTAATTTAGATAACAAGTATTTTTTGGTATCGACCGAATATTTTGGATGGTTGTCATTTTCGTTTAATTTATCTTGCCACCATTTTAACTCTTCGGGTTTGCGAATGTACATATATTCAATGCCAATGGTATCGCAATAAATGGCTTCAAGATGTACAATAATCTCCTTTAGTTTTGTAGGTTGTAAACCCAGAATCATACCCGCGTTAAAAAAGGTTTCTAGGTCGCTAACCGAAAGACCAAAATTATGAATAGCTAGAGTTGGCTGATAGCTGCGGCGGTCTCTTACCGGGTTGGTTTTTGTAAATAAATGTCCTCGAATACGATAGGCATTTATTAAATCGATAACTTTAAATTCTTTTTGAACTTGTTCTGGAACCTCAGTTTCGTTGGCTTCTAATTCATAGTTTGCATTGGCAAAATCGAAACCTTGAAAAAAGCTGCGCAGACTTGGTTCTAGGGTATCGGGATTTTTTAAATACGTATCGTATAAATCGGCGTAATATGCCGTATGTGTCGCGTTTAAAAACGAGAATTTTTCCATTTAACTACTGATTTTATTTATGTTATAAATAATTGCTCCAAAAATACAATTTTTAAGAGGAGGACCTCAATAAACGATATTAAATATTTGGCAAAATAATTTAATATTAGACTTGCTAAAAATATAAAAACATTTATATTTGCACTCGCTAAAGCAAAATTCCTCCTTAGCCCAGTTATTTATAGTCTGACAATTAGGACTATTAAAAGGGTTTAGTTGAAAAGTAGTAGAAATTCCTCCTTAGCTCAGTTGGTTAGAGTCCCGCACCTGCGGGATTAATCAGAGGACTAAGAGGAAAAGAAGGAAATAAATTCCTCCTTAGCTCAGTTGGTTAGAGCATCTGACTGTTAATCAGAGGGTCCTTGGTTCGAGCCCAAGAGGAGGAGCAAACAAAGAAAAGTCTTACTAAAAAGTAAGGCTTTTTTTATTACAGACTTTTTGGGCGAGTCCCGAAATTTCGGGATATCCCGATGAG